>JANPKU010000114.1:0-47385 GCA_031426215.1 Actinomycetes bacterium
CGCCCACTTCAGCCACTGACCTCTCTTCGTTTGCGTCGGGTGTCCGGTGGACCGGTCCACCGGACACCCGACACAAACGGACGGGCCTGGTGCAACCATCACATCCGTGACACCCCGCGCTCGCCGATTTCCTACAGTGGACACGTGAGCGACACCTTCCCCCGTCAACATGCACGCACTCAGAGGTTCACGCTCGGCGAGCCCCGTAACGTGACCGTGTCCCCGGATGGCCGGCGGGTGATCTTCCTGCGCAGCTCCGGAGGGTCCGATCCGGTGAACGGGCTCTGGGTGCTCGACGTCGAGACCGGCACCGAGCGTCTCGTCGCCGATCCTCGTGTCCTGCTCGCCGCCGACGAGGGCGGCACCGACCTGCCGGCCGAGGAACGAGCGCGCCGCGAGCGGGTGCGCGAGGGGGCGGATGGCATCACCTCGTACGCGACCGATGCCAACAGCACCGTCGTCGCGTTCGCCCTCGCCGGCCGTCTCTTCGCCGGCGGGTTGGTGTCGGGCCGAGCGCGTGAGCTCGCGGTCGCAGGGCCGGTCTTCGATCCACGACCTGACCCGACCGCTCGACGAATCGCCTACGTCAGCAGTCGCAGCCTTCGTATCGGCGAACTCGACGGATCCTCACGTGTGCTCGTGGGCGACGGATCGGTCGATGCCGACACGGTGTCGTGGGGGAGCGCCGACTTCATCGCCGCCGAGGAGATGGGGCGGTTCCGCGGGTACTGGTGGAGCCCCGACGGCAACACGTTGGCCGTCTGCCGCGTCGACAACGCTCCTGTCGACGAGTGGGTGATCGCCGATCCGGCGCATCCCGAGCAACCCGCTCGCACCGTCCGCTACCCGGCCGCCGGAACTGCGAACCCGGACGTGACGCTCCATCTCGTCGGGCTCGATGGCTCGACCACCCCGGTCGACTGGGACCGCGACTTCTTCCCGTATCTCGCAGCCGTCGACTGGACAGCTGCCGGCCTCACGCTGCTCACCCAGGCGCGCGACCAGCGCGGCACGATGGTGCTGCAGGTCGACACGACTGCCGGGACGACGCGCGGTGAGACCACTGTGCTCTCCCACGACTACGACGACGTCTGGGTCGAACTCGTCGCAGGAACCCCGGCCCGACTCACTGACGGCCGGTTGGTGATGACCGCCGACCGCGACGACGCCCGACGGCTGATGGTCGCCGATGAGCCTGTCACGCCTCCCGAACTGCAGGTGCGCTCGGTGCTCGCTGTCGACGGAGCGGCCGATGGCGACGCTCGGATGTGTGTCATCTTTTGCGCCAACCCGATCGATGATGCGACGCAACTGCACGTGTGGCAGTGGACCGACGACGAGCTCCGTGCGATCACGACCGAGCCGGGCATCCATGCGGCCGTCGTCGGTGGAACGACCACGGTGGTTCGCTCGACATCACTCGACCGACCGGGGGTGACCACGATCGTTCGAACACCATCGGGTGACCACGAGATCGCGTCGTTCGCCGAGGTTCCGCTGGTCGAGCCGAATGTGCAGCTGCTCACGGTCGGCGAACGCAACCTCGCTGTCGCCGTGCTGCTGCCGCACGGTTTCGATCCCGACCACGACGCGCCGCTCCCCGTCCTCCTCGACCCGTACGGCGGACCACATGCACTGCGCGTGACTCGGACCCACAACGCCTACGCCACATCGCAGTGGTTCGCCGACCAAGGGTTCGCCGTGATCGTCGCCGACGGTCGCGGCACGCCCGGTCGGGGCAGCGAATGGGAACGTGCGGTGCACGGGGATCTGGCCGGGCCCACGCTCGACGACCAGGTCGACGCCCTCGTCGCCGTCGCCGAGCAGGTCCCAGGACTCGACCTCACGCGCGTTGCCATCCGAGGCTGGAGTTTCGGGGGATACCTCGCAGCGCTGGCGGTGCTGCGACGCCCCGACGTGTTCCACGCGGCGATTGCGGGCGCTCCCGTCACCGAGTGGCGTCTGTACGACACCCACTACACCGAGCGCTACCTCGGAGACCCGTCCGACAGCGCCGACGGTTACGACGAGAATTCCTTGCTGCCGCTCGCAGCGGACCTCACTCGGCCACTGCTGTTGATCCACGGGCTCGCCGACGACAACGTGGTCGCCGCACACACGCTGCGGTTCTCGTCGGCGTTGCTCGCCGCTGGACGCCCACACGAGGTACTGCCGCTGGTCGGAGTCACCCACATGACGCCGCAGGAGGAAGTAGCCGAGAACCTGCTGCTGCACCAACTCGAGTTCCTCCGTCGATCACTCCCGCCGTCATCAACTCCCACCGAATCGGAGGACGCCTCGTGAACCGACGTCTGGAAGACCTCTACCGGGGTGTCGCCGTGCACGCGACTGCCGATCTCGAACACCAGGCCGCACTCGAGCTGCTGGCGCTCGTGATGCTGTCGGATGACAAGATCAGCGACGAGGAGATCGCCGTCCTCCGCGAGATCAGCACCGACTGGCGCGACGAGGGCGCTGCGTTCGAGCAGTACATCCGACCTGCTATCGAAGCGGCCCGCCTCGCCATCGATAGCGATCAGATCGAGGCGTTCCTCGATGCGATCGACACGCGTATCAGCAGCCGCGTGCTGCGATCGGCGCTGTTCTCCGCGGCCCGCGACGTCGCCGGCGTCGACCACGAGGTCGGCCCAGGGGAAGGCACCATCCTCGCCCAGGTGGCGGTGCGCTTCGGCTGAGGCTCAACCGCGACGGCGACCGACGGCGAGCTCTGGCGAGCGACGGCGAGCGATCGCGATTCGGTCGCGTCCGCTGAGGTCCTGGCGGATCTCGACGTCGGCCAGGTTCGCCTGGCGCAGGATGTCCTCGACCGCTCGGCCCTGGTCGGCGCCGATTTCCAGCACCAGACTCCCTCCCGGGTGCAGCCATCCGAGCGCGCCGTCGGCGATCAATCGGATGTCGTCCAATCCATCATCGCCGGCGAAGAGTGCGCCCGGCGGTTCCCAGTCGCCGACGCCGGGGTCGAGGTCGGACGACCCGGCGGCGACATACGGTGGGTTCGACACGATCACGTCGAACTGGGTGCCAGCGGGCAGTGCCTCGAACCACGAGCCGTGTGCGACTCGAACGTTGGCAGCTGCCGGACCGATGCCCGCGAGGTTCGCCCGAGCCACATCGATCGCGTCGGCGCTCGCGTCGGTGATCCACACGACGGTGCCGTGCGGTGGGAGTTCGTGCGCCATCGACAACCCGATCGCGCCTGACCCGGTACCGAGGTCCGCCACCGTTCGGGTGGGCGAGCACGATGCAGCGAGACCGATGGCGATCTCGGCGACCAACTCGGTCTCCGGACGAGGGATCAGCACGCGACGATCGACGGCGAGCGTGAGATGGCGGAAGCTCCACTCGCCCAGCACGTACTGCAGCGGCTCACCGGTGCGGTACCGCGCGACCATCGCATCGAGATGAGCGACCATGCGGACCGTTGCCGATTCGTCGAGATGGCCGAGGAAGTCGTCTCCGTCGAGACTTGCCGACGCAACCTCACACAACCATCGCGCCCTCGCTCGATCGGCGACCGCGTCAGCGGTCTGGCTCCACAGCTCACGCCACGTGACCGTGGCCCCGCCGTCGACCTGCTCCCCGTCGCTCGCGCTCCCGGCGCTCATTCCGCGCCGCTCATTCGCGGTCGGCCAGCAGTCGGGAGCGTTCGTCGGCTTGGAGCGCGTCGATCACCACCTGGAGTTCCCCACCGAGGATTGCGGACAGCCGGTACACGGTGAAGCCGATCCGGTGATCGGTGACCCGGTTCTCCTTGAAGTTGTACGTGCGGATCTTCTCGCTGCGTCCGCCACCACCGACCTGCGAGCGACGCTCGGCCGACAACTCGTCATTGCGCTCGCGCTCGGCGAGCTCGAACAACCGAGCCCGCAGCACCAGCATCGCCCGCGCCTTGTTCTGCAGCTGCGATCGTTCGTCCTGCATCGACACGACCACGCCGGTCGGTCGATGGGTGACGCGAACAGCGGAGTCGGTGGTGTTGACGCTCTGCCCGCCGGGTCCGCTCGCTCGGAACACGTCGATGTCGAGATCACGCTCGTCGATCTGCACGTCGATCTCGTCGACCTCGGGAAGGACGGTCACCGTCGCCGAGGACGTGTGGATCCGGCCCTGACTCTCGGTCACCGGTACTCGTTGCACACGGTGGGGGCCGCCCTCGAACTTCAGATTGCGCCACGCCGTCTTCCCTCGCACCTCGAAGGTGATGTCGCTGAATCCGCCCATGTCACTCGCCGACGACGACAGCGTCTCGACCTTCCAACCGTGCGAGGCCGAGAAGGCGAGATACATCTCGTAGAGGTCGCGGGCGAACAGGTTGGCCTCTTCGCCGCCCTCGGCACCTCGGACCTCCATGATCACGTTCTTGGTGTCGTGCGGATCGACGGGCAGCATCAGTTCGCGAAGTTCGTCCTCGAGCGTCTCGGCGTCAGCTGCTGCAGCGTCGATTTCGGCGACGAGCATGTCGCGTTCGGCACCCGACGCACCGACGAGCATCTCGCGGGCGACGTCGGCGTCGGCTCGTCGAGCTTCGCGGCGCCGATACGCCTCGACGACCGGTCCGAGTTCGGTGTACCGCTTCGAGAGCCGTCGGAGCTGATCGGAGTCGGACAGCACTTCGGGATCCGACAGTTGCTGCTCCAACGTCTCGTACTCGTCGACGACATGGCGGAGGCGTTCGAGCATGGCGAGTCGAGGCTACTCGCCGTCCTGAATCGCCAGGTCGGCGATCGAGCCGACTCAACGATTCGGGAAGAACGTCGTCAGACGATGTGAAGGCCGACGGGCGTGACCAACAGGCCCAACACGTCGCGAGTGATCGCCACAGCGTCGCGGGATCGCAGCACCACGATCACGGGGGCGTCGACCATCTCCTGGACATCGGCGACGAAACCGACGAGATCGACATCGACGCCAACCGAGCAGACCAGCGTCGACACCTGCCCGTCGGAGGTCACCGCCCGCGCCACGCACGGGATCGGATCCTTCAGGTTCGGGCGCGGCTGGGGCGGCTCGGCGGGAGACACCGACGACATCGCCATCAGTGCCGGATCCTGTTCCAGCTCCCATCGCAGGTAGCGCTCCTGGCCGAGACGGTTCAACGGGTGCTGCGGAGCATCCGGCGACCGGTGCGCAAGCACCGCATCGACCACCGCCGCGAGCGCTTCGATCGTCGGGATGTCTCCGTGCAGCAACCGGAACGCCTCCCGGTCGTTCGCTCCCACGCCGACTTCGAGGAGCACTCCATCGACCGACGTCACCGGCGCGGGCGGAGCGATGTCGATGTCACCGAGTTCGGCGAAGTGACCAACCGTGGGTTGATCGACCACGCGGCACACCTCGAGCCCCCGCACCTCGCCGACCACCACACCGTGTTCGACGTTCACCGTTGCGCCGGCGGCTTCGATGACGGACACCAGTTCGAGGTGATCCGGCGACGGGCTCGCCGGGTCGGCGAGTTGCTCGGCCACGACGGGCAGGAGTGTTCGTTCCTCGGGGAACCACACCGACACCGGGAGCGAGATCCGCTGTGCTCGCCGGGCCAACATCCCGGTGTCGTGCTCGACAACGAGGTGCAGCGAGCTGGCGTCATGCCGAATCGCCCAGGCCAACGCCGCACCGAGCGATCGAGCAGCCGGACCTTCGACGAGCACCCATGCTGACTGGTCGTGGATGAGCGCAGCGCCGCCGGGGAATCCGTGGGGTTCAGCGTCGACGGGACCACCGAGATGATCGCCGACGAGTGCCCGGAGCTTGATACCGAGCAAGCGACCACGCCGATCGCCGTCGGTCGATGCAGGGGGCTGCGCAACGCCATCAATGCTGTCGCTCATCGATGCGAACCTACCGGCGATCGCGCACGTGGTTCAGCGGAAATAGCCGGTGACGTCCGCGATCAGGTGCAGGCCGCCTGCGTGGTTGTAGAGCCGCACACGACCGTTCGCGCCCACCTTGGCTATGACCAGATTGGCGATCGTTGCGCCCGGGGCGACGTTCAGGCTCGACGCGTCGGGTCGGGCGACGCCGTCTGGATACACCGTCACGAAGGTCTCCTGCGTCGTCCCCGTGGCGGTGACGTTCAGGATCACTGCGGTCGCTGCAGGATCGACACCGGCGATACCGACGACGTTGACATCGATCTCGGCATTTGCACCGACGAGCCCGGCGGGCGCACCGATGCCGTGGCGGGTGTCGAGCAGCCTGGACGGTGCGATCGACACCTGGCTCGCGCCGTCGCTGGTGAAGCACCCGACCACGTCGGCGATCACGTCGAGTTCGCCGGCATTGGCGACCAGGCTGACCGCGCCATCGGGGCCGAGCTTGCAGACCACGAGGTTCGGCACGTTCCGTCCGGGGTCGTAGTTCAGATTCGAGATCTCGGGCAACGCCATGCCGGACGGGCAGACCGACAAGAAACCGGGAACCGTCGGGCGAAGCGCAGCAACGTTCAAGACCACCGCATCGACACCACTGGCCGGGACACCGCCGAGTCCGGCGACCGTGAGATCGACCCGCTGGCCGCCTCGCAGCCGAGCGAGCGGCGCGCCCACGCCGGTGCGAGTATCGAGCAGTCGGGTCGGGACGAGCGGCAGGAGCCCAGCACCCGGCCCGGCGCTCACGTATCCCATCACGTCGACGATGCAGTCTGCGGTCCCGACTGCATTGAAGACACCGATCTTGCCGTCGGGGCCGACGCCGACGATCGCCATGTTCGGAACTGCGCGACCGGGCACCGTGTTGAGGCTCGACGAGCCGGTCGCAGCGACATCCGACGGGAACACACTGAAGAAGCCTGGCTCGGACGGATTCACCGACGTCACGTTGACCGCAACGCCGAGCACACCAGTCGACGGAACACCTGCCAGGCCGGCGATCTGGAGTGCCATCGTCTCACCGGGCCCGATCGGACCGATGTGTCCTCCGAGCCCGTGACGGGTGTCGCACACGCGCTGGGGCGCGAGCGCCACGAACCTCCCGGCCACCGACGACGCGAACGTCGGTGCCGTGGGCAATGGGGTGGTGCTCGGGACGCCGCCCGGCGCCACGGGTGGCACGACGCCGGGCGATCGGGCGAACAGGCCCAGATCCTGGACCGGGCGGCCTCCGAGGATCTCGGACGCGCCGCCTCCGAGCCAACCGTCGAGGAGGCTGCCGTAGTAGTCGCGGAAGTCCACGTGGAACGGCATGCGGTCCCACCGTCCCAGCGTGGCGAGTGATGGACGCTGCCCGTAGCGACCACCGCGCACGTTGGCGCCGAGCACGAAATGCGGCGCAGCAGTGCCGTGGTCGGTGCCGGCGCCGTCATTGCTCCAACTCGTTCGACCGAACTCGGAGAACGTCATGATCGTGACTCGGCTCGACCAGGCCGGAGACAGCACCTGGTAGAACCGGGCAACCGCTGCGTTCAGTTCGCGCATGCGGGCCCCGTGTTGGTTCGGTTGTCCGGCGTGGCTGTCGAAGTCGCCCCAACCTGCGCTGAGCACCCGCAGACCCAAGTTGGCGTTCACCAGGCGAGCCATCACCTCCAACTCGGCGACGAGCGGCGTGTCCGAGAGCTGATCGTCCGGTGGGATCAGCGGGGCGAGCGTGGTGGCGAGATCGAGTTGGTCGATCGTTGCCCCACCCACCCGCCCACGCCAGGTGGCGGGGTCGCCGACACCCATGAGGCGCAATGCCGCGTAGATCTTGCGGTCGCCCGCGTTGGCTGATGCACCGAAGGCCGGTCGACCAGCGGCGACGGCGGTGCCGCGTTGTGCTCGTCCGACGAGGTGCAGCGGAACCGACTGTCCGATCTGCGCGGCAGCGTAGAGATTCTTGGTGGCCCCCAGGTACCCGTCCAGCCACCGACCGAGCCACCCCGAGGTCGGGATCCCGGTGGGACTGCCGGCCATCCACTTCGCCATCGAATTGAAGTGACTGAGGTCGGGGTCGGGGTAGCCGATGCCTTCGACGATCGCGAGTTGTCCGGCATCCCAGAACTGCTTGAACGCGGTGAGTTCGGGATGCAGCCCGGTGGCGGCGTCGATCGGCAGGGTGTCCTCCGGACGGATCGCCAGGCTGCGGTGTTGGCCGTAGTACTGCTGGTCGTTGATCGGCACCACGGTGTTCAGGCCGTCGTTGCCTCCGAACATGCCGATCACGATCAGCACCCCGTCGTTCGGGCCGGCGGGGCCCGCTGCCCACACCGAGGGGTCGAGACCGGGCAGCGAGAGGTCGAGCAGCGAGCTCATCGGGCTTGTCAGCGCGCCAGCTCCGACGCCCATACCGACGAGTTGGAGGAAGCGTCGGCGGTCGATCGCGTTGGAATCGACCTCGGCCACATGGAGGTGTCGCAGGGCGTCGGCGGTGGAGATGTCAGGGTCGAGCACGGTCAGGCCAGGTGCATTTCGGGAGCGAGCATGAGCAGGAGGATGGCGTTGTGTCGTTCCCCCACGCTCGCGCCGTTCGCGTAGCGCACGATCTCGGCGACGGTGGACGGCGGGAGTTGGAGGTTCATGAGACCGAGCAGTCGATCGACCAGGGCGGCGCCGCTGAGCACCGGGAGCTGTGCCGGCCACGGCGTCCGAGCAGTGATCTCCGATCGCATGATCGACCCGCCGGCGAGCGTGAGTGGGCCGTCCGGATCGACCCAATAGTTGCGGGAGGATGTCCAGGCAACGCTCTGCGCGGTGCGCGCCCGACCTTCCATTGCGCTGGCGTTGACCCAGTAGCCGTTCGGTCGCCAGCCGCTCACGTTCGGCGGGAACAACAGCCTCTGACCCATTGCTTCCATCAGCCAGGTCACGTTCGCGGTGCGCGAACGTGTGCCGGTGGCCACGAGCAGGGCGACGACGAACTCGACGGGCGTGCGCACGAGGCCCTGCTTGACCGAGTCGGTGTAGAAGTCGGGATGGGTGAGCATCGCGGTCACCCAGGGGCGCACCGAGAAGCCGTTCGACGTCAAGGCCGTGCGCATGTCGCTCAGCACTCCGGCCGGTGGTGAGGTGTCGGTGGCGAACGAGGTCCAGAGTTTGCGCGACAGGAACTCTGCCGCCACGTCGCGGGTGGGGCGGCCACGGTTGGTGACGTTGCTCGCTCCCGCCGGCACCATGCCGTTGCCGAGCATCACCGAGATCGTCTCGGGGCCGTGACCGATCCACGCGCTCGGGGTGGCATCGGTGTTGATGGGTCGACCGAGGAAGTTCTTCGGGGCGGCGTCGTGCCACGTGGGACGCCAGCGGTAGGGATTCACGTCGTCGTCCCACTGGTCGCTGTGACCTGTCCACGCTGCGGTCGAAGCTTCGACGTCGGCCTCGGTGTAGTTGCCGACACCGAGGAGGAACAGCTCCATCAGTTCGCGGGCGAAGTTCTGGTTCGGTGAGCTCTTCTTGTTCTGGTTGTTGTCGAGGTAGCGCAGCATCGCCACCTGTGTCGACATCGTCGTGGCCAGCGTCTGGATGTTGTCGAGGCCGCTGCGGCGCCAGAGGTCGATCTGCTCGCGCATCAGCATCGACGAGCCGACCTTGCTGAACTCGCTGCAGAAGTGGCCGTGCCAGAAGAACGCCATTCGCTCCTGGAACGGTCGGGCCGAATCGTGCGCCATCCGGTCGAGCCAGAAGTGGGTGAGATCTTGTCCTCGCTCCCAGTCGCGATCGGCCGGAGCAGCGAAGGTGACCGACGGTGGATCGGTTGCGACGGCGAGGACGTCAGCGACTGCGGCATCGATCGAGGCGAGCGCCATCAGCTCCGCGACACGGTGCGGTCGGTCGACGAATTCGGTTCGGCGCAGGAGGTGCCGGACGTTCGCCTCGGTCAGCGATGGTGCAACCATGACTTCGGTCGTCATCGGCACGAGGTCTCGAGACCTTGAGCGGTCTCGCGAGATTCTCTGTCGCGATGGGCTCGGACAACGACGAACGCCGCCCCGACAGCGGAGCGGCGTTCGATCGATGTGAGGTCAGCCTCGTGGGCCGGCGGCGACGTCAGTCGTCGGCGGGGGTTGCCGGCGCATTCTTGCGCTGGCCGTACCGCTTGTTGAAGCGCTCGACGCGTCCACCCGAGTCGACGAGCTTCTGCTTGCCGGTGAAGAACGGGTGGCACTCGTTGCAGAGTTCGAGGGTGAGGTCACCTTGGCGGGTCGACTTGGTCACGAACGTGTTTCCACACGAGCAGCGAACCGTGGCGTCGGCGTAGTTGGGATGGATGTCGGTCTTCATGATGGATCTCCTGTGGATGGCTGAGCGGGTGGGCCCTGTGCCCCCGGTCGTCACCCAGATCGGCTCCCCACGCTACCAACGCCGAACCCAAATGAAACCGGGGGTTGCGACGAGATCAACGAACGAAAACACCAAAATTGCCCTGAATCGTGACGCCCACCGTCACGAAACCGCGCAATTTCGGATTCATTTGGCTCAGGGTTGCTTGGCGATCTCGGCGAGGAACTCGTCGTTGGTGCGGAACGTCTTGAGCCGGTCGATGAGCAGCTCGAGGCCGGCAGCTGCACTGCCGTCCTGGGCGAGGCCGGAGAGGACGCGACGCAGCTTCCACACCTGCTGGAGTTGCTTGCGGTCGAACAGCAGCTCCTCGTGGCGCGTCGACGATGCATCGACGTCGATGGCCGGGTAGATGCGGCGCTCGGCGACCTTGCGGTCGAGGCGCAGCTCCATGTTGCCCGTGCCCTTGAACTCCTCGAAGATCGCATCGTCCATGCGGCTGTTCGTGTCGACCAGCGCCGTGGCGAGGATGGTCAGCGAACCACCCTCTTCACAGTTGCGGGCCGAGCCGAAGAACTTCTTCGGCGGATACAGCGCGCCGGCGTCGATACCGCCCGACAGGATCTTTCCACTGGCCGGAGCAGCCAGGTTGTAGGCCCTGCTGAGACGGGTGATGCCGTCGAGGATGATGACGACGTCCTTGCCGGCCTCCACCATGCGGCGGGCCTTGGCAATGGTCATCTCGGCCACGTGGGTGTGCTCGTCGCTCGGACGGTCGAACGTCGAGGAGATCACCTCACCCTTGACGCTGCGACGCATGTCGGTGACCTCTTCGGGCCGCTCGTCGATCAGCAGCACGAGCAGGATCACTTCGGGATTGTTCAGCTCGATCGACTTCGCGATCGTCTTCATCACCGTGGTCTTGCCGGCCTTGGGCGGCGACACGATGATGCCGCGCTGGCCCTTGCCGATCGGCGACACCAGGTCGATGATGCGAGCGGTCATGTTGGCCGGATCGCTGGGGTCCTCGAGCGTGAGGCGCTCGTCGGGGAACAGCGCCGTCAAGCTCTCGAAGTGCGGACGATTCTTGGCCGCATCCGGGTCGCCACCGTTGATCGTGTAGATCTCGAGCAGGCCGGGGTTCTTCTCATTTCGCCCGGCCGGACGCACCTTGCCCGTGATGAGGTCACCCTTGCGGAGGCCGTACTGGCGGGCGAGCTTGAGCGGGATGTATGCATCCTGCTTGCTCGGCAGGTAGCCATCGACGCGAAGGAAGCCGTAGCCCTCGTCGCGTATGTCCAGGTACCCCTCGACATCGACGGGTTCGCTGCTCTCGAATCCGGGATCCTGCTCGATCAGCTCGACGTCCTCGCCCTGAGGGCCGTCTTGCCCACCACGCCCCTTGCGACGGCGACGACGACGCTTGGCGTCGCCCTGTTCGTTGTTGCGGTCGTTGTTGCGATTCTCGTTGCGGTCGTTGTTGCGATTCTCGTTGCGATTGCCGGATTGCTGGCTGCCGCCACCCTGCTGACCGGCACCAGCCTGCTGGCCACCGCCGCCCTGCTGGTTGTCGTTGCGCTGCGCGCCGTCATTGCGCTGGCCACCCTGGTGGTTGCGGTTGCGGTCGGATTGGCCGGCCTGCTCGCCGCGGCCGGCGCCCGACTGGTCGCCGTTCTTCTGCTCGCCTCGTTCTTGGGCGCTCTGATCGCCTCGACCGCGATCATTTCGGGATCCGCCAGTGCGATTGCGGTCGCCGCGCTGAGCACTTGCGTCGTCGCCCCGACCCGAATCGTCGGACTGCACGCTCTTCGCGAGTTCGATCTCCCAGTCGGCCAGAGGTTCGCCGTCGGGGCCGAGAACCACCTCGGGCTCATTACTCGTCGCCGGAGTACCAGCGGTCGAGGTGCTGCTGGACGTCATGGCCGGGGCCTCGACGGCTCCTCGCTGACCGTTGTCGGAGCGGGTCACGGCGGGTGGTGCCGCCGGCACGCTCGGGCCCGTCGTGTCGAGGATCTTGTCGATGATCTCGGACTTCTTCTGGCGAGCGGTGACCTTGACGCCGAGCGCCTTGGCCATCTCCAGCAGGGTGTCCTTGTCCTTCGATTCCAGCATGGACTGTTCGAGTGCGGCTGCGGCCACGGGATTCCTCTCTTCTCGTTCGCCGCTGTTCGGCTGGACGAGTCGTCGAGTACCAGAGGAGGGGATGTGTGGAGACGCTTTTCGCGCCCGTAGACGAAATTCCCCTGGCAGTCATTCGCACACGACCGAGATCTCGGGGTGCGGCTCGGGCGAACCGAGCGAACGTCACTGTAGCACCCGCCAATCGAACAACCACGCATTCCCGACCAAGCCCTCCCACCACCCGAAATAGTCCGGATCAGTGACGGTGAGCGTCATCAAACCGGGGAATTTCGGAAAGATGCTGGCGATGGTTGGGTAGCGATCAGCGGCGGGTGAGTTGCTCGACGAGGGCTTGCACCGCAGCGAGGTCGTTGGCGACAGCGTGCGTGCGTTCGGGACGCTCGAACAGGTCCGCCAGGTGCGCCGGAAGCGGCGGGCGCCGGCCGATCGCCCGCTCGACGGCGTCGGGGAACTTCGCTGGATGGGCGGTGCCGAGGGTGATGACCGGATGATGATCACCGTCGAGTCCGGTGAGCAGTGCGGCCGCCGCAGTGCCGGTCGCCGTGTGCGGATCGAGCACGACTCCGCTGGCAGCGTGCACCCGAGCGATCTCGGCGAGCGTCGCATCGTCGTCGAGGGCGGCAGCTCGGAAGTGTCCGGTGATGTACTGCTCGCGCTGATCGGCTTCGATGTCGAGCCGACCCGTCGAGCGGAATCGGCCGAGCTGCTCGGCGGTCATGCCACCGTCGCGTCCGTTCATCTCGAACAGCAGCCGCTCGAAGTTCGACGACACCTGGATGTCCATCGACGGACTCAGTGTCGGCACCACGTCTCGAGCGCTCATGTCGGCGTCGTTGATGAACCGGCTCAAGATGTCGTTGGTATTCGACGACACGATGAAGTCCTCGATGGTGGCCCCCATCTCGCGTGCGATCCACCCCGACAGCACGTTGCCGAAGTTTCCGGTCGGCACACTGAAGGTGACCGGATCTGCGAACGTCTCCGACGCGGTCACGTAATAGACGGTCTGGGCCATCACCCGTGCCCAGTTGATCGAGTTCACCGCCGACAGCTGGTTGCGTTCGCGGAACGCAGGATCGTTGAACATCGCCTTCACGAGATCCTGGCAGTCGTCGAACGTGCCCTCGACGGCAACGGTGTGGACATTCGGCTGATCGACCGTGGTCATCTGTCGACGTTGCACCTCGCTGGTGCGACCCAGCGGGTAGAGGATGACGATGTCGACGTGTTCGCACCCGGCGACGCCGTCGATCGCGGCCGATCCGGTGTCGCCGCTGGTGGCGCCCACGATCGTGACCCGTTGGCGGCGTTCACCGAGCACGTGGTCGAACATGCGGCCGACGAGCTGCAGCGCGACGTCCTTGAACGCGAGCGTCGGACCGTGGAACAACTCCTGCACCCATTGGCGATGATCGAGTTGCACCAGGGGCACCACGGCGGGGTGGCGGAATGTGGCGTAGGCCTCGGTGCACAGTCGTGTGAGCGTGACCTCGTCGATGTCGGGCTCGACGAACGGCAACATCACTTCGGCGGCGCGTTCGGCGTAGGTGTGCGCAGTCGATGGCCGGAGGGTCGGCCATCGCTCGGGCACGTAGAGCCCACCGTCGGTGGCGAGCCCGGCGAGCAGGACGTCGGCGAAGCCGAGTTCGGGTGCCGAACCCCGGGTAGAGACGTACCGCACGGCTCAGTCGCCGATCACTCGCAGCAGGCCACCGACGTTGCGGACCACATCGAGTTCGCGCAGTTCGCGCACGGTTGCCTGCACGTCGGATTCGCGCGCCGAGTGGGTGATGAACACCAGTCGGGCGTCGGGGCCGTTGCCCTCCTGCTCGGCGACGCGAATGCTGACGCCGTGTGAAGCGAAGACACCCGTGACCGCATGCAGCACGCCGGGCTTGTCGGCGACGTCGAGTCCGAGCAGGTACTCCGCCGACGTCTCGTCGATCGCTCTGACCGTGACGCGCTCGAGCGCTCCGAGGGAACCGTGGGTGCCGTTGCGCAGGTTGATCGCAGCGTCGACGACGTCGCCGAACACTGCGCTCGCAGTCGGTGCACCGCCCGCGCCGCGACCATAGAACATCAGCGAATCGACGAAGTCGCCTTCGACGAACACGGCGTTGAAGCTGTCGCGTACCGAGGCGAGCGGATGATGGATCGGCACCATCGCCGGGTGCACGCGAACGCTGATGTCGCCGCTGTCGCCGTCGCGTTCGATGATGCCGAGAAGCTTCACCACGTACCCGAGTCGATGCGCGATCGCGATCTCGGCGCCGGTGACACGGCTGATCCCCTCGTGGTAGACGTCGCCGGCGACCACCCGAGCCCCGAAGGCGACCGTGGCGATGATCGCCGCCTTCGCTCCGGCGTCGAACCCTTCGACGTCGGCAGTCGGATCACGCTCGGCGAAACCGAGGCGCTGCGCCTCGGCGAGTGCCGTTGCGTAGTCGGCATCTCCCCCACCGGCGACGGCATCGGTCATCTTCGTGAGGATGAAGTTGGTGGTGCCGTTGATGATCCCGAGCACGCGCGTGATCGGTTCGCCGTGGAGACTTTCGCGCAACGCCCGCATGATCGGGATGCCACCGCCGACCGCCGCTTCGAACAGGAGGTCGCGGCCCGCGGCGTCGGCAGCGGCGTAGAGCTCGGCGCCGACGTTCGCGAGCAGCTCCTTGTTGGCCGTGATGACGGGCTTGCCGTTCGCGAGCGATTCGAGGATCAGCTCGCGTGCGGGTTCGATCCCGCCGATCGCCTCGACGACGATGTCGATGTCGGGATCCGCGACCACGGCGTGGGCATCACGAGTGAGTACGCCGTGTGCAAGTTCGACATCGCGAGGCGCCGACAGGTTCCTCACCGCCACCCGGGTGACCTCGAGACGCAAGCCGGTACGCCGCTCGACCGTGGTGCGCTGGGCCTCGACGAGCTGCACGAACGCCGCCCCGACATTGCCGCATCCCAGTACACCGATTCGGACGGATTGTTCGTCGCTCGTCACGGGGTGGAGGCTACGGGATCCGATACCGTCGGCCCATGACCGGTTCCGGCGCCTCGGTAAGACAACCGATGGCACTGTCTCGGTGACAAGCCGTCGAGCCGTCCCTGTCCGTCTCCTGGTGGCCGGCGCCCTCCTGGTCGTCGGCTCGGCGTCGGCGTGCGCCGCCTCGGTCGACGACGATGCGGTCACTTCGACCGATGGCGTGACCGCTCCCCCCTCCGCACCCCCTTCGGCCGCGGTGACCGAACCGACGGTGGCAGCGAGCACTCCGGAGCCGGTCCCGACGACGAGTTCGACGGCCCCGATGCCCACACGCTCCTACGACTTCTCAGCGGTCGATCCGATCATCGATCAGTTCGTGGCCGATCGCGACCTCACCGGGGCCGGCCTCGTGGTGGTGGATCGCGACGACGGGATCGTCCACGAGCAGTACTGGGGCGACATCGGACCCGATCGGATCTCATTGATCGCGTCGGCGAGCAAGATGATCGTCGCCGGTGTCCTGCTGCGCCTCGACGACCAAGGTGTGTTCGACATCGATGCCCCAGTGGCCGCTGCCGTCGAGTGGGGGGCCGACAACCCGGACATCACACCGGCACAACTCGTGTCGAACAGCTCGGGACTGGTCGGCCTGGCCCCGAACCCCGGCTACGGCCCGTACATCTGCCAATTCCTGGTGCAAGGTGATCTCCAGAGCTGCGCCGCAAGCATCTTCACCACCGTCGACGACGACGCCGACGTCATCGATCCCGACACCGAGTTCCGCTACGGCGGCGGCCAGTGGCAGGTGGCGGGAGCGGTCGCCGAAGCGGTGTCGGGGCGCTCGTGGGCCGAGCTGATCGACGAGACGTATGTGGAACCGTGCGGCGTCGACTCGCTCGGCTTCAACAACCACTGGACCCAATTCGGCCCGATCGGGTTCGGCTACCCAGCCGAGTTCGGCGGCAACCCCGGCGGGCTGGCCGACACCGAGAACCCCAACATGGAGGGTGGCGCATACATCACCGCCCCCGACTACGCGCAGCTGTTGTTGATGCATCTGCGTGGCGGGCGCTGCGGCGACGTCCAGGTGCTGTCGAGTGAGGCGTTGGCGCAGATGCACGGCGATCGGATCGGTGCGGTCTACGACGGCTCGGCCGGATCGTCGGGCTACGGGATGGGTTGGTGGATCGACCGGACATCGGGACTCCTCAAGGATCCGGGCGCCTACGGTGCGGTCCCGTGGCTCGACCTCGACAGCGGCCACGGCGCCTACCTCGTGGTCGAGGCGAATTCTGCAACGGGGACTGCGCTGGCGGACGAATTGTTCGATCCGGTGGCCGACGCCATCGCCGCAGGTCGCTCCGGGTCGTCTCCGGTCTCGTCGACCACCGGCCCCTGACGCGCGGTCAGCGGGAACCGAGGTCGTGGTGTTCTCGGACACCCGCGACGACTGCGTCGAATCGCTGCCGATCGAGCACCGAGCCCTCGCGACGCACGTCGCGCTCGCGAACGACGATCAACTGGTCGACCTTGGCGTAGCTCGGACGGCCGCTGCGATCCCAGCCACCTGTTCCGACATCGACAGCGTGGTGTCCGTGGTTTTTCGACGTGAGCGGCACACCTGCGAGACCGTCACCTGAGCGCCCGATGATCACCACCGGTCGGTCCTTGCCCTTGGCAGGGTCGTCCTCGTAGGGCACCCAGGTCCATACGACCTCGCCCGGGTCGGCACCGCCGTCGCTGTCAGGCGAGTACTCGACCACGGTGCCGGTGGGGACCCGCCGGGTGGTCGGCTGTGGCTGCTTGCGGGTCGTTCCGGCGAGACGATCGCGCTCACGGAACAGTGCGAGTCCGGTCGCCACCAGTCCCGCGATGAATCGGCGGTTCTTCGACATCACGGCGAGCGTATGCCCGCTCGTGCTCCAACCACGTTTGGGTTGCATTTCCGGTGACCCACTCCACCGCAACTGCAACACAAACGTGCGTTGGCAGGCTGGGAGACCGTCAGCCGAGGTCGGTGGTGAGGAGGTCGTCGAAGGTCTCGCGGCGCACGACGAGACGGGCCTCACCGTCGGCGACGAACACCACGGGCGGTCGGGTGATCTTGTTGTAGTTGGAGCCCATCGAGTGACCGTAGGCACCGGTGACCGGCATCGCCAGGAGGTCGCCGACCGCCAGATCCGACGGCACCTGCGCCGCAAAGGCGAGCACGTCGCCGGATTCGCAATGCTTGCCGACGAGTCGCACCGTGAGGTCGCGCTCGGCCTCGACCGAGCGTGGCAGGAAGGATTCGTATCCGGACCCGTAGAGCACGGGCCGAGGGTTGTCGCTCATCCCACCGTCGACGGCGACGTAGGTTCGAATACCCGGGATGTCCTTGATCGTTCCGACGGTGTAGACCGTCATCGCAGCTGCCGCAACGATCGCTCGACCGGGCTCGACACTGACCCGCGATCGCACACCGAGCGCCTGGCACGCATCGAGCAGGACGCTCCCCCACTGCCCGATCGTCGGAGCCTCTTCACTCTCGAGGTACGCAACGCCGAGCCCGCCGCCCAAGATCAGCTCGGGCAGGTCGAGCGGCACGGCGAAGTCGGCCATCACCTCGGCCGCCTTCGCGAACGACGAGGTCTCGAACACGTTCGAGCCGATGTGACAGTGGAGCCCGAGGAGCTGCATCGCGGACGACCGGCGGGCATGATCGACAGCTCGCAATGCGTCGCCGTTGGCGAGGTTGAACCCGAACTTCGAGTCGTCCTGACCAGTGGCGATGAACTCGTGGGTGTGGGCGTGCACCCCGGGGGTGATCCGCAGCACCACATTCGGTGCCGGGCCGACCCCGGCGACCGCGAGCACATCGAGCCGATCGAGTTCGTCGAAGGAGTCCACGACGATGTAGCGAACCTCGGCCTCGATCGCTTGGCGGAGTTCGTCACCCGACTTGTTGTTGCCGTGCAACGTGCAGGCGCTCGCTGGGACACCGGCGGCCAGCGCCACGTGGAGTTCGCCCCCGGTGGCAACGTCGAGAAGGAGCCCTTCGTCGTAGGCGAGCTTCGCCATCGCCCGGCACAGGAACGCCTTGGTGGCGTAGATCACCCGATCGTGCCCGAACGCCGCAACCGCCTCGCGGCAGCGAGCACGCAGATGCGTTTCGTCGTAGACGAAGAGCGGCGTGCTGAACTCCTCGGTCAACGCCTCGACCGACACCCCACCGATCTCCAGCCAACCGTCGTGGCCGACCGCGGCCGTGTCCGGCAGCAACCGTCGGGGAATCGCGCTCATCGCACCGCCCTTTTCCGCATCAGAGCGTTTGCGTCGGAGTTCCGGTGACCCGGTCCACCTGAAATGCCACACAAACGAGATGGGAGCGTGGTGGTTGGGCTCACATCTGCTCCGGGGCGTCGATGCCGAGGAGGCCGAGTGAGTGGGCGAGCGTGCGGGCCGTCAGGTCGGCGAGCGCGAGACGACTGGAGCGCACCGGCTCGTCGGCCTTCAGCACCGGACAGTGCTCGTAGAACGCCGTGAAGTCGGAGGCGAGGTCGTACACGTAGGTGCACAACTTGTGCGGACTGAAACTGTGGAGGGTGCTGTCGATCGCGGTCGGATACGCCAACAACCGAAGTGCGAGTGCCCGCTCCTGCGGCGTCTCCACCAGGATCGGAAGGCCGCGCACCGATGCTCGCTCGATGTCGGCTCGTCGGAAGATCGAACAGATCCGGGCGTGGGCGTACTGGAGGTAGGGGCCGGTGTTGCCGTCGAACGACAGCATCCGGTCCCAGTCGAAGACGTAGTCCTTGACCCGATCCGTCGACAGCTCTGCGTACTTCACTGCGCCGATGCCGACGCTGTACACCACCTCGGCGCGCTCGCTGGCGGTGAGGTTGGGATTCTTCTCGTCGATGGCGACAGCGGCGCGTGCAAGCGCCTCGTCGAGGAGTTCGACGAACTTCATCGACTCACCGGTGCGGCTCTTCAACATCTTGCGGTCAGTGCCGAGAACGTTGCCGAACGCAACGTGCACCGCTTCTCGAGGCGGCACCAACCATCCGGCCATCTCGGCCACGGCGAAGACCATCTGGAAGTGCTGCTGCTGGGGCGCGCCGACCACGTACACGATCAGATCGGCGTCGAGGCGCTCGACCCGGTCGATCACGCATGCAAGGTCGCTCGTGGCGTAGTTGAAGCCACCTGCGCCCTTCTGCACGATGAGCGGCAGCGGGTCACCGTCGCGGTTCGTGAACCCGGGCGGGAACACGACGTCGGCGCCCTCGGACTCCTCGAGCAGGCCGGCAGTACGGAGCCGATCGATCACGCCCGGCATCAGGGGCTGATAGGCGCTCTCGCCGGCCAGATCGTCGTCGGTGAGGTGCACGCCGAGCATCTCGTACACCGTGTTGAAGTGCTGTGTCGACAGCTCGACGAGCATCGACCACAACCGTTGCGTCTCGGGATCGCCACCCTGCAGGAGGACAACGCGCTGGCGCGCCCGGTCCTGGAATGCCTCGGACTCGTCGAACGCCTGCCGTGCCTCTTTGTAGAAGCCGTCGAGGTCACCGAGCGAGAGGTGCTCGGCGGCGCGCTCTTCACCGAGATCGACGAGATGCTCGATCAGCATGCCGAACGGGGTGCCCCAGTCACCGATGTGGTTCTCCCGGATCACGTCGTGGCCGAGGAAGTCGAACATCCGAACGAGTGCGTCGCCGATCAGCGTCGTGCGCAGGTGCCCGACGTGCATCTCCTTGGCGACGTTCGGTGCCGAATAGTCGACGACCACGGTCTTGGCGTCGACGGCGCGCAGCACACCGAGCCGATCGTCGGCGGCGACGGCGCCCAACTGCGCCGCCAGGAACTGCGGCGAGAACGTGACGTTGACGAACCCGGGCCCGGCGATCTCGAGTTCGCTCGCAACACCATCGAGCACCGCCGAGTCGACCACGCGTTGCGCGATCTCGCGTGGGTTGGATCCGATCTTCTTGGCGAGTGCAAGCGAGCCGTTGATCTGCGCATCGGCACGGTCGGACGGTCGCACGGTCGGATCCGCCGGAGCGCCGCCGTTCAACTCGGCGAAGATCGGCTCGAGCAGGTTGGTGATCGTCGCGATGGGGTCCGACATGGTTGCCCCAGTCTGCCGGACGAAGCGGTTCGGCTCACAGAAGGTTGGCCGTCGATGGCAGAACTGTTGTCACAGGCGTGGCATCACAGCCAGTTGCGGCGTTTGAAATTGCGGTACAGCACGAAGCACGCCACCACCATCATCCCGAGCGCGAACGGGTACCCCCCGATCCATTCGAGTTCGGGCATGTTCTCGAAGTTCATGCCATAGATGCCGGCGATCATCGTCGGCATCGCGATGATCGCCACCCACGCGGAGATCTTGCGCATGTCGTCGTTCTGACGCATTCCGACCTGGGCCATGTTCGCGTAGAGGGCGCTGTCGAGGAGTGCGTCGAGGCCATCGAGGCTGTCCGACACCCGGAGTAGGTGGTCGAGCACATCGCGGAAATAGTCGCTCGACTCCAGATGAATCGGTGATGCCCCGCTACCCAGTTCCACCAACGCCACTTCGAGGGGAGCAATGGCTCGCCGGAAGTCCAGGACTTCGCGCTTCAGCTTGAAGATGCGTTCGGCATGTGCCGCCTTCGGCCCGCTGAAGACTTCCGACTCGATCTGGTCGATGTCGACGTCCAGTCCGCCCATCACGTCGGCGTAGTCGTCGACAACTTTGTCGGCGAGGGCATGCAGCACCGACGTCGGACCCCACCGGAGCCGAGCGGGATCCTCCTCCAAGTACTCGCGCAGGTCGGTGAGCGCCGCCGCCATCCCGTGCCGGACGGTCACCACGAAGTGTTCGCCGACGAAAACAACGAGCTGACCGACCTCGATCACCTCGTCGGTGTCCACGTACCGCGCCGGCTTGAGCACGAAGAACACCGAGTTGTCGTACCGCTCGAGCTTCGGACGTTGGTGGGCACGCACCGAGTCCTCGACGGCGAGCGGGTGCAGGTCGAAGGCCGCCGCGATGCCTTCGAATTCTTCGTGGCTCGGCTCGTGTACGCCGAGCCACACGAACCCGCCCATCGAGACCGCTGTTGCGAGGACGTCGGTGAGCGGCTCCTCGACGTCGATGCGCCGGCCGTTCACGTACACACCGCAGTCGACGATCATGGAGCCATTGTGCACGCGACGGCCTCGAACAGGTGGTGATCGTCCACCGACGTCGAGGTGGCACAGAAGAGCCCCTTCGACATACGGCCGACGATTCGACCACGTGGTCGTCGACATCGGCCGGCTTACGCCTTCGTGTAGCCGCCGACGTCGACGAGCAGATGTGCCGAGGCCGACGTGAACACACACACCTTGCCCCCAACGCCGACCTTGGCGACGACAGAGTTCGGGATCGTCTGGCCGGCCGAGAAGTTCAGATTCGAGGCGTCCGGCGGGGTGGCGCCGCACGGGAACACTGTCATGAACCCGGCCGCGAGCGCTCCGACAGCGGTTGCATTGAGCACGACGGAGGGCGAACCGGCAGGAACGGCGCCGCTGCCGTAGACGTCGATTTCGGTGACGGAGCCTGCTGCACGCACCTCGCCGCTCGGGCGGGAGTCGAAAAGCCGACGAGGGGTCAGACCGGAGTAGCCGGAGGCGCCAGAGATGTAGCCGCCGACATCGACGAGCAGCCCCGCTGACCCGCTCGTGAACACGCACACTTTGCCCGCCGCATCCAGCTTGGCGATCACTGCATTCGCGATGGTGGCACCGACCGGGAAGTTCAGGTTGGACGCGTCTGGCGGTGCAGTACCGCACGGGAACACCGTCATGTAGCCGGGTGCAAACGCGTCGAGCGCTGTCACGTTCAGCACTCCAGTCGTGGCGTCAGCGGGAACGCCGCCCCTCCCGGCAACCTGAACAACCGTCACCGACCCATCAGGACGCGGGCCGTCACCCGTTCGGGAGTCGTACAAGCGTGACGGGTCGAGAGGATTCACGTCCGAGCCGGCCGGGAGACTGCCGTTGACGTCGACGAGAAGATCAGCTTTGGCAGACGTGAACACGCACACCTTGCCACCGGCCCCCACCTTGGCGATGACAGAGTTCGGGATGGTCTGGCCGGCCGCGTAGTTCAAGTTCGACGCGTCTGGCAGTGCAGCCCCGCACGGGAACACCGTCAGGTATCCGGGCGCTCTCGCGTTGACGGCAGTCACGTTCAGAACGACACCGTCAGCGTCACTCGGCACGCCCGCTCGACCCGTCACTGCGACTTCGGTGACCGAACCCGCCGGACGACCGCCAGGCGTCGAACGTGAGTCGTAGACGCGGGTCGGGTCGACAGTCATGATCGGCGAAACGCTCGCTGAAGAACTCGATGATGACGGCAGCGGCGAAGTTGGCGGGGGCGGCGTGGACGGCGGCGGCGTGTATGGCGGCGGTACGTAGGTGATCGGCGGGAGGAGGATGATCGGCGGTATGTAGACGATCGGCAGCGGTGGCACCGTCACGCTCACTGACGCGGACGCCGCACCTGGTCCAACGACGTTCACTGCGCGGAGCCGCACGTCGTACGTCGTGCCGTTGGCGAGCCCGGTGATCGTCACCGGGCTGGCGGCGTCAGCCGGAGACAGCGAGGCCCATGCGCCTGAGTTCAACGAGTACTGGTAGTTCGTGATCGCCGAGCCGCCATTCGACCCCGGCGTGAACGAAATCGTTGCACTGGCGTTGCCCGCTGTGGCCGACAACCCGGTCGGCGCCGCCGGCGTGGTCGGCGGCGGCGTGGAAGGCGGCGGCGATACGACCAGGAGGCGGGTGGTCGTGAGGGTCGGGTTCGGCAACGACACGGCCGGAGCGTTCGTCTGGTCGGACAGCACCTGCATGTCCGCTGCGGTGCCGCTCATGGCCTTCGTCGCCGTCACCGGGAACCAGAAGTGGATTCGCTCGTTGATGCCCGAACTCACTGCAGGGAACATGGCGTACGAGCCGGACATGTACGGCGCTGCGCACTCGCCCATCGGCCTGATCTCGATGTTGCTGAGGTTGCTGATTTCGCAGTACACGTCGTTCGCCACCGTTGGGGTCACCAGCTGCAGCCCAGCGGGCATCAGCACCCTCATTCGAAACGTCGCCTGCCACGAGTTGTACACCTCGGTGTAGATGTGGACGTAGAAGACGTCGCCCACGCTCGGCGCAGTGAGCGGCGTGGTCGACTTCCCCTGCCACTCGACCGCCGTCGAGTACACGCCGTACTGGTACCCATACCCGTCGACGTACTTGCTGATGCCGCTTTGCGAGAACCCGGTCCATTGTCCGTCGTGGAAGCCCGACGGGGCCGCTTCGGCTGTCGGTACGGGCCCACCAGGAATCAACGACGCCGACATGAGGACTGCCGTCGCGGCAACGAGTTTCGCCACTCGAACGTGCCATTTACTCAACTGATGCTCCCTCGCCTCGTTCGGACCCGCCCGATTCACCACGGAGAACCATCAAAGACGAGATCTCCGGCCCATACATCGGGCAAATCCCCTAATCTCGCCTGGACCAGGAAGGCACCGGGCCCGAGAACTAGTGTTTGGTCATGTCGACGGGATCGTCACCCCGCCAACAGGTGGCCGCTCAACTACGCCAACGGTTGAATCAGTCGAGAGCAGGCTCAGCCGACGCAATTATGCTGATCGGTGAGCCCGGCATCGGGAAGTCCACCCTCCTCGCCGAGGCGTACGGCGACCTCGACGATGCACTTGTTCTCCGTGCTGCCGGCGCCGAGCAGGAGATGGGCCTTCCGTTGGCGATGCTGATCCAACTGCTCCTCCCCGTACGTCATCTGTTCGACCTCGTGAGCGACCGCCACCGGCATGTGCTCGTCGCTGCCATCGAAGACGGTGACCCGTCGTCACCGGTCACACTCGGCCTGGCCGTTCTCGACCTGATAGGTGTGCTCGCGGAGCGTGAGGCGTTGACCGTCATCGTGCTCGACGACGCGCAATGGAGTGACGAACTCTCCGCAGCCACTCTGCAATTCGCGATCCGGCGGCTGACCAACGAACGGGTGGCCACGTTGCTGGCGGCACGAACGGGCATGACGACGCTGTTCAACGACGTGACCAAGGTCGAGGTGAGCGGGGTCGACACGGGAGTCTGTCGATCGATTTTGTCGGTCGGCGGCGATGTCACCATGGAGGTTGCGAGCAGCGCCCGCGAAGCGTGCGGCGGGAACCCCTTCGTCCTCGGGCAACTCGGGGCCATCCTGACGCCGCGGCAGCGAGCAGGCATCGATCCTCTGCCTGACATCATGCCGATGGGATCAGCATTCTCGGCGCTGTTGCAGCAACGCATCGACGCCCTCGCCGAGTCAACGCTCGTGGCGCTTGCCGTGCTCGCAGCGGCCGGTTCGGCAGATCGCCGATCGGTGACCGATGCACTGGCCGGACTCGGGGTGTCGTCAATCGACCTGCTCGGCGCAGAGCGCGCCCACCTGATCGTGCCCGGCCCCGACGGGTACAAATTCACCCATCCACTGATGCGGTCAGCCGTACTCAGCGGAGTAGAGCCCCACCTGAAGCGGACGGCGCACCGCGCCGTGGCCGATGCGCTCCCCGCAAGCAGCGTGGAGCGCCGAGCCCACCATCTCGATCTCGCATCGGACGGCCCGGATCCGGCAGTCGCCGAGGCACTCGAGGCAACTGCTGTGAGAGCGGCGGAACAGGGCGCGCACGAGGTGGCAGCGGTTGCATGGGAGCGCGCCGCCAGGCATTCGGTGTCGCCGACCGAAGTGGCGCGGCGGCTCGGCGAGGCAGGCAACTCGTGCTGGAAGGCGCATCGACCAGAACACGGCATCCCGCTGAGCCAAGAGGCGGTGGCGATGATCGATCACGGTCCCGAGCGAGCGATGATCGTGTTCGGGCTGGGCGACATGGTCGCCTTCTGGACCGACACACGTGCCGGCGTTCAGATGATGGTCGACGAGGCGCATACGGTTCAACAGGAATCTCCGGAACTCGCGGCATCGATGATGTGTCAGGCCGGAAACTTTGCCGCCCTCAGCGGCGATGCCCGTCGAGGGGTCGAGTACAGCAGACTCGGAGAGAACTTCGCCGAGCTGGCCGACCCCATCACACAGATCGGCTGCCGTGCGATCACGACGCACCTCCGGCTGATCCACGGTGATGCACTCGATCTGAGAACGGAGCTCGACGAACTCGACGTTCTCGGCGCATTGATCGGCCCGAACTCGTCCGCCGAGCTGGTCCAGCTCGGTCAGCTGATCGTCTTCGATCTGATGACGCTCGGCCGATGGGACGCGGCCGACGACCTCGCCACACGTGTGATCACCCAGGCCCGAGTCACCGGATTGCGCGGCATCGAGTCGTTCGTTCACGGCCTGCGAGGCGAGGTTGCATGGCGCCGTGGACGCTGGATCGAAGCACGCGCCGAGGCGTTGTTCGAGGTGCAGTTCAACGAAGGACGTGAAGACCCCGGTGGTTCGTTCGCCCACGCCACCCTCGCCCGCGTCGAGGCGGCGATGGGTCTGATCGACGACAGCACGCGAAACGCCGGGCTGGTCGTCGACAGGGGTGCCAGGCTCGGCATGGGCGTCCTGGAGGCCTGGGGTCTCCAAGCCCGTGGCCTCGCTGCGCTGGCCAGCGGTAATGCCACAGGTGCGTTGATCGATCTCGAACGGATCTGGGAGATCTGTCAGCAGGGCGAGATCGGCGAACCGGGACCCCTGTGGTGGCACGGTGACCTCATCGAGGCGTTCTGGCGCGCAGATCGAATGATGGATGCGCGTCGCTTCGTCGAGTACCTGCGCAGCCGATGCGTCGAAACGGGGAGCAAGTGGGCGGCAGCCATGGTCGCGAGAGGTGATGGCCTTCTCGGCCGTAACCCCGCTGATCTCCTCGAGTCAGCGGAGTGCCTCGACGCGTTGAATGCACCGTTCGAAGCAGCACGCAGCCGCGCGCTCGTCGGTGAAGTCGCCGCGCCCAGAATGTTCGAACACGCCCTGTTCGGAGCGTTCGACGCGTTCGTCGCGCTGGGTGCTCATCCGTGGATCGAACGCACTGCGGTGATCATCGGTCGACAGGCCCCGACCGTTCAGAGCCCACTCGACCTCCTGACGAAGGCGGAACTGCGCGTTGCCGCAGAGGTCTCCAGGGGGCTGAGCAATCGCGATGCCGCCGACAACCTTTTTCTCAGCCCGAAGACGGTCGATTCCCACCTGCAGCGGATCTACCGCAAGCTCGACGTCAGCACCCGCACCGAACTTGCGATCCTGGCCAGCGGAACATCTCGCAGAGATCCGACCGCTGACCGCGCAGGGTGAGCCCGCAGTCGACGAACGCGGACGACGCCAGCCGAGCGTTGTGGCGGCCTCTCGCGTGATCGATGCGCTCGGGTATTCGGTCAAGTTCGACTTCGTGCTCGACCCCGCCGAACAGGCCCGCCGACCGCGCGACGTACTGCAGTTGGCAGAAGCGCTGCCGTGTCACCCCCGACCGTTCGACAGCACGAGGGACTGGGCAGACATCGAAGCGATGGTCGAGAGCAGGGCCATCGACCTCGGTGTGGCCTCGGATCGCTTGGCCGAAATTCTCGGTGACGACCCGCGCATCGATCGGCTTCGAACGCTGCGCGCTCACTGACACCGCTCGTTCATCGCACGATCTCACAGCGGGCCAGGTTCATCGACGATCTCGTTCATTACGATCACGGCGGTGGCACGACTGGTTGGCAACCTCCGTTACCTCGTCGTCGTTGCCGTGTTCGGAATCGCAATCCAGGCGATCGCGACATTCGGCTGGGCCGTGTGGATCACCATCGACTTCGTCTACGACCTCGTCACCACCTCCGCATGGCAGCAAGACGACACCGTGGTCGAACTCCTCCAGGTGCTCGACATCTACCTGATCGGCACGGTGCTCGTCATCACTGCGATCGGGTTCTACGAGTTGTTCATCAGTGAAGTACAGCTCCCCGAATGGCTGGTCATCCGGACGCTGTCCGACCTGAAGACCAAGATCGTCGAGGTCATCGTTCTGGTGATCGGCATCAAGTTCGTCGAGAAGCTGGTCATGACGAAGGAACCGATCGACGTGCTCTGGTACGGCCTCGGGTCGGCCGCCGTGATGGCCGTGCTCATCGGGTGGAACACCCTGAAGTCCGCCAAATAGCTCGGCAATCACCACCCCTCCGCCGAATCTCGGTTTGCGTGACAGGTTGTGCGCCGCGTCCGATCTGGTCCGCAACCGCGACTGCTGGACCGTAAACGTCGGCACGTCCGATGAGCTGTACCTCGCCAACACCAACACCAATACCCAACACCGGGGTTCGTCTCGCATGTTGGGATCTACGGTGACGAGCATGGAAATCACGTTGCTCTACTTCAACAACTGCCCGAACTGGCGTGTCGCTGACGGCTTGCTCGATCGGCTCGCACGCGAGCACCGGGACGTGACGGTGCACCGTCGGATTGTCGACACCCAGGAAGAAGCCGAGCGGGTCAGGTTCGTCGGGTCGCCAACGATTCTTATCGACGGAGTAGACCCATGGGCTCCTGAGGGCGCACCGATCGGTTTGTCGTGTCGCATGTTCACGACACCTGATGGTCTGAGCGGTTCTCCCACCTGGGATCAGCTCGAGGCAGAGGCGGCGTCGAGACGACAAGGAAAAGCGCCTACGCCTTGACCAGGGCATCACCCCTCATCAGGGTGGAAAACCAGTGGTGCCCTCGGCAGGATTCGAACCTGCGCACACGGCTCCGGAGGCCGATGCTCTATCCCCTGAGCTACGAGGGCTCGGAGCCGCGAGGCTAGCGCCAGGGTGACTGTTCGGGATGTGCTCGGGACCGTATTCGCCGAGTCCCCGGGCCCATCTCGAACAGTCAGTAGGACGAGGGGGGCGGGGGCTCGGTGCCGTCGACGACGGCGAGGAGCGCGTCGAGGAGACCGCTCGCGCCGAAGCGGAACGTGGCCGGAGTTGCCCACCCCTCACCCATCACCGAGTCGGCGAGATCGAGGTAGGCCATTGCGTCCTCGAACGTGCGAATGCCACCCGACGGCTTGAGTCCGACGGTCCGACCGGCGTCGGTCGCCTCTTGGATCGCTCCGAGCATCGCTCGAGCCGCGTCGAGCGATGCACCTTCGTCGATCTTGCCCGTCGACGTCTTCACGAAGTTGGCTCCGTTCGCGATGGCCACGTGTGCGGCGGCGGCGATCGAGTCGTTGTCGGTGTAGGCACCCGATTCGAGGATCACTTTCACCAACTTCGGCGGCTCGACGAGCGCCGCAACGGCAGCGACCATCTCGACCCCGGGGTCCGAGTCGCCGTCGAGGAACGCCCGGTACGGCAACACGAGGTCGACATCGTCTGCGCCGGCCCCGAGCGCTCCCTCCGCCATGGCCACGACATCGGCGACGGGTTCGTCGCCCGATGGGAAGTTCGCCACGGTCGCCACACGTACATCGGATCCTTCGAGCAAGTCGGCACAGCGCCTCACGAACTCCGGCCACACGCACACCGCCGCGGTACCGTGCTCGCGGGCACGACGGCACAACTCGTCGATGCCGTCGGGCGAGTGGTCGTCGGACAGGTCGGTCAGGTCGATCAACCCGATCGCGCGGCGGGCCAGGACAGTACGTTCGCTCATGTTCCGAACGTACCCGACTCCGTCGTATCCAAAGCCGGGTCGAATTCGATCCGCGGAATGCTGCCGGTGTCGAGCCGGAGCTGGCGCTCCTCGGGCGTCAACGCCAACACCCCGGCGAGGTAATCGTCGAGCGCATCGCGCGTGCGTACCTCTGCGCCTTTGCGCTCGGCCATCAGGTACCGGTGTTCGAGCAGCTGGTGGAAGATCTCTGCCGACTCGAGGTGCGATCGCAGCTCGTCGGGGATCGCATCCATGGCCGGCTCGTACACCTCGGCGAGCCACCGGGCCGTCGCCACCGATCGAGGGATCGCACGCGCCTCACGACGCTCGAGCCACGCACGATGCTGGTCGATGTCGGAGAGCAGACGGCGAGCCTGGTTCTCCTGCACGTCGAGACCCGTTCGTCGACGCAGCTCCCGCGCGTGGTGTCCCTCTTCGATGAGTACCGGCTTGATCGACAGCGTCCGGCCGTCTCGGTTGATCGACAACTCCTCGACGTCGAAGCCCAACTCGTTGATCCGACGAACCCGCTGTTCGATCCGCCAGCGCTCGTCGAGGTCGAACTCTTCGACCCGGGTGAGCTCGCTCCACAGCTCGACGTACCGATGCCGTAGGTTCTCCGCGATCGCCAC
Organism: Actinomycetes bacterium; assembly: GCA_031426215.1. Classification (GTDB taxonomy): domain Bacteria; phylum Actinomycetota; class Acidimicrobiia; order Acidimicrobiales; family Ilumatobacteraceae; genus Sva-07. The sequence continues at coordinate 29,593 of JANPKU010000114.1, forward strand.
CGGGTCGACGTCGTCGTCGATACGTCCACTCGCCTGCAACTCGAAGAGTCCGCCGGCGATGTTCTCGACAGCGATCTCGAGGTCGTACGTTCGCATCCGGTCACTGATGGTGGAGTTGCGTTCGGTCGTCTCGGCGTCGACCAGGTACGCCATCATCTCGCCGGCATCTCGACGCCACAAGATGTTCGAGAGCGAACAGTCACCCCAGAACACTCCGTCGAGGTGCAGGCGTACCAACAGCACGACGCCGGCATCGAGCAAGCGGTCGGCGCTGGATGTCTGGCCCTGCCCGAGGAGGTACCAGTACGGCAGGGAATAGTCGAGGTAGCGCGTGATGAGCACACCATCGCCCGGATTCGGCGCGTCCGAAACGACACCGACCGGTTCGACGACCGGGAGGTGATCGTCGCGGAGGTTGCGCAGCACGCGGTACTCGCGCTGGGCGGCCACGATTCCCGTGGCCTTCAGGGCGTAGACACGATCGTCGAATCGGACGAAGCGGACGATGTGGCGGCTGATGCCATGGGCCATCTTGACGAGGCGGGGATGAACCCACTCCTCGAGCGGCGTGTCCCACGGAAGATCGAGAAAGTCGGGATGATCCTGCCCGGTCACGATCTGCATGCGTCGGACCCCCCTTCGTTCACGAGATCCAGACCGCCGCGTCGGGTGGCAGATGACCGTCGTGGAGCGGCCACGACGAGAGCAGCACCTCGCCGTCGGGAAGCGCAACCGGCGTGTCACCCATGTTCACGACACACAGCACGTCACGTCGCCGGAATGCGAGCACGTCGGCTCCGAGTTCGACGAGTTCGAAGTCGGTGCTGGACTGCAGCCGGAGTCGCCGGAGCTCCATCGCGCGACGGTACATCGTGAGCATCGAGCCAGGATCACCCTCCTGCACGGAGGCTGCCAGTGCGCCGAACGAGATCGGCTGAGGCAGCCATCCTGCCCCGTCGCCGAAGCCGAACGAGGGCCCCGACGGTTCCCACGGGATCGGGACCCGGCAGCCATCGCGGCCTTTGACCGTCCCGTCGGAGTCGTGCCAGATCGGGTCCTGCAACACGTCGGTCGGCAGGTCCCACGCCTCGGGCAGGCCGAGCTCGTCGCCCTGGTACACGTACGCCGATCCGGGCAGCGCCAACGTGATCATCGCTGCCGCACGAGCACGGCGGCGACCTCGTCCCGCGTCGAGCAGCTCGCGGGGGCCGGCGAGCAACCACGTCGACGGATCCACATCATTCGGCAGGCCGTACCGGGTGGCATGGCGGACGACATCGTGATTCGACAGCACCCACGTGGGGTTCGACCCCACGGCATGAGACGACGTGACGCTCTCGCTGATGATCCTGGTGAACTCTGCTGCATCCCATGGCGCGGTGAGCAGATCGAAGTCGAATGCCTGGTGGTACTCCCCCGGACGCAGATACATCGACCGTCGGCTGGCATGCACCCAGGCTTCCGCCACCATCATGCGGTCGTCGTACTCGTCGAGCACGGTGCGCCAGCGCCGCACGATGTCGTGGAGTTCGTCGCGGTCAAGGTACGGGAGCGGTTGCTCTCGGCCCCTGCCGTCGTTGACCGCGATTCCGGCGTCGGGATAGCCCGCTTGTTTGACGAGCGAGTGGGCCACGTCGATGCGGAACCCCGCCGCTCCACGATCGAGCCAGAACCGCATCACCGACTCGAACTCGGTCACGACATCCGGGTGGTTCCAGTTGACGTCGGGCTGACTGTCGTCGAAGAGGTGGAGGTACCACTGGCCGTCGTCGACACGGGTCCATGCCGGACCGCCGAAGATCGACTGCCAGTCGTTCGGCGGCAACTCCCCGGCGTCGCCACGACCGTCGAGGAAGTGGAACCGCGATCGCTCCGTCGACCCGGCCTGTGCTGCCATGGCAGCGGTGAACCACGGGTGTTCCCAAGAGACATGGTTGGGGACGAGATCGACGAGGACGCGAATGTTCCGCTCGGCGGCCTCCACCATGAAGGCTTCCGCTTCGGACGTGGTGCCGTACTGCTCGTGGATCTCGCGGTAGTCGGCAACGTCGTATCCACCGTCCAACAGTGGTGACCGGTACCACGGGTTGACCCAGACCGCATCCACGCCCAGGCGTTCGAGGTAGTCGAGACGCGAGCGGATTCCGGCGATGTCACCAGTGCCGTCACCGTTGCCGTCGGCGAACGACCGCACGTAGATCTGATAGACGACGGCGCTTCGCCACCACTCGTGCAGTGTCGGAGCCGGCGGGAGGTGATCGCGCATGGAGACCAAGACGGGCGACGGTACCGCATCGGGCCGCACGGTGGTGTAAACGCTTACACTCCTCGAGATGGGGACGGTGGGCATCGGAACAACCGCACCGTCCGTGGCGCGCGTTCGAGGGCCTCGCATCGAAGACGTGGCTGCCGCAGCGAACGTGTCGGTCGCCACGGTCAGCCGAGCCCTGCGGGGTCTGCCCAACGTCGCCGAGTCGACCCGGCGGCGGGTGTTGCAGGTCGCAACCGACCTCGATTACTCGCCCGACCCCGCAGCTGCTCGACTCGCTGCCGGGCACACGCGAACCGTCATCATCGTGGTCCCACACCTTGCGAGTTGGTACTTCTCGACGGTGATCGCCGGCGCCGAGGCAGTCTGCAACGAGTCGGGCTACGAGTTCCTCGTGGTCGGCGTCGGCAACCGTGAGGAGTGCGATCGCCTGCTCCACGAGCGAGCACGTCTCGAACGCCGTACCGACGGAGTCGTTCTCGTCAACATCCCGGCGAGCGATCAACAGGCAGCGTCGCTACGAAGTCGCGGCGTGGCGTTGTCGACGATCGGCACGAGATCGGCCGGTTCTCCTTCGGTGTTCATCGACGACGTGGAAGTCGGCCGCCTCGGCGCGTCGACACTCGCAGGTCTCGGGCACCGTCGCATCGGACTGATCAGCGGGCTCGGTGCCGATCCCTTGAACTTCGAAGTGCCGAAGCAGCGCACCGCAGGTTTCGTCGCGGGATTGTTGGACTTCGCCATCTCCCTCGATGACGACCTCGTCGTCGGCGGAAACTTCGGGATCGACGGCGGGCAAGAGGCGATGGCGTTGCTCCTCGACCTGCCTGCTCCACCGACCGCCGTGTTCGCGATGTCCGACGAAATGGCCTTCGGCGCGTTGATGGAACTCAACGAGCGCAGACTCGTTGCCGGCCGCGACATCTCACTGCTCGGCGTCGACGATCACGAGTTCGCCCGGGTCGTTTCACTGAGCACCATCCGCCAACACGTGGCCGATCAGGGCGCCGCTGCCGCTCGTGCCCTGATCGCGTCGATGACGGGAGCGCCGGTGACCACCGAGCCGGTGATGTCGTCGATCGAACTGGTACTGCGGGCCACGACCGGGCGCCCGCTGAATGCTCCCGCCGCCGAGCCTGCAGGCTGATCGTCGAGAACTTCGCAAGCTTTGGCTTGACGCTGGCCGCCGCGTCTGTAAGCGTTTACATTGCCGAAACACTTTGGCGACATTTCCAAATGAGGGGGAGGACCCACATGAACAAGCGCTGGCTGAAGCTGGCCGCTGTCCCGATTGCCCTGTCACTCGTTGCCGCAGCCTGCGGTAGCGACGAAGACAGCAGCTCGAGCAGCGACGTCGACACAGAAACCACCGAAGCTGCCACCGATGACGGCGGCGACGAGGGAGCCACCGAGGACTTCGAGGGCACCACCGTCACCATCACCGGCCCGGAGCGTGACGATCCGTCGATCGCAGCCATCAACGACACGCTCAACGCGTGGGGTGAGACCGTCGGCCTGACCATCGAGTACACCGGCGACGCCGACTGGGAAGCCAACATCAACACCCAGGTCGAGGGTGGCAACCCGCCCGACATCTCGTTCTTCCCGCAGCCCGGCAAGCTCGCCGACTTCGCACGCGCCGGCAATGTCGTCGCGCTGACCGACGAGGTCAATGCAACGGTCGACGAGTTCTGGGCAGACGGCTACCAGCTGTACGGCAACGTCGACGACGTCCAGTACGGCATTCCGGCCAAGACCGACCTCAAGTCGCTCGTGTGGTACCAGCCGCAGGCATTCGCCGACGCCGGCTACGAAGTGCCGACCACGTTCGACGAGTTCACCGCACTGGTCGATCAGATGGCCGCCGACGGTGGAGCGAAGCCGCTCTGTGTCGGCATCGAGTCCGGTCAGGCGACTGGCTGGACGTTCACCGACTGGACTGAGGACATGGTCCTTCGCCAAGCCGGCCCCGACGTGTACGACCAGTGGGTCAACCACGAGATCCCGTTCGACGACCCCCAGATCGTCGAGGCGATGCAGACCGTTGTCGACATCTGGACTCCGGAGAACGTCTTCGCAGCTGGTGGCTCGATCGCAGCCACCAACTTCGCCGACAACGGCCAGCCGCTCGTCGACGGGCAGTGCTTCATGCACCGTCAGGCGAACTTCTTCGCCGGTCTGTTCCCCGAGGGCACGACGTTCGCTGATCCGGCGGATCCGACGGCAGTCGACGTGTTCTACTTCCCGGACATCAACGGTGACACCCCGGTCCTGACCGCCGGCATCTTCGCCGCTGCGTTCAACGACGACGCCGCCACGATGGCCGTGATGAACTACATCGCGACGGCCGAATACGCCGAGACCCGCCAGCGGCTGCAGACCGAAGCCGTCGGTGGCGGTCTGTCCGGCTACCTGTCGGCAGCGCAGGGTCAGGATCCGTCGGTGTACCAGCCGCTCGAGCAGAGCTTCCTGGAGATCCTGAACGCATCCCAGGTTGCCCGCTTCGACGGCTCCGACCTGATGCCCGCCGACGTCGGCGCAGGCAGCTTCTGGTCGGAGGGCACCTCACTGGTGAACGGTGACACGACCGCTGAGGACGCGGCGGCCACCATCGAGGCATCCTGGCCGAACTGACCAGGGCAGGCTGACCCGCCTCGCGGATCAGCTCTCGCATGCGACGGGGCACTGACACTACGGTGTCAGTGCCCCGCTGCATTTCTCGGTGACTGCAATGGGCTAGAACATCGTGGGGAAGAACGACCAGAGGGGGTCACAGCGTGGAAACGCTCGAGCGAACAGGTGCCGACGAAGGCACCTCGAAGCAGGCAACACCGAACGCTGACAAGGGGTCCGGGCCGCCTCGCACTGCGCGGCAGTACGTCCAGGTCGTCGGAGGATTCATCGTCGTACTCGGGCTCATCTACTGGGCATTCGTCGAGGAGAAGGTCCGCGGCACCTTGGTGACGGTCATCATCGCGGTTGCGGCGAGCGCAGGGCTCTGGATCGGTGCGAACCTGCTGTTCAACCAGGTTCGTGGGCGCTGGCAGTTCTTCACCACGGTTGCATTCGCCATCGTCGGCGCGACCATCGGCATCGTGTTGCACGGGAACCTCGTCACGATCGGATCCGGTGACGGCTTTCTCACGTGGGTCGTCGGGCCGCTCGCCGGTGCCGGTGCGTTCGGCCTGCTCGGCTTCGCGCTCGCACGAACCGACGAACCCCGCACCCGGCGGATGATCGCACTCGGCGGCAGCACGGTCATCGGCCTGGTCATCGGCGCCGTCATCCGCGAGGCCTACCAACCCGGGCTCGATCCGGTGGCCATCGCCGTGTACACACTGATCGGTGTCGGGGTCGGCGCCGGGCTGAGCATCCTGCGCAATCGCCCCCCGGCCGGCGGGGCACTCGGCGGCGGTGCACTCGGCTGGATCATCGGTGCATGGGGAGCCGCCGACCTCGGCGATGGCTCACCTGCCACGTCGATCGTCGCTGCGTTGGTCCCTGCGATATTGATCGGTCTCCGGCTCGGCATGACGAAGAACCCGGACTACAAGTCCCGCATCACCATCGACAATCGATCACGCGCCGTGATCTTTCTCGGGCCGGCACTGTTGTTCATCTCGGTGATGCTCGTCATCCCGGCGATCCGCACCGCCTATCTGTCGCTGCTCGACCGCGACTCGGCCGACTTCGTCGGCATCGACAACTACACCGACGTGTTCCAGGACTCGAACAGCCTCGACCTCGACAACTGGACGAACATGTTCACCAGCAGACCGTTCATCATCGGGATGATCCTGCTCGCCATCGCCCTCGTCGTCGGAATTTCGATGAAGAAGCAAACGGGTCGCGCCATCGAGATCGGCAACCCGACCGGCGCACCACTCGTGGTCGGGATCCTGCTCGTGTGCTTCGGGGCCTTCACGGCGATGCGCGGGACGTTGATCAACAACCTCTGGTGGGTCGTCGTGGTCACGTTCGTGTCCACCGCCATGGGTCTGGCAATCGCCGTGCTCGCTGACCAGCGCGGCGGTGAGCGTGTCGCGAAGTCGATCATCTTCATGCCGATGGCGATCTCACTCGTCGGCGCGTCGGTGATCTGGCGCTTCGTCTACACCGCTCGCGACCCCTCGACCGAGCAGACCGGCGTACTGAACGCGCTGTGGGTCGGCCTCGGCCGCCTGTCGACCGGGTCAGGACTCCCCACGATCCTCACCGCCGCAGCAGCGGGCCTGGTGGTGTTCGGCCTCCTGATCGCGATCGCAAGGGCTCTCGTACGCCGGGCGTACGCCAAGACGGTGGTACCCGGCATCGCCCTGGTGTTCGTCGGATGGTTCTTCATCCGCTTCACCGGCATCATCGGTGGAGGCGTCGGTGGGTTCCAGACCCTGCCCGACGGTTCGATCCAGGGTCAGACGGTGTTCTTCGTGCAGGAGACGCCGTACAACAACTTCTGGTTGATGATCATCATGATCTGGATCCAGACCGGCTTCTCGATGGTCATCTTGTCCGCAGCGATCAAGGCCGTGCCGACCGAACTCATCGAAGCGGCCAAGATCGACGGCGCCACCAACAGCCAGGTGTTCTGGCGCGTCACACTGCCGCAGATCGCCACCACCATCGGCGTCGTGGTCACGACCTTGATCGTGGGAGTGATGAAGGTGTTCGACATCGTCAAGGTCACCACCAACGGGCAATTCGGATCGCAGGTGCTCGCCAACCAGATGTTCCAGGAGGCCTTCAGTGCTCTGAACAAGGGCAAAGGTGCAGCACTCGCGATGTTGATCTTCGTGGCCGTGCTCCCCGTGATGATCTACAACATTCGCCGTATGCAGAGGGAGAACTGAGACATGACTGCCACAACGACGAACCTCTCGGGCACCTCCCGACCCGACCCGGTCTCCGACGGCAAGCCCGGCGGCCCCGTCGACCGCATCTACGGATTCCTGCGCCGGATACCGACCGGGCTGCTCTGGCTCATCGTCGTCATCTGGAGCATCCCGACGCTCGGGCTGTTCGTCAGCTCGTTCCGCGACCGAGACGCCCAGCGCGCCACCGGCTGGTGGAAGGTGCGCCCGAGCGACCTGACCATCGAGAACTACGACACCATCTTCGGTGCCCGGTCCGGTCTCGGGAGATCGCTGCTGAACTCGGCAGCCATCGCCATCCCGGCGACGATCATCCCGATCGCCATCGCGGCCTTCGCCGCCTACGGATTCGCCTGGATCCCGTTCAAGGGCCGCAAGCCGCTGTTCATCGCGACCGTTGCACTCTTGGCGATTCCGCTGCAGGTGGCGCTGATCCCGCTGTTGCAGATGTTCGTCGGTGGAGCAAGCCTCACCCTGCCGTTCATCAGCAAGACGATCGTCCTCATTCCGGACTTCGGCCTGGCCGGCTCGACGACAGCGGTCTGGTTGACCCACACCGGATTCGCGATGCCGTTTGCGATCTTCCTGCTCCACAACTACATCAGTTCGCTGCCCAAGGATCTCTTCGAGGCAGCGCGCATCGACGGTGCCGATCATTTCACGATCTTCTGGAGGCTCGTACTGCCGTTGTCGATCCCAGTCCTGGCGGCATTCGCGATCTTCCAGTTCCTCTGGACCTGGAACGACTACCTGATCGCCAACACGATGATCGGTGCGAACGCCAGCCAGCAACCGACCACCATCCTCATCGCCAACCTCGCCGGTGACTTCGGGCGCAACGAGTACATCTTGCCCGCAGGCGCCTTCGTCCAGGCGTTCGTGCCGCTGATCGTGTTCTTCGCGCTGCAGCGGTATTTCGTGCGGGGTCTGCTCGCCGGCTCGGTCAAGGGATGATTGGCACGACTGACGTCGGATCATGAACCTCGTGTCGAACCAGCGCCGCCAGATCGCCTCACTCGGCGAAGTCGGTCCGCTCGCCTTCGGTCTCTGGCGGTACACCGACGACGACGTCGCCAACGCACAACGCATTCTCGAAGCGGCGCTCGACGCGGGGATGAACCTGGTCGACAACGCCGACGTCTACGGCTTCGACTGGGGCGGTACCGGGTTCGGGCGGGTGGAGGAGATCCTCGGTTCGGTGCTCGCCGCAGCACCGCATCTACGCGACCGCATGGTGCTCGCCTCGAAGGGCGGGATCATGCCACCGATCCCCTACGACTCGTCACCCGCGTACCTTCGCAGCGCCTGTGAAGCGTCGTTGCGCCGGATGGGCGTCGAGGTGATCGACCTGTACCAGATCCACCGGCCGGACATGCTGTCGCATCCCGCCGACGTCGCCGCCACGCTCACCGCACTGCGCGACGAGGGCAAGATTCTCGAGGTCGGCGTGTCGAATCACACGCCGGCGCAGGCTGAGGCGCTCGCTGCCCACCTCCCCTTCCCGATCGCGACCAACCAACCCGAGTACTCCGCAGTGCACCTCGACCCGTTACGCGACGGCACCTTCGACGCGTGCATGCGCAACGGCACCGCAGCGATGGCGTGGAGTCCGCTCGGCGGCGGACGTCTCGCCACCGGCGAAGGTGTGCGTCCCGAACTCCTCGGAGTCATCGACGCGCTCGCTGATCGTGAGAGCGTCGATCGAGCAGCCATTGCGCTCGCATTCGTGCTCGCCCACCCGGCAGCACCGGTGGCGATCATCGGCTCGCAGAGCCCGGAGCGCATCGCTGCCTCCACATCGGCGCTCAGCGTGGAGCTGTCGCGCGAGGACGTGTACTCGATCATCCAGGCATCCGAAGGAGCACCACTTCCATGAGCACCATCGATCGAACCGACGTGCCCGAAATCTCGTGGTTCGGTGCGCTGTGCGACGACGACTACGAGTTCCTCGGTGTCCCCGAACCGGCGCTGGCGAGTTCGTGGGAGCACTGCTCCGACATCGTGCGCACCGCCGATCTCAACGGCTTCGACAACGTGCTGCTCCCGTCGGGCTACACCCTTGGTATCGACTCCACGGCGTTCGCTGCCGCGATCGCCACCCACACCGAACAGATCAACCTGCTGCTGGCGGTGCGGATGGGCGAGATGTGGCTTCCGCAGTTGGCGCGCCAACTTGCGTCGATCGACCAGTTCGCCGGTGGGCGCCTCTGCATCAACATCATCTCGTCCGACATCCCCGGTGAGGAACTCGAGTCCTCGCCCCGGTACCAACGCACGCTCGAATGGATGCAGGTCCTGCGCAAGCTGCTCAACGGTGAGTCGATCGACTTCCACGGCGAGTTCGTCGATCTCACCCTCGAGCCCCCACGTGTCGGCACGGTCAACGGCACCTGCCCCCCTATGTACTTCGGCGGGTTCTCGCCCGCGGCGAAGGACGTCGCCGCAGCCGAAGCCGACGTGTTCCTCACCTGGCCGGACACGGTGGCGTCGGTGGCCGACACGGTCGCCGAGATGACTGCGCTGGCCGCCGACCGGTACGGGCGCCAACTCGTCTACGGACTGCGGGCGCACGTGATCGTCCGCGACACCGAAGCCGACGCGAAAGCCGCCGCACAACGTCTCGTCTCGAGGCTCGACGCAGACACCGGCGACGCCATCCGCAACAAGTCGCTCGACGCCGCCTCCGTCGGCGTGCAACGTCAGGCATCCCTGCGCGAAGCGGCCGCTGACGACGGATTTGTCGAAGAGGCACTCTGGACCGGCGTCGGGCGCGCCCGCAGCGGAGCCGGGGCGGCGATCGTCGGCGACCCCGACCAGGTCGTCGCGAAACTCAAGGCCTACCAGGAGGCGGGGATCGGAGCATTCATCCTCTCGGGATACCCGCACGCCGCAGAATGCGATCTGTTCGCCCACCACGTCCTCCCCCGCATCGAGCACGCCCCGCTCAAGCCCCGCTGGACTCCCTGACCCGTGGGCAGGTGGTTGCCTGCGATCGGTCTCGTCGCAGCGGGAACCGTTGTTGCGACGGCGATCGGTCGAATCGAAGTTGCGCCGTCGCCGATCGCGGTTGCACTGCTGCTGGGCCTCGCCGCGTCGCCGTGGCTGCGCCTCGGCAAGTCGAGTGAGGTCTCCAAGATCGGCAAATTTGCGCTTCGCTTCGGCGTGGTCCTGCTCGGGTTCCGGATCACGGTCGACGATCTGGCCGATCTCGGCGTGCCGACGATCGCGCTGGCGATTGGTGTCTCCCTGGTCGTGTTGTTCGCCACGGTCTGGATCGGTCGCCGCCGGCCGTCTGGCCAGCGCCTCAGCACACTGCTCGGTATCGGCTCGGCGATCTGCGGAGCATCCGCGGTCGCTGCCGCCGGGACGACGATGCAGGCGTCCGAGGAAGAGACGGCATACGCAATCGCCACCGTGACGCTCATCGGGACCGTGGCCACGTTTGCGCTGCCATTGACCGGCTCGTGGATCGGGCTCGCCGATCGAGATCTCGGTATCTGGATCGGGATGATGGTGCACGACGTCGGCCAGGTCGTGGCCGCATCGACCGCCGTGGGTGACGTGGCACTCACCGCCGCCGTCCCCGTCAAGCTCGTTCGCGTCCTGCTGCTCATACCGGTCCTCGTGGTCCTCGCAGGCAACAGCTTCGCGTCGGGCTCCAAGAACACCTCGGCGCCGGTCAGCGTGCGCCGGCTCTACCGTCTGATCCCCGCTTTCGTCGCGCTCTTCGTCGCGGCCAGCATCGTCAGTTCGACGGGCGTCATCCCGGACCGCATCGCGCAGATCACATCCGACATCGAGCGCGTGCTGTTCACCGCAGCGCTCTTCGCGATCGGCGTGTCGGTCCACCTCCCGACCCTCCGACGGATCGGCCCCCGACCTGCGATGACGAGCGCTGCCGTGTGGTGTCTCGCGTGCGCGGCGACCGCACTGATCCTGCGCGCCTGAGCGTGTCCCCGTGCCCTGTCCGCGGGGAATTCGATCAGGCCTCGATCGACTGGCGGGTGGAGGCGTCGAAGAAGTGCATGTTCTCGGTGGAGATCGCTATCTCGATCTCGTCGCCGATTCGAGCCCTCGAACGCGGGTTGAAACGGCCAACCGCGTTGGCCTGACCCACGCCGGACTTCTCCTCGATTGCGTCAGGGTCACCCGAATCGACCGTCGGTGCATCCACCTGGAAGTGCGCCATGATCTCCGAGCCGAGCGCTTCGACGAGGGTGATCTTCGAGGTGATCCGCTGTGACTCGGGCACATCGGTGGCGAGGCTCGCGTCCTCGTAGTCCTCGGGACGGATCCCGACGATGACCGGACGCCCGTCGTAATCGCGCAGCTTCGGGTGCTTCACGAGGCATTCGGGCGAGAGCCCGAGCGTATGTGCGCCGACCCGAACGGTCCCGGTGTCGCCCTGGAGGTCGACCTGGGCCTCGAAGAGGTTCATCGACGGTGAGCCGATGAAGGCCGCCACGAACACGTTGACCGGATGGTCGTACAGGTTCTGCGGCGTGTCGACCTGCTGGAGGTAGCCGTCCTTCAACACCGCGACTCGATCGCCCATCGTCATCGCTTCGATCTGATCATGCGTGACGTACACGGTGGTAACCGCGAGCTCGCGCTGCAACGCGGCGATCTCGGCGCGCATCTGCACACGGAGCTTGGCGTCGAGGTTCGACAACGGTTCGTCCATGAGGAATGCTGCCGGCTGGCGCACGATCGCTCGGCCCATTGCGACACGCTGGCGCTGGCCGCCCGAGAGTTGCCCCGGCTTACGGTCGAGATTGTCCTCGAGTTCGAGGATCGCGGCGGCCTTGCGCACACGAGTGTCGATCTCTTCCTTCGGAACCTTGGCCAATTTGAGCGCGAAGCCGATGTTGTCGTACACGCTCATGTGCGGGTACAGCGCATAGTTCTGGAAGACCATGGCGATGTCGCGGTCCTTCGGCTCGACCTCGTTGACGACCTTGTCGCCGATCTTCATCGTGCCGCCGCTGATCGTCTCGAGCCCGGCGATCATCCGCAACGCCGTCGACTTCCCGCAGCCTGACGGGCCGACGAGCACCAGGAACTCCTGGTCGGCGATCTCCAGGTCGAGATCGTGGATCGCGTGATAGCCGTTGTCGTAGACCTTGTTGATCTTGTCGAGTTGAACGGTTGCCATGGCACTTCCTCTCAGTGTGATGCAGCGGTCCCCGAACCGCGCTGGGGCACAACCTAGCCCATAGGCGTGTTCTGTCGACTCGAAGACCTCGACGCTCGCCGATACGGGGCTCGTGCGGTCGTGCCGCGCACGATCAGTTCACCCGGAAGCAGGCGCTCGGCGCGGTCGTACGGCTGGTTCTGGATCTGGGCGAACAGCACGTTGACGGCGTGGTCGACGATGCGCGTGACGGGTTGATGCACGGTGGTGAGCGGTGGGTCGGTGAACCGCATCAGCTCGGTGTCGTCGAAGCCGACCACCGACACGTCGGTCGGTACGGTGAGGCCACGCTCGCGGACCGCTCTGATCGCCCCGAGCGCCATCATGTCACTCGCTGCCACGATGCCGGTGATGCCGTTGTCGAGCAAGCGCTGCGCTCCGGTGAAGCCGCCGTCGAGGGTGAAGATGGTCTCGATGACACGATCGTCGAGATCGCCGGTGAGCCCGTCGGCGCGCGCTGCTTCACGAAACCCGGCGAGCTTGCGTTGCACCGGCGTGTAGCAGGTGGGTCCGATCATCAGACCGATTCGTTCGTGTCCTGACTCGCGCAGGTGTCGATATGCCATGACCGTGGCTGCATGGTCATCGGTCGACACGCTCGGCACGGGCGGCGTACCCGACTCGGCGGGAGCCATGGCTCCGTTGACGGTGACGAGGGCGATGCCGCGGCGCGTGATCTCGTCGTAGATCGAATGGTCGGCGCGGCTGTCGGCATGACGTCCCGAGATCACGATCACCCCGGCGACGCGACGCTCGATGAGCGACTCGAGGTAGTCATCCTCCGAAGCCCCGACTCGCGTAGCACAACACAGCACGCAGAGATACCCGCTCGACAGCAACCGCGCTTCGACGGTCTGGACGAACTTGGGGAAGATCGGATTGTCGAGTTCCGGAACGATCAACCCGATGACGCCGGCATGGGGGCTGGGGTGCAACGCCCGTGGGGCGTAGCCGAGTTCGGCGAGCACACCGAGCACACGATCGCGCGTGCTCGCGCGCACGCCCGTCTTGCCGTTCATCACGCGACTGACGGTGGCCTCGCTGACGCCAGCGATGGCGGAGACATCCTGCAGCCGGATACGCACGGCCACGACTGTACGCAGTTCCTGCAAGAAATGGAAGAAGGCTTGCAAATTTCTTGCAGTCCGCCGAGGCGTGCCGTACTGTGGTGATGGAACACCACCAACCCGCCGTCATCCGTCGGCGCCACCACCTCCTGAGGGGGAGACACCATGCGAGCATCACGCCGCTTGATCGCCTTCGCCGCCGTTGCCGCCCTGGTGGGCGCCGCGTGCGGTAGCGACGACACCAGCGATTCATCCGCCGGCAGCACCGAAACCACCACTGGCGCCGAGACCTCCGACGCACCGGATACCACCGAGGCGACCACCGAAACCACGGCGGCAGCCGAGGAGGCGACCACCGAGACCACCGAGTACCAGCCTCCCGCCCGCGGTGACGCCGACCTCGTGATCTGGGCCGACGACACCCGCACCCCGGTTCTGGAGCCGATCGCGGCTGCCTTCTCCGAAGCCGAGGGTGTCAATGTCCAGGTCGTCGAAGTGCCGAACGACGAGATCCGCGACAACCTCGTGATCCAAGGCCCCGCCGGCGAAGGTCCCGACATCATCATCGGTGCCCACGACTGGCTCGGCGAGCTCGTCTCCAACGGTGTCGTCGAGCCCATCGACCTCGGTGCGACCACTGCGGACTACGCCGACGTCGCCGTCCAGGCGTTCACCTACGACGGCCAGAACTACGGGCTGCCATACGCCATCGAGAACATCGCCCTGATCCGTAACACCGACCTCGTTCCCGAGGCCCCGGCCACGTTCGAGGACCTGGAAGCGACCGCGCTGGCGCTGCAGGCCGACGGCACCGTCGATGTCCCGCTGGCCGTCCAGCAGGGCCCGGCCGACCCATACCACAACTACCCGTTGTTCAGTGCGATGGGTGGCTACGTGTTCGGCCAGGATGAGGACGGCACCTACAACGCCGACGACCTCGGCATCGACTCCGAAGGTGGTCTCGCCGCCGCCCAGAAGTTCGCCGAGTGGAGCGAGTCCGGACTCATCTCGAAGGACGTCACGTACGACATCATGATCGACTCGTTCAGCAACGGAAAGGCGCCATTCGCCATCACCGGCCCGTGGGCCGTGAGCACCTTCACCGAGGCCGGCGTCAACTTCGTCGTCGAGCCGATCCCGCCGGTTGCGGGCGGCACCACGGCGCCGTTCGTCGGCGTGCAGGGGTTCATGATCTCGTCGTTCTCCGAGTCCAAGGACCTGGCGAAGACGTTCGTGCTCGACTACCTCGGAACCGAGCAGGTCCAGCTCGACCTGTATGACGCCGGCGGTCGCCCGCCGGCCATGACGAGTGCCTTCGACAAGGTGTCCGCTGACCCGATCATCGAGGGCTTCGGCCTGTCGGGCCAGAACGGCCAGGCGCTGCCGTCGATCCCCGAGATGTCGGTGGTCTTCGACAACTGGACCGACGCCTACAACCTCATCTTCACCGGCACGGATCCCACGGAGGCATTCACCAACGCCGCCCAGATCATGCGTGACGCAATCGCCGGCTGATGACCGACACCGCAACCCGAGGGGAGACGGCACGCCCCGGCGACGCCGACTCCCCTCGGGGCGGTACCCCCCCAGAACCGCCCGACCCACCCACACCCCCGGCGCCTCCTGCGCCGCTGTCGACGCCGGCATCCAGACCTCGCGGCCCCCGCTACGGCGCCTCGAGCGGGCTGATCATCAAGATCGTCCTGCTCGGCATCGTGAATGCTGTCGGCCTCCTCGGGCTCTCCATTGCGCTCGACAAGCCCGACTACCCGATCGCCATCGCCGCGATCACGGCGCTCGTCGTCATCGACGTCGTCTACCTCTCCAAGCGCCATTGGTCGATCCCGCTCAAGTATCTGGTGCCCGGCACGCTGTTCCTGCTCGTGTTCGCGCTCTACCCGATCCTGTACCTCGTCTACATCTCCACCACGAACTCCGGCACAGGGAACAACCTGAACAGGGATCAGGCCATCGAGCGGATCGAGTCGAACTCCGTCACCTCGACCGCAGACGCCCCGCGCTACGACCTGCAGATCCTCGCTGCCGGTGACCCGAACGGTGAGCTCGCGTTCCTCCTCACCGACGAGGACGGCAACGTGTTCCTCGGAACCGCCGGCGACTTCGTCACCGTCGAGCCCACCGACATCGTCGAGCAGGGGACACGCCAGACGATCGAGGGGTACGTTGCGCTGAACCTCGGCCAGGCGAACGACCGCAGCGCAGAAATCGGCGCCTTCGCCGTCGAGGGCCCGGACGGCAGGATCGACAACGACGGCTTCGCCACCGCCCTCGCTCAGCAACAGATCCGCACGTACGACCCCGAGACCAACACGATAACCGACTCCTCGACGGGCACGGTGTACACCGAGCAGACCGGCTACTTCGTCGACCCTGATGGGGAACGGCTGTTGCCCGGCTGGCAGGCCAACGTGGGCACTGGCAACTACGAGCGACTGATCACCGACGAGACGACACGCAACTCGTTCGTGCGTGTGTTCGTGTGGACAGTGATGTTCTCGCTGATGTCGGTGCTGCTGTCGTTCTCGCTGGGACTGATGTTGGCGCTCGTGTTCAACGACGTGCGGATGAAGGGACGGCGTGTCTACCGCAGCCTCATCATCGTCCCGTATGCCATCCCCAGCTTCATGACCGCCCTTGTCTGGCGGGGCATGTTGAATCAGCAATTCGGAATCGTCAACCGCTGGCTCGGCACCGACCTTGCGTGGCTCGACGGCCAATGGCTGCCGTACGCCTCCATCCTGCTGGTGAACACCTGGCTCGGGTATCCCTACATGTTCCTCGTGTGCACCGGTGCGTTGCAGAGCATTCCCGAGGACCTCACCGAGGCGGCCTCCGTCGACGGCGCTAGCGGCTTCGCCCGATTCCGGCTCATCACCCTGCCGCTGCTCCTCGTGGCCGTCGCTCCGCTTCTCGTGGCGAGCTTCGCCTTCAACTTCAACAACTTCAACCTCATCTTCCTGCTCACCGAAGGTCGCCCGCCGGTTCAAGGCAGCACGGCAGGACGCACCGACATCCTCATCTCCTACGTGTACAAGCTGGCGTTCGCCGGCGGACGTGGCGTCGACTACGGATTCGCCGCCGCGCTGTCGATTGTCATCTTCCTGATCGTCGCCGCCATCTCGGCGTTCAGCTTCCGCTTCACGAAGTCGTTCGAGGAGATGCGATGACGACCATCGGCACCACGCCCGTGCCCCCGGCGCACACCTCAGCCAAGAGCGACGGCCACACGGCTCCCACGTTCGTGCACAACCGACGGTCCAAGGCGACGTGGTTCCGTCAAACGGGTTGGCGCCACATCTTCGCGCTCCTCGCGCTTGCGTTCGCGCTGTTCCCGGTGCTGTGGGTGATCTCTGCCGCGTTCAGCGACGGCAACCTCAGCTCACAGCAACTGATCCCCGAGGATCCGAACCTCGACAACTTCCGCACGTTGTTCGAAGAGCCGTTCTGGCGTTGGTTCTACAACTCGATGTTCATCGGCACGATGACCGCGGTGTGGACCGTGTTCTTCTGCGCGCTCGGCGCGTACGCGTTCAGCCGCTTGCGTTTCCGGGGCCGGCGCGGCGGGATGCTTTCGCTGCTGCTCATCCAGATGTTCCCGAACCTGCTCGCCGTCGTGGCGCTGTTCCTGTTCATGACCCGTATCAAGGGCCTGTATCCGTCGATCGGGCTCGGCACGTCGTGGGGGCTGATCTTCATCTATCTCGGCGGCGCGCTGGGCGTGAACACGTACCTCATCAAAGGATTCTTCGACACCATCCCCAAGTCGCTCGACGAAGCGGCGAAGATCGACGGCTGCACGCACGCCCAGACGTTCTTCAAGATCATCCTTCCGCTCGCCCGACCGGTGCTCGCCGTGATCGGCCTGCTGTCGTTCATCTTCACCCAGGCGGAGTTCCTCGTGGCGAGCGTCATGCTCGGCCAGAACGAGAACTCCAAGACGCTCGCAGTCGGCTTGTCGCAATACGTCCGCGCCGGCTTCGACAACCGATGGGGGCCGTTCGCTGCCGGCGCACTGATCGGCGCTGTCCCCGTAGTGCTGCTGTTCTTGTTCCTGCAGCGCTACATCGTCTCGGGCCTCACTTCCGGCGCCGTCAAGGAGTGATCCGGCGCGCAGACGTGGTCGCCTGCGCACGCAGATAGGGTCGATCCACGTGAATCAGACGAAGAACCGGATGCAGGCACTCGGATTGCTCGATCGCTCGTTCAAGGCCGCCACCGACGACGAACTCGCCTCGGCGATCGACGCGCTCGACGACGAACACCGCGAGGGCCTCGAGTCGTTCGTCGAGGTGGCCACGCCCGAGGGCGTACGCACAGCGGTGAAGGCTGGACGCATCAACGGCGACATGGAAGCGATCGCAGCGATCGTGTCCG
>JANPKU010000115.1:0-2071 GCA_031426215.1 Actinomycetes bacterium
AGTCAGAGTCAGAGTCAGAGACAGAGTCAACCTGCGAGCGAGTTGCGACGACTGACGACGGGTTCGATGCGTTCTGGGCGGCATACACGAAGAAGGTCGAGAAGAAGCGCGCACACACCTGCTGGAAGAACATGACCAAGCGCGACCGGACCAGCGCCATCGAAGCACTCCCGAACCACGTCCGATCCTGGCGGCAGGAGAACAGGCAGCTCCAGTTCATCAAGAGCCCGGCAGCTTGGCTCACGGGCCGATGCTGGGAAGACGAGATCAAGGGATCATCCAACCGCAACGGTCTACGTGCCGTCGGTGCCGGTGGCGTGGAAGTTGAGAACGCCACATGAGCCGCCAAGTCCTACCGTTCGACGACACCGCCGAACGCGCCGTCATCGGCTGCTGCATCCTGTCCCCAGCCGCCGCAGAAACGTCCGTCGACCTCATCGGCCCAGGCGAGTTCCACGACCCGCTACACCAACGACTCTTCGCAGAGATCGTTGCCCAGGTCCGCGTCGGCTCCGGCCGAGTCGACATGATCAAAATTGCCGCCAACGTCGGCAACAACAACGAACACCTGCCGTACCTCAACGAACTCCAAAACGACTTCCCCATCGTCTCCAACGTCGCCCACTACGCCGAGGTCATCGCCGGCCACCACCTGCGGCGCGAAGCGATCCGCCTCGCCAGCCAGATCTCAGGCGAAGCGTTCGAGTGCGCAATGGAACCGGCAGATCTCGCACAACACGCCCGTGAGGTGTTCGCCGACCTCGACATGCCGAACCGCGTCGGACTACCGGACATGGACGTCGACGCGTTCATGGCATCGGTTGACACCAGCTACGACTGGCTCATCCCCGACCTGCTCGAGCGCCGCGACCGCATGCTCGTCACCGCCGGCGAAGGCACCGGCAAGAGCGTGTTCCTCCGACAGATCGCCATCCAGACCGCCGCCGGAATTCACCCATGGACCGGGCAGATGATGACGCCACGCAACGTCCTCGTCGTCGACTGCGAGAACAGCACACGCCAAGTCTCCCGAGCATTCGACGGGCTCCGCAAACAAGCCGGCCAACACCTCGACGCATCACGTCTACGCATCCACTGCCGCCCCCAAGGGCTCGACCTGACCAATCGTCAGGACCGCCGCTGGCTACTCGAACGCTGCATCTCCAACCGTGCCGAGCTGCTCGTCATCGGCCCGCTGTACCGGATGCACGCCGGAGTCTCAGCGAAAGGCGACATCGGAGGCGAAGACGCTGCACGCAAGGTCACCGCCGCCCTCGACGACATCCGCATCCGCACGAACGTGGCGCTGCTCATGGAGACCCACGCACCGCACGGCGACGGCATGGTGAGAGACCTTCGCCCGTTCGGTTCGTCGGTCTGGTTGCGCTGGCCGGAGTTCGGTGTCGGTATCCGCCTTGATCCCGAAGTGGACGACCCGAACCGGTACGTGCTCAAGCACTGGCGCGGACCACGTGACGTGCGCCTCTGGCCGCGTCTGCTGATGAAGAACGCCGGCCGCTGGCCATGGACACCCGACGGCATGCCGATCGGCACAACCACAACGAGGAGCGCATGACCATCACCCCCCGCCACGCCCACCGCCGACTCATCAAACACTGGCGACTCCTCGACAACCTCGCACTCACCCTCCCCGAAGCCATCGCCAACGCCCGAACAGAAGAACTCGCCCGCTACGACGACACCACCCCCAGCGAAGGCGGACGCAGCAAAGGCCACATCTCCGACCCCACCGGCGAAACCGGCACCAAAATCGCCGACGCCGGCACCACCGACCACTGGGCCGTCGAACAATTCATCGACACCATCGGCATCTCCCTACGAGAACTCACCCGGTTCGTCCGCGACCACACCGGCATCGACCTCCACGACGAAACAGAACACCCCGAACACCGACGCTGCGGCAAATACACACCCAACCCGATCAAACAAACCGACTGGTACACAACCCCCAACCAACGAGGCCGCACCCCAGCCGAATGCACCGACGACGCCCTCTACTCCGTCGCCAACGACGGCACCATCACCTGGGCCACACACGGACTCTGCCCCG
>JANPKU010000116.1:0-15511 GCA_031426215.1 Actinomycetes bacterium
GGTGGCTCCCACCCCCACAACGGTCACGACGCCTCCTGCAACGACCACCACCACGACGACCACTACCACGACCACCACGACGACGACCACCACGACAACGGTCTCCACTACGCCCACGACGTAGCCACCCGCCGCCCCGACGAGCTCCGAACCGGCCGACTGATCGCCACCCTCTGAGCGCGCGTTGCTCGGATCCGGACCGAAGGCCGTTCGGATGGAATCCGGCGGCCGGGCGTGTTCCCCATCGAGTGACGTGGCGCCCACTGTCGAGGCATGCCACGACGCAGCGACAAAGATCCGACGGCTGGACGCCGCAACCGAACGAGCGGTCGCCGACGGCGCATCGATGCATTCACGGCACTGATCGCAACGGCGATCGTTGCGCTCCTGGTGATCGCGAGCAACGGGCAGGCGCCGGCGACCGAGGCCGCTCCCCCGCCACCCGGTGGGTTCTCGCTCGGCGCAGCCGGTTCCGGACGCAACGGGTTCGGCGGGTCGATCGCCCCGTCATCGACGATTCGGTCGTGGCCGGGAACGGGCTCCGACGGCAACGGCGGGCCGTTCTCGTTCATCGGCGCCCACTACGGCTCGCTGTGGCAGGTGCCGACGGCGGCCAACAACTCGCGTGGCGTCGGCTACTGCGTGATGGAGGACATCGGCGGCGAAGGAGTCGTGTCGCTCCAGCCCGACCCGCACGCGTGGGACGCCGGCGAGATGGCACGGGCGGCTGCGCTGATGTCGAGCTTCGGCGGCGACCGGGTCGTGCCGTACGGCATCGATGCGTCAGGCAGCTACGAGGCGGCGTCGGGCGAATGGCAGCAACCATCACTGCTCGGCGGCGGTGAGTACACGCGCCGCCGACACGTGGCGGTGAACTTCGGAGTGAAGATGTTCGTCGAGGACGTCAGCCCGAGCGGTGCGGCCGCCGGCTTGAAACTGGCCCGCGACACCGCCGTGGTCGACGGGTCGGGTGGTGAGTTCTCGGCGCTGCGCAACGGCTACGTGATGGCGCAACGCCTCGCTGGCGTCGCCGAGGCCCAGCACGCAGTCGGCGGCGTTCGACTCCGGATGCTGTGGGCCACGCCCGACGGGGCAGCACCATCCCAGCCCGGGACGTACGGCCTCGAGGTACACGCCGCTGATGGCGCCGGCAAGCCGGTCGGATTCGTGCCGGTGGTCGTGTTGTCGGACATCGGGATCGACGGAGCTCGCACCATCGGCGCATCGGTCACCGTGAACCGCTCCGGTGACTCGGCCGACGACACCGCACGATGGTCGGCGGCCGATGCGCTGGGCTGGCCCACCATGGACATGGTCGGTGCGATGGCTGCCGACGCCCGATTCGGCGTGGCAGCCAACCGGCTCGGTGCGGACGTCACCGACGAACGCGGCGTCACGCACTTCGATGTCACGATCGACGCGAGCGAGTGGCAACTCGCATTCCACACTCAGGCACCCACCGCCGATGTGTCGCTGTACTCGGGCACCGGCATCCAAGGTCAGATCACCTGGAACGGGCCGCCCCAATCGGCGTCGGTACACGTGGCGATCACTCCTCCACCACCTCCACCACCGCCACCGCCTCCACCTCCTCCTCCACCGCCACCCGCTCCACGGGTGGGGTCGTTCCAGATCCGCAAGGTGCTCGACCTCGCCGACGTGCAGGGCACACGCGACATGTCCGGCTTCGTGTTCACGGTGGCCCAGGGAGAAATCGCCGTGCGCGGCCGGTGGACGACCGGTGTCGACGGGCGCACGCCCCCGATCGAGGCGCCGGCCGGGAAGTACACGATCACCGAGGTCACCAGACCGGCATGGGCCACTGCGTTGGTCGACGGCGGCCCCGTCACGTTCTCGTTCGAGCCGGACCGAAGTGACCAGCTGTCCGACATCGTGTACACCAACGTGGTGCCGTCGGCGTCGATCACCACGGCCGTGAGCGACGCCCGAGACGGCGACCGCGGGGTCGACCTCGAGCTCGGCGATGCGACGATCGTCGACACCGTCACCTACTCGTCACTGGTTCCCGGCACCGAGTACGTCGCGAACGGCGAACTCATGGTCCGGCCCGTCAGCGCAACCGGAACCACGGACACCAGCAACACAACCATCGACTCTGCGACCATCGAGGCGTCTGGCGGGGTGGCTGACGGCGACGTCGAGACGGTGGCGAGTTCGACCGTGGCACTGGCCGCCATGATCCCGACGGGCCTCACCGGGTCGGTCCGCTTCGTGCCCGACGACCCCGATGGAAGCATCGACGTCGTGTTCGCCGTCCCTGCTGACTCACCGCTGTCGGGCCACGTCGTGGTGGTGTACCAGCGCCTTGCGATCGCCTCGTCGCACAGAGTTGTGGCCGTTCACGCCGATCCGAACGCCGCCGAGCAGACGATCCGCTTCGCCGCCCCGCCGCCGCCACCGACCCCACCCACCACTACGACACCGACGGTTCCCGCCACACTTGCGCCGCCACCGACCACCGTTCCCGTCGTCGCGGCCAACCCACCACCGCCACCACCACCTACAACCGCACCGACCACCACGACAACACCGTCACCGCCGCCAGAGGCCCGCTTGGCTCGCAGCGGAACGGACGGGTCACGCTCGATCGCCGGTGTCGGCCTCGCGTTGCTGCTGCTCGGCGGCGGGTTGCTGCTCGTGGTCGGAGTCTCCTCGAGAGGTCGACGAGCAACGGTCCGCCATGAGCGCCGTCCGTTGCCTCGTCGGCCCCCTGAGTGACTCAGCTCGTCATCAGCGCGACGGGAAGTCCGAGGCCGACGTCGGCGCGAATCGTGGCGATCCGACGACCCGGCTGCACCGCATCCTTCGGCGCCGAGATGCGATCAGCGCCGATCAAGTGGAACGCCGCATCGAGATCCTCGACGATCAACACGAGACCCCAGAAACTCGCCGGACCGTCCGGCAGGTCAGGTCGCTCGACCAGTTCGACGATCAGGCCGCCGCGACCGATCCGGTGGAATCCCTGGCGCATGGTGCCGACCTCACGGATCCGCTTCAGCTCGCAGCCGGTCGACGCAGCGATCGCGCCGCTGGTTCGCTCGAGGTCGGGCGTCAGCACGACGACGTGGTCGATTCCCGATGCTCGCAGTGGATGCTCCGAGTACATCGGCGTCGATGGTTCGACCAACTCGGTGGCCAGGCCGTCGACATCGGACTTCGCCCTGTCGACGCCACTGAGCGCCCACCCGACGATCCCGGACGCGTCGCCCGAATCCCCCGCCACCAGACGGATCGACGTGCCGATCAGCGGGATCATGCCACCGTCGGTCACGGCCAGGCCCAGCGATCTCCACGTGTCGACCTCGCCGACCACGTTCAGCCATTCGACCTTGGGGTTCATCGTGGAGTCGGCACGGCTCATGTGTCCAGTCTCGCCCCCAGCCGGCCGTGGCGTGTACCCGAGTCGGGCGGTGGGACCGTGAATCCGGGTCCGAACGCGCAGAGGCGCCCGATCGACGGCTCCTGCTGGGAGCTGCCCATCGGGCGCCTCGGCGAAATCAATCGGGATGCGCTCGAACCGTGGTGAACGCTGGCGAGTTGGTCAGCCGCGGCCCATGTTGGGGCGCTTGCCGTGATTCGCCTTCGAGCGGCGCATCTTGGCCTTCTTCTTCTTGGTCTTCTTCGACATAGGGATGCCATGCTACGGCGCCCCGC
The DNA here is from genome assembly GCA_031426215.1 of Actinomycetes bacterium. Classification (GTDB taxonomy): domain Bacteria; phylum Actinomycetota; class Acidimicrobiia; order Acidimicrobiales; family Ilumatobacteraceae; genus Sva-07. The sequence goes on from JANPKU010000116.1 coordinate 3,676, forward strand.
CGCCGCCCCCAACCGTGCCGCTAGCCGTCAACCACGTTCGGGTTGCATTCCGGGTGGACCGTGCCACCGGAAACCCGACACAAACGTCGAGGGCGCCCGGGGAGGAAGCCCGGGTCGGGATCGGCAACGGCGAGGGTCTACGTTGCGGCGATGGCAGAGATCCACGGCACCGTCGCACCCGGATTCGAAGCAGTGGGGGCTGCGTTCGAGAACAACTTCGACACCCAGGACGACGTCGGCGCGTCGGTGGCGATCACTGTCGGCGGCGAGTTCGTCGTCGACCTGTGGGGTGGCACCGCCACCTTCGACGGCCCCGACGACGACGCGTCCGGAGTGCCCGGTGTCGAGGGCGACTGGCAGGAGGACACGATCATCAACGTCTGGTCGACCACGAAGACCATGGCGGCGCTGTGTTGTCTGATCGTCGCCGATCGAGGCGAACTCGACCTGTACGAACCGATCGCCACCTACTGGCCCGAGTTCGCCGCCGGCGGCAAGGACGCCGTTGCCACCCGCCACGTGCTCAGCCACACTGCTGGCCTGTCAGGTTGGGACGAACCCCTCGACATGATGGATCTGCTCGACCACGACAAGCTGGTCGGCATTCACGCCCGCCAGACTCCGTGGTGGGAACCGGGCACGGCGTCGGGGTACCACGCCCTCAGTCAGGGCTATCTACTCGGCGAGATCGTCAAGCGCGTCACGGGTCGCAGTCTCGGCACGTTCTTCGCCGACGAGGTCGCCGGCCCGCTCGGCGCCGACTTCCACATCGGCACGCCCGCGTCGTGCGACGACCGTGTCGCCCGGGTGATCCCTCCCTCGAGTGGACTCCAGAGCAACGACGTCGCCGCCGACTCGGTGGCGATGCGTACGCTCGGCAACCCGGCACTGGGTGCTGAGTTCTCGTGGCGCAAGGACTGGCGTCGCGCCGAGATCCCCGCCGCCGGCGGCCACGGCAACGCCCGGTCGGTGGCGCTGTGCCACACCCCGACTGCCTGCGGTGGCACCGCTCGAGGCGTGACGCTGCTCTCCGACGAGGGGGTCGCCCGGATCTTCGACACCCAGATCACCGGCATGGACATGATCCTGCCGGTCGATCTCGTGATGGGTATGGGATTCGGCCTGCCAGGCCCGATGCTGCCGGTTCCGAACCCCCGCACCTGCTTCTGGGGTGGCTGGGGCGGCTCGCTCGCGATCATCGACGTCGATGCCCAGATGAGCTTCAGCTACGTGATGAATCGGATGGGTGAGGGCACCACCGGCGACCTCCGCGGCGCCAGCCTCCTCATGGCCGCCTACGGCACCCTCATGTCCTGAAGCCACGCCCAACCTGCCGCTCTCTCGGAGGACCCTCGAGCCCACCCGATCCTCCCCGAACGCACCCGATCCTCCCCGAAATTGCGCGAAATCGTGACGGTGAGCGTCACGATCTGGGGCAATTTCGGGTTGGGGGGCTTCGGGGGGCTCCGGGTGGGGGGCTCGGGATGCTCAGGAAGCGGCGGTCCAGGCGAGGAGGTCGTCGGCGGACATCGTGTTGATGATCCGCTCGATCGGCACGCCTCGCTCGGCGGCTCGGTCACAACCGAGTGCCTGCCATTCGAGCTGGCCCGTCGCGTGCGCATCGGTGTCGATCGAGAACCAACAGCCGTACTCGATCGCCACATCGAGCAGTTCCCTGGGCGGATCGAGCCGCTCGGGTCGACAATTGATCTCGACCGCCGTGTTGAACTGTGCGCACGCGGCGAACACGTAGTCGGCGTCAAACTCCGACGGCGGGCGCTTGCCGATCATTCTCCCGGTGCAGTGCCCGAGGATGTCGACGTGCGGCGACGCGACCGCCATCAGCATCCGCTCGGTCATCTGCTGGCGCTCCATCCGCAGCTTCGAGTGAACACTCGCGACCACCACGTCGAGGCGCTCCAACATGTCGTCGGACAGGTCGAGCGAGCCGTCTTCGAGGATGTCGACCTCCATGCCCGACAGGATCCGGAAATCGTGGCCTGCGGCGGCGATGTCGGTGTTCAGCGCTGCGATCTGGTCGAGTTGCTCTGCGAGACGTTGCTCGTTGAGGCCGTGAGCGATCGTGAGGCGGGCCGAATGGTCGGTCTGCACCATGTATTCGTGGCCGATTGCGATGGCCGTCGCAGCCATTGCCTCGACCGGTGCGCCGCCGTCGCTCCAGGTGGAATGCAGGTGGCAGTCGCCTCTCAGTGCGTTGCGGTACACCTGCCCTTCGGGCGTGATCGGCACCTGCGACTCGGCCTCGATCTTCGCAAGATACGCAGGCTCGCGGCCCGCGAATGCGTCCGCGATCACGGCGGCCGTCGACGATCCGATGCCATCGAGGTCGGTCAGCGTGCCCGCCGTGGCGCGTTCGGCCAGTTCGTCGGCGGGCGTAGAGCGGACCACGTCGAGCGCTCGGCTGAACGCCTTGGCCTTGAACCCGGACTCGTGCGCCCGGTCGAGACAATGAATCACACGCAGCAGCGCCTGTTCGGGCGTCATCTCGGCGATGGTACCCGTCGTGGCGCCGCACCCGGCCTCACGGGTGTGGCCGGGTGCAGAGCCCGAGGTGACGCGGTCGGTCGTGACGTATACCTTCGCAACGGTGAGTCCTCGACGATCGGCACTACTCGGAGTACTCGGGTGCGCGTCGCTCGTCGTCGGGTGTGGCAGCGGCGATGACACCGCCGCTGAACGGGGAACGCAGACCATCATCGAGCTGCCCGACTCGCAGCCCGGTGACGTGATCGCGTTGCGCTCGGGCGATGCCGAATCGAGGGTCGTCGAGTGGATCGACCGGCGGGCCGGCACGATCCGCAGCGTCGACCTCGCCGTCGACGATCTGACTGCCAGCGACATCGTTACGCTCGCATCGATCGAGGTCGGCACCGACGGCGAGCAGCGCGGCCTGCTCGGTCATGCCGTCATCGACGGGGTCCGCTACGCAGCCTGGACCGATCCCGACACCGAGCATCTGCTCGTCGGAGCACTCGGCGATGGCCAGAGCGAGAGCGACGGCGAGAGTGTTCCAGCAGGCGTCGATCGGATCGTGTGGGACGCAGGCGGCACGGCCGGCGGCGCCGTCGGCGGACACCTCGAGGCCACAACGGACGGCAAGCTGGTGCTCGGCATCGGTCAACTCACCGACTGGGCCAAGGATCACGGCAGCGGCGCGATGCTGCTCGTCGACCCGGCAGGACCTGCTGATCAGGAGCCGGTGGTGTTGTCCGATGGCTACACCAATCCGTTCGCGTTCGCAGTCATCGACGATCAGCTCTGGGTGGCCGACAATGCCGTTGGCGACGACATCGAGCGGATCGGCACCATCGATCTCGGCGCCGGATCGAAGCGGGTCGACCGCTCGGATCTCGACGTCACCGACACGGCGCCGAGGGCTCCGTCGGCCGTCACCGCCCTTCCCGACGGCGAGATCGCAATTTGCGGGTTCCTCGACGCCCAGCTGCGCCGGTGGTCGAGTGATCCGGCCGGTTACGGCGACCCGCTCGGCCCGTGCCTCACCGGTGCCACCGATCTCGCCGACGGCACGATCGTCACCGCCACCATCGACGGCCTCGTCGCATTCACGCCCTGACGCACGAGGACGCGTTCCGCTCCAACGGGTTCGTGACCCACTGCGAGGGGATGAGGCTCTCCGACTTCGACGACTGGGCGCGAGCCCATCACGGCATCATCACCCTCGAGCACTCCGGGCTGTCACGTGACGCGTGGTATCGGGCGATCAAGGCAGGCACCATCGAGCAGCTCCACCCCCACGTCGCGAGACTCCACGGCACACCCACCACACCCGAACAGCGCATCATCGCCGCCGTCGCGGCAGTGGGCGTCGACTCACTGGCATCGCATCGATCGGCCGCCCGCCTCTGGGGTATCCCGCGCCCCGACGCCGACCACGTCGACGTGCTGCTGACGTCGCAGCGACGCGACGTGGCGCTCGACGGCGTGGTCATCCATCGCACTCGCGACCTGGCGCGCCTCACAGCTGTCCTGCGGTTCGGTATCTGCTGTACCGACATCGTGCGGACGTTGCTCGACCTCGGTGCCGTCGACCCGGACGCACTTCATGGCGCGATCGGTCACGCCATCACGACCAACCTCGTGACCCTGGATGCGCTCGAAGTCGCCGCGGGCGAACACGCTCGCCGTGGTCGTGGCGGCATCGTGGCGATCCGCGACGCCATCGCCGACTGGTCGATCGATGACACTCCGACCGACTCGATGGTCGAGACTGCGCTCACCATCCTCACCGAGCGATACGGCCTCCCCGACATCGAGTTCCTTCCGGCCATCGACGACATCGAGGTCGGCTTCCGCGTTCGCGGCACCCCTGTGGTGATCGAATGCGACGGGTGGGCCGACCACGAGCACGAACACCGGCACGTCGAGCGCGATCGAGAGCACGATGCCCAGCTGATCGGTGCCGGCTGGATCGTGCTGCGGTTCACCTATCGGGCGATCATCGCCCGTCCGAAGGCCACCGCCGACAGGATCCGTACGGCAATCGAGCAGTGGGCCGACACACCGGCTCCCGATGCCGCGTGACGTGCACCCGCGCAAGCGACGGCAAACCGCAGCTGGCCGGCGCGGGACGTCGGTAGCCTCGGGCGGCTCATGGAACGTTTCGGACTCGTCGGTCTCCCCAATGCGGGCAAGAGCTCGCTGTACAACGCGTTGACCGGCGGTGGGGCGCTCGCCGCCCCGTATCCGTTCGCCACGAAGGATCCGAACATCGGCGTGGCCAAGGTGCCCGACGATCGACTCGATCAGCTGTCGGCGATGTCGAAGTCGAAGCAGACCGTCCACGCGGCGGTCGAGGTGGTCGACATCGGCGGGCTCGTCGAGGGCGCGAGCAAAGGCGAGGGTCTCGGGAACAAGTTCCTGGCCAACATTCGCGAGGTCGACGCAATCGTGTTCGTGTTGCGAGCGTTCGTGAACGACGACATCACCGGGCCGTCCGATCCGATCGAACACCTCCGGGTAGTCGAGATCGAACTCGCTCTGGCCGACCTCGAAACCGTCGAGAAAAGGCTGCACCAGACCCAGCGCCAGGCCAAGCTCGACAAGGCGATGGCCGAAGAGGCCGCCAACCTGCAGGTCGCCTACGACGCGCTGTCCGAAGGACTGCCGCTGTATCGCGCCGGCCTGAAGGACGACGTGCGCGACGCTCTTGCGCCGTACTTCCTGTTGACCAACCGGCGGGTACTGGTGGTGGTCAACGTCGGCGAGGACGACATCGAATCGATCCCCGAGAAGGAGGCGATGGTCGCCGCCGAGTTCAACAACGCGGGTGACAACGTCGAGGTGATCGGCATGTGTGTCCAGCTGGAGGCCGAGGCGGCGGCGATCGAGGATCCCGTCGAGCGCGCCGAGATCCTCGAAGGGTTCGGCCTCGGCGAGGGCGCGCTGTTCCGCATGGTCCGCTCGGCGTACCACCTGCTGGGCCTGCGCACGTACCTCACCACCGGCGAGAAGGAATCGCGTGCGTGGACGTTCTACGAGGGCTCGACCGCGCCGATGTGCGCAGGTCGGATCCACAGTGACTTCCAGCGCGGCTTCATCAGGGCCGAGGTGATCCAGTGGGACGAGCTGTTGCAGCTCGGTTCGTGGAATGCGGCCAAGGACGCCGGCAAGATGCGCGTCGAAGGCAAGGACTACATCGCTCAGGACGGCGACGTGATGGAGTTCCGCTTCAACGTGTAGCTCAGTCGGTGGTTTGGTCGAGGCGGCGTAGCTGTTGGGCCGGCGTGAACAGCTCGCGGGAGATCCCGAGGCTCATCACCGCAGTGGTCGTGGCGACGCTTCCGAGCACGAGGTACATCACCGACACCTGCACCCTCACCGCGTCGGCCGGATCGACGCCAGCGAGGATGAGCCCGACCATCGCCCCGGGCAGGAACACGATCCCGACCGCCTTCGTCGACTCGATCTGCGGCACCAGCGCCGTACGAAGCGCTTGACGCAAGTGCGGCCGGAACGCCTCGGTCGCCGACAGTCCGAGCGCCAAGCGTCCTTCGATCACGTCGCGCTGCTCGGTGGCCGCGATCAGCAGCTGGCGCGACACCAGCACGGTGGACGCCAGCGAGTTGCCGATCACCATCCCGGCGAGCGGCACCAGCGTGCGACCTTCCAGGTCGTAGATGCCGAACCCGAACAGCACGCCGAGTACCACGACGGCCGACGCCGCGTACGCGAGCAACGACAGCCGGAGCACCTTGGGCACGTCGGCGGCGCGGCGGGAGGTGGTGTACGCCGCGAAGCTCACCATCGCCACGATCCACACCACCGAGAACACCAATGGGTCGTCGGGGTCGACCACGAACTGCAGCACCCACCCAACGGCCAGCAACTGCACGAGCGCCCGCAGCGACGCCCACAGCAAGCTGCGTTCGAGACCCAGTTGTCGCCAGAGCGAGATCCCCACGGCAACCGCCACCAGGATCGAGGAAGCGGCCAATCCGGCGACGCCGATGTCACCCTGCTCGACGGCGAGCATCACGGAGCGCCCACCGATTGACGAACGAGGGGATCGGGGCTGGCGTCGAGGTCCGCGAGATGACCAACGGCGCGCACGGCACCATCGGCGAGCACGATCACGTGATCGGCCAGGCGTCGAAGTTGATCGGTGTCGTGACTCACCCAGATCACGGCAACGCCGGTGTCGGCGAGCTTGCGCCCGAGGTCCTCCACCGTGCTGCGCGCAGCGCGATCCAGCGCAGCAGTCGGCTCGTCGGCCAGGATGACGACGGGGTCGGTGAGCAACGCCCGCGCCACACACATCCGCTGCGCCTCGCCGCCCGACAAGCTGTCGGCGGCCTGATCGAGCAGGCCGGCGCTCAAGCCGACGTGTTCGAGCACGTGGCCGGCTCGCTCGACGTCGACATCGGCAAGCGCAACACGGAGATTGTCGAGCACCGTGCCCGAGAAGATCGGTGCTCGTTGGAACACCATCGCCACCTGACGACGCAGATCGGTCGGCGACCACTCGGTCAGCGAACGACCACGCCAGCGCACCTCGCCGGCAACCGGATCATCGAGCCGGTTCAGGAGACGCAACAACGTCGACTTGCCGCCGCCCGACGGTCCGGCAAGCACCGTGACACCGTTGGCGGGTACGACCAGGTCGAGCGATCGCAGGATGGGGTTGCCTCCGACGGGTCCGGCGTCGACGCCGATCAGTTCGAACGCGTCAGCCGATGACATCGTCGTCCATCTGCGCCGGGCGCTCCCTTCGGGTCACCGGTCGAACGTACCTCAGACGAAACCCACCGGGCACGCCCACCCGACACGCCCACGGGGAGCGCCCGCTCATCTGGCACACTGCAGACATGGCTTGGTTGGTCAGTGACGCACGTGTGCTGGCATCAGCGGAGGTTGCCGACACGCGTCGGGCGCGCCGCCGCGGGCTGCTCGGTCGGGATGATCTCGATGGCGCTCTCGTGATCGAGAAGTGCCGATGGATCCACACGATGGGCATGCGATTCCCGATCGACGTCGCCTACCTCGACGACGATGGCGTCGTGGTGAAGACGATGCACATGAACCGTTTCCGCCTCGGTGTGCCGGTGTGGCGGGCCACCTGGGTGATCGAAGCCGAGGGGGGCGCATTCGGACGGTGGGGTCTGAAGGTCGGCGACGAGGTCGAGCTGCGCCACGACGATTCGGACGTGTCCGAACCTCCCGACTGGCCGATGCCGTGAGCACGCTCTGGCTGGTCGCCACCCCGATCGGCAACCTGGGCGACCTGTCACCCCGGGCCGTCGACGTGCTCGCGCATGTCGGGCTGATCTGCTGCGAAGACACGCGCCGCACCGGTCTGCTCCTGCAACATGCGGGCGTGCGCGCCGAACGGCTTGCGGTCTGCAACGAGCACACCGAAGTGGCCCGGGTCGCTGACGCGTTGGACGTGCTCGGCAGCGGTCGCGACGTGGCGATCGTGAGCGACGCCGGGACACCTGGCATCTCCGATCCCGGCGAACGCATCGTTCGAGCAGCGATCGACGCCGGCTACGACGTCAGTGGCGTGCCCGGCCCGAGTGCCGCGATCATGGCGCTCACCATCAGCGGACTCGCCACCGACCGCTTCGTGTTCGAGGGATTCATCCCCCGAAAGGGCACCGACCGCAGCGCTCGCCTCGCGCAGATCGCTGCCGAGCATCGCACGACGGTGATCTACGAAGCGCCTCATCGCGTGCTGCGCACGCTGGAGGATCTCCGAGCTGTCTGCGGCGACGACCGGGCTGTCGTGGTCACCCGCGAGCTGACCAAGCTCTACGAGGAGGTCGTGCGCGGCCCACTGGGCACGATCGACATCGGCGGTCCGCGGGGCGAATACGTGCTCGTGCTCGAAGGCGCACCGGTCGACGATCGACCGATCAGCGACGACGACGTCCGCGACGCACTCCGTGACGAGATCGGAGCGGGGTCGTCGACACGCGACGCAGCCGCCGTGGTGGCCAGGGACCTCGGTCGGCCCAAGCGTGAGGTGTACGCGCTCGCGCTCGGCCTCGACCGCGAGCCCGGAAGCGTCCCGTCATGAGTGGAGAGGTCAACCATGAGTGAATACGTCAATGTGGCCAGCTCAGGTCCGAGCGCCGCATTCTTCGACCTCGACCGCACGCTCATCTCGGGCTCGTCCGCGTTCACATTGGCGCTGCAGGCACGCAAAGCAGGACTCATTCCCAACCTCGAGTTCGCACGCGACGCCGCCGGAGCGATCACGTTCCTGCTCTTCGGTGCCGACGACGACACCACCGACGAGGTCAGAGCCCGCATCCTGAAAGCGGTCACCGGAATGCGCCAGAGCGATCTGCAGGCGCTGAACGTCGAGGTGCTGCCCCGGCTGCTCGCCAAGTTGCGCCCCGAGGCGCGTCGATTGCTCGATCGGCACCGCCATGCCGGTCGTGACACCTTCATCGTGTCGGCGGCGCCGCAGGAGATCGTCGAGCCGCTCGCTCACTCGTTCGGCATGACGTCGGGTATCGGTACCCGCAGCAGAGTGGTCGACGGGCGGTACACCGGCGAGCTCGACGGGCCGTTCTGTTACGGCGAGGGCAAGGTCGAGGCCATGGTCGAACTCGCCAACTGGCACGGCTACGAACTCCACCAGTGCTACGCGTACAGCGACTCGGCTAGCGACCTTCCGATGCTCGAAGCAGTCGGGCACCCGGTTGCGGTCAATCCCGACGCCAAGCTCGAGCGTCACGCTCGACGTAACGGTTGGCCGATCGTGATCTTCAGCCAGCAGACCAAATCGGTCGTGAGGCGCACCGCGGCTTCTGTCGGCACGATCGGCATCGCCGGCGCCAGCTTCGCCGCCGGGGTCGCTGTCTCACGCGGGTCGCATCGCTCCGGCTTCCTCCGCCGCTGACAGCTCAGGCAGGTGGGCGGGGATACAGAGCGAGTTGGCGGCTCTGGGCGACGAGTTTGCCGGTCGAGTCCCAGATCTCGCCCTCCTCGTCGAGCAGGCCGTCATGGATGAAGCGTGACCGGAACCAGCAGCGCAACGGACCGGGTTCGGGCACCCCGCGTACGTGCACGGTCAGCTCCACCGTCGGCACCCAGGCCGTGGGCAGGTCGGTGTTGAAGATCGGCGGCGGGAACGCGTCGGCCACGAGCAGCAACCCGATCGCATCGATCGGTTCACCGTCGGCGAACGCGAACCAACCTCGGATCTCCGCGTTGCCGGAGGGGTTACCCGTGCGAAATCCCTCGTCACCGGGCCGGATACGAACAGCGAGGCGTCGGAAGATCTCCGGGCCGGGACCATCCGCCGGCGGCGGCGGCAACTCGCAGTCGTCGTAGGCGGGCAGGTCGACCGGACCCTCACGGGTGAACGCCGGGCCGCCGGGAGTCTGATCGCCGAACGTTCCGAGCAGCGCGAGCACCTGTCCCGACGCCATCGTGAGCGAGGCCGAGGCGGTGGCGAACCGGCGTCCCGAACGCACCGTCGTGACCTCGATGTCACACGGGCCGGCCGGCGCCGGACGCAGGTAGTGCGCCGTGAGGGTCACCGGCGGGCGACCGACCGCTTCGGACATCGCACGGCCGGCGATCGCCATCAGGTAGCCGCCGTTGGCGTTACCGCCGATGTCCCAACCAGGCTTGACCTCGGATGCGAAGCGGGTCACCTCGGCGCCACCCGACGCCGCCCCGGGCGCGGTTTCGGTGACGAGGCGGCTCACGGTGGTCGAAGCGGCGAAAATTCCGGACATCGCCCGCACGGTATCGACACCGCGCCCTCCGCCTCCCCAAGGCGATCACGACCATCGTGCCCCACCGCGCTGGTGGCGGCGCAACCGCCGGTGGTCCGGGTTGGCGGAGGCTCTAGCGTGCACGGGGTGAGCCGGTTCTACCTGACGACACCGATCTACTACGTGAACGCCGAGCCCCACCTCGGCCATGCGTACACCACGATCGTCGGCGACGCGCTCGCCCGATGGCACCGCCTCCTCGGCGACGACGTCAAGTACGTCACGGGTACCGACGAGCACGGCCTCAAGATCCAGCAGGCCGCCGAGGCAGCCGGCGTCTCGCCGCAGGAATTCACCGACGACATCGCCCCCAAGTTCGCCGCAGCGTGGGACCGACTCAACATCTCCAACGACGACTTCATCCGCACCACCGAACCACGCCACAAGGCTGCGGTCGCCGAGTTGCTGCAGCGCTGTTTCGACGCCGGCGACATCGAACTCGACACGTTCGCCGGCAAGTACTGCGTTGCCTGCGAGGAGTACTACGCCGACGACGAACTGATCACGATCGACGGCCCGGACGGGCCCCGCGCCGATTGCTGCCCGATCCACCTGCGCCCCGTCGAGTACTTCGAGGAGGAGAACTACTTCTTCCGCCTGTCACGGTTCGAGGACCGCTTGCTCGACTGGTACGCCGCGCATCCGACTGCGCTCACGCCGGAGCATCGGGGCAACGAGGCGATCGGGTTGATCAAGGGCGGGCTGCGCGACTTCTCGGTCAGCCGCACCTCGCTCGAGTGGGGCATCCCGCTGCCGTGGGATCCCAAGCACGTCACCTACGTGTGGTTCGACGCGCTCACCAACTATCTCGCCGCGGTCGGCTTCGGCGACGGCACCGACGGCTACCGCGACTGGTGGCCGGTCGACTTCCATCTCATCGGCAAGGACATCGTGCGCCAGCACTGCGTGTACTGGCCGGCGATGCTGATGTCGGCAGGCGTCGAACTCCCCAAGGGCTGGGCGATCGGCGGGTGGCTGCTGTCGGGTGGCGAAAAGATGAGCAAGACCTCGGGCAACGTCGTCAATCCGCTCGACCTGATCGACGAGGTCGGCCTCGACGGGTTCCGCTACTACGTCCTCTCCGACACCACCTATGGCAACGACGGCGACTTCTCGATCGAAGGGTTCACGTCGCGGTACAACTCTGATCTGGCGAACAACCTCGGCAACCTGCTCGCGCGTGTGGCGACGGTGGTCGCCAAGAAGTGCGACGGCCTCGGCACGGCGCCGAATCCCGACAGCCCGTTGGCGGCCGCGGCGGCCGATGCCTACGCCGAGACGGCCGCACAGTGGGAACAGGCGCAGCCGAGCAAGGCGCTCGACGCCACGTGGCAGTTGGTGCGAGCGACCAATGCCCACCTCGAGGCCAACGAACCGTGGAAGGCCGACCCGGGGCCAGGGGTGGATGCGGTGATGGGCGACGCGCTCGAAGCGCTGCGCATCGTCGCCGTGCTCACCCATCCGGCGATGCCCGACACGGCGCAAACGATCTGGGAACGCCTCGGCCTGCCCGGCCAGGTCGCCGACCAACGCCTCCCTGATGCAGCGACCTGGGGCCAGTACGT
>JANPKU010000117.1:0-3053 GCA_031426215.1 Actinomycetes bacterium
CGTCGCACCACGCTGGCGCCTTGGATCACGCCATCGGCAACCCGAGTGGCCTGATAGGCCTGCTCGGCATTCGAGACGCCCACACCGACCAAGACGGGAACGTCGGTGATCGCCTTCAGACGGGCGGCGAGCGCCGTCGCAGTGGCTGCCAACGAGTCACGCTCGCCGGTCACGCCGAGCAGCCCCACCGAGTAGATGAAGCCGCGTGACCGCGCAGCGACCCTCGGCAATCGCTCGTCGGGCGCCGTCGGGGCAGCGAGCATGATCGTCTCGATCCCGGCCAGGTCAGCGGCGTCGCACCACGGTCCCGACTCCTCCAAGGGCAGATCGGGAAGAATCGCGGCGCTGATACCAGCGCGCCGCAACTGGTCGGCGAATCGGGTCGGCCCCGGGTGGTGCACCAGGTTGTAGTACGTCATCACCGCGAGCGGGATCTCGACGTCGAGCGACGGCACCTCGTCGAGGATCGACGTCGGCGTCACGCCCTGTTCGAGTGCGAACTGCGATGCTTGCTGGATCACCGGTCCGTCCATCACCGGGTCGGAGAACGGGATCCCGATCTCGACGGCGTCCGCGCCGTTCGCCGCGCACGCCCGAATGGCGTCCTGCCATCCCGGATACCCACCAGTGATGTACGGCACCAACAGCTTGCGACCCTGCTCGCGCTTCGCGCGGAACTCGCTCTCGATGCCCATCACAGACGTCCGTCGAGGATGTCCATCATCTGCGAGACATCCTTGTCGCCGCGCCCCGACAGGTTCATCAACACCGTCTGGCCCTGCATATTCGGAGCCTCGCGGGTGATCCACGCCACGGCGTGCGCGCACTCGAGCGCCGGGATGATCCCTTCGGCCCGAGACATCAACTGGAATCCGGCGATGACCTCGTCGTCGGTCACCGACGGGTATTCGGCCCGCCCGATCGACGCGAGGTACGAGTGCTCCGGTCCGACGCCCGGGTAGTCGAGTCCGGCCGAGATCGACACCGCCTCCTCCACCTGGCCGACCTCGTCCTGCATCAGGTTGCTCCGCATCCCGTGCACGACACCAGGGGTGCCACGTCCCACCGCAGCGCCGCCAGCGGGCTCGACGCCGACGAGTCGAGTGCCGGGCTCGTCGACGAACCCACTGAAGATGCCCATCGCGTTGGAACCGCCACCGACGCAGGCCACCACGACATCGGGCATCGCGCCGGTCATCTCCTCGATCTGGGCATGCGCCTCGTCGCCGATGATCGACTGGAACTGACGCACCATGTACGGATACGGGTGCGGACCAACGACCGATCCCAGGCAGAAATGGGTGTCGGTCACATTGGCCACCCAGTGCCGCATCGCCTCGTTCACTGCGTCCTTCAGCGTGCGGCTGCCGCTCTCGACCGAGTGCACTTCGGCGCCGAGCAGCTTCATGCGGAACACGTTGAGTGCTTGGCGTTCGACGTCGACAGCACCCATGAAAACCGTGCATTCCAACCCCATCAGCGCCGCAGCAGTGGCGCTTGCAACACCGTGTTGACCGGCGCCGGTGTCCGCGACGATGCGCTCCTTGCCCATCCGCTTCGCCAGCAGGGTCTGGCCGATCACGTTGTTGATCTTGTGCGAACCCGTGTGGTTGAGATCTTCTCGCTTGAGGATGAGCCGGATGCCGAGTTGCTCGCCGAGGTTGTGACACTCGGTCATGATCGAGGGTCGGCCCGAGTACTCGATGTGCACCCGTGTGAGCTCTGCACGGAACACGGGGTCCACCCACGCCTCGTTGAACGCAGCCTCGAGTTCCTGGCAGGCCGGCACGAGCGTCTCGGGGACGAAGCGTCCACCGAACTCACCGAATCGTCCGGTGGCATCGGGCGGGGCGGACAGCGAGTCAGGGGTACTGGCGCGGTCGTTGGTGCGGTCGTTGGTGCGGTCGTTGGTCAGCGTCATTCGAAGTCCCAGTCGTAGGGGAGGTCGTCGTCGCCGACGTACGGCGAAGACGCATGGGCACGTGCGTTCTCGATGAATCGCTTTACTGCGAGGGCGTCCTTCTTGCCAGGCGATTTCTCGACACCCGTGGCGACGTCGACACCCCATGGCTGCACCTCGGTGATGGCGGCACCGACGTTCTCGGGTGTGAGCCCGCCCGCAAGGATGAGCTTCATCGAGTCGGGGGCGTCACCGGCGAGCGCCCAGTCGAACACCTTGCCCGAGCCGGGTTCGGGTGAGTCGAGCATGATGATGTCGGTGCCGTATTGATCTGCCCGTGGCAAGTTGGGATCGTCGGCGCCGAAGGCCTTGATGACCCAACGGAAGTGCTTGGCCACCTCTGCGGTCTGGGCGGGGGTCTCGCGACCCGACAACTGCACCGCCTTGACGCCAGCACGATGAGCAGTGTCGACCATCAGCTTGGGATGCTCGTTGCGGAACACCGCGACGGTGAGGATCTCTGTCGGCAACCGACGGGTGATGTCGTACACGACTTGGGCGGCCACCTGTCTTGTGGATGGGGCGAAGATGAAGCCGACGGCGTCGGCGCCCATCGCCACCGACAACAAGGCGTCGTCCTCGTTGGTGATCCCACAGATCTTCACGAACATCGATCGTCACGGTACCGGCGACGACGTCCCGGTGAGAGATTCATTGCAGCGGACGGTGCGCGCCTAACGTCGGTGCTCGCATGGCACGCCTCGATGAGATCGACCTGTCGGAGAAACTCGGCAGCGACGAGTACGACAAACGCCTCTCCGCTGCGCAGGATCGGTTCGTCGAACTCCGACTCACACTCGGCGGCCAGATCGGAGACAGCGGCGTCGGCCCGGGTCTCCTCGTGGTGATGGAGGGCGCTGACGCCGGAGGCAAGGGCGGAGCGACCAAGCGCATCGTCGAGCGCTTGGATCCACGTCACTTCAGCGTCTACGCCTATGCAAAGCCAGACGAACGAGCGAAGCGCCATCACTTCCTGTGGCGCTTCTGGACCAAGGTTCCCGGGCTCGGTGGCATGTGCGTGTTCGACCGGAGCTGGTACGGACGCCTGCTGGTGGAGCGCGTCGAGAAGTTCGCCACCGTCGAGCAGTGGACC
>JANPKU010000118.1:0-74534 GCA_031426215.1 Actinomycetes bacterium
TCTCAGCACGGCACCCTTGCGGCCGCAGTTGCCGCGCAGCCTGCCCGTTGGGTGACCGTCGCGTCCAAGACGACCGTTGCAGCGGCCTTCGGACTGGCGATGGGGATCCTCGGGATGATCGGCGGTCTCAGTGGATCCATCCTCGGCGGACTCCCCGCGGGCGACACGTCGGGGATGGCGTCGACTGCGCTGTGGGGGCTCCTGCTCACCACGCTCGCCCCCGTCTTCGGCCTCGGAGTCGGCATGATCCTGCGCCACAGCGCCGCTGCGGTCTCGATTCTGCTCGTCTGGGCGTTCGTGCTGGAGAACATCCTCCGCGCGCTGATTCCGGTGAGCGCGGCCAGGTACATGCCCTTCAGCGTGGCCAACAACATGCTCGGCATCAGTTCGGCAACCGACACGCCCGAGTCACTCGCTGCTGCGCTGACCCCGTTCCAGAATGCGCTGCTCTTCGGCGGCTACGTGCTGGCGCTGCTTGCCATCGGTACCGCCCTCTTCTACCGGCGCGACACGGACTGAGCCTGACAGCTCTACCAGGCGTAGGCCTCGGGTGCGGTGCCGCCGGGGCCCGGGAAGATGGTGTCGATCGCTGTCAGCGTGTCGTCAGCGAGCGTGACTTCGAGGGCGCGCAGTGACGCTCCGTCGAGTTGGGCAACCGTACGCGGACCGATGATCGGGCAGGTGACGCCATCCTGGGCGAGGAGCCATGCCAACGCCACGGCTGCCGGCTCCTCACCGAGATCAGCGCACAAGCTCTCCCACTGCTCCAGCTGCGGACGCAACTTGTCGATCCGCTTCAGCGATTGGGGTGACTGGCGGCGAGCACGGTCAGAGTCGCCCAGCACGCCGCCGAGCAGGCCGCCCGACAGCGGGCTCCACGGAATCACGCCGACGCCGTAGTCGCGACATGCCGGGAGCACCTCGAGTTCGACGGTGCGCACCAGGAGGTTGTAGTGGCTCTGCTCGCTGACCAGTCCGAGCGTCTGGCGCCGACCAGCAGCTTCATTGGCCCGAGCGATGTGCCAGCCGGCGAAGTTGCTGCTGCCGACATAGGTGATCTTGCCCTGCTGGATCAAGGTGTCCATTGCCTGCCAGACCTCCTCCCACGGCGCCGTTCGGTCGATGTGGTGCATCTGGTAGAGGTCGATGTGGTCGGTCTGCATCCGCCGAAGGCTGTCCTCGCAGGACATGCGGATGTGGCGCGCGGAAAGTCGGCCGTCGTTCGGCCACTCGGACATTGCTCCGAACAGCTTCGTGGCCAGGACGATCTTGTCGCGCCTGCCCCCACCCTGGGCGAACCAGCGTCCGATGATCGACTCCGTGGCACCGGCGCCCTGGTCTCCTCCGTAACGGTTCGCGGTGTCGAAGAAGTTGATCCCGAGCTCGAGGGCGCGGTCCATGATCGCGAACGACTCCTCCTCGGGCGTCTGCGGCCCGAAGTTCATGGTGCCGAGACACAACTCACTGACCTGCAGAGCGGTCCGGCCAAGTCGTCGATAGCGCATCGACGTAGCATCGCAGACCCGTTCGGAAACGGTGCCCTCGGTCAAACGCGTGGTGTGCGTGAGGCTCCGATGACGACAGCGTCGGCCACCCCGAGGCGGCGTTCCAACGCTCCGCCCGAGGTCACCGCCTCATCATCGGCGACGGGCTGGACGGCTGCCAACTCCGCCCGGGTCCGCCGATTCACCCGCCGATCTGGTGCAGAGCTCGATTCCGATGTCTTTGATCATCGACAGCTGCGTCTCGATCCAGTCGGCTGGAAGGACAGACAACCATGATCGTGACGTTTGACGGCAAGCGGTTCGTTGAACGGCATGACTCGGCTTGACGCCGGTGATCAGAGGGTGTTGAGGCGGTGGAGGATGTCGATGGTTTCGAGGGCGGCGAGGGCTGCGTCGGCGCCTTTGTTGCCTGCCTTGCTGCCGGCGCGTTCGAGGGCTTGGTCCATGGTGTCGACGGTGAGGATCCCGTTGGTGATGACGATCCCGGTTTCGATCGCGAGGCCGGCGAGGGCGGAGGCGCTGGTGTTGGCGACGATCTCGAAGTGGTAGGTGGCGCCGCGCATCACGGCACCGAGCGCGATGATGCCGTGGTAGCGGCCGGTGTCGGCGAGTGTTTTGACGACGATGGGGATCTCGAGGGCGCCGGGAACCCAGATGGTGTCGATGTTGTCGTTGTCGGTGCCGTGGCGGACGAGGGTGTCACGAGCGCCGTGTTCGAGTCGGGTCACGATCAGATCGTTGAAGCGGCTGCAGACCAGCGCGAACGAACGGTCGGCGCCTCGGGGGTGGCCGTGGTAGGTGGTCATGGTTGCTCCGTGGTGGATGCGTGGGGGATGAGGGGCAGGTCTGGGGCGTGGTGGCCGAGTCGGACGCGTTTGGTCTCGACGTAGTGTGCGGCTTCAGGGTGGATGGGGACGTGGAGCGGGACGCGTTCGGTGATGGTCAATCCGAAACCTTCGAGCCCGCGGTATTTGGCGGGGTTGTTGGTCATCAGCCGAATGCTGGTCAGGCCGAGGTCGGCGAGGATCTGAGCGCCGATGCCGTACTCGCGGGTATCGATCGGGAGCCCGAGTTCGAGGTTCGCGTCGACGGTGTCGAAGCCGTTGTCCTGGAGTTCGTAGGCGCGGAGTTTGTGGGTGATCCCGATCCCGCGTCCTTCGTGGCCGCGGAGGTAGACGACGACACCACAGCCGGCTTGATCGATGCGGCGCATCGCTTCGCG
This sequence comes from Actinomycetes bacterium, assembly GCA_031426215.1. GTDB lineage: Bacteria > Actinomycetota > Acidimicrobiia > Acidimicrobiales > Ilumatobacteraceae > Sva-07. Next base: position 2,728 of record JANPKU010000118.1, read on the forward strand.
GAGTTGGGCGCCGCAGTCGCACTTGACGCTTGCGAACACGTCGCCGGTGATGCACTCGCTGTGGACACGGACGAGGACCTCGTCGTGCGTTGACACGTCGCCTTTGACGAACGCGAGGTGGGTGTCGCCGCCGTCGATCTGACTCTGGAACGCGTAGCAACGGAATTCGCCCCACTCGGTGGGCACCCTCGCAGCGGCAGTCCGAGTGATCAACTTCTCGGTGCGACGCCGGTATCGGATGAGATCGGCGATGGACACCAGGACAAGACCGTGTCGATCGGCGAAGGTGCGAAGGTCGGGCACTCGCGCCATCGCCCCCGTGTCGAGCACGACTTCACAGAGCACGCCGGCCGGGGCGTGACCGGCCAGTCGGGCGAGGTCGACGGCGGCCTCGGTGTGCCCAGCTCGTTTCAGCACGCCCCCGGCTCGTGCGCGCAGCGGGAAGATGTGTCCGGGCCGGTTGAACCCTTCAGGGCCGATGCTCGGGTCGGCGAGTGACCGCAAGGTGCCGGCTCGGTCAGCGGCAGAGATACCGGTCGAGGTTCCGGTGTTCGCGTCGACGGTGATCGTGAACGCAGTTCCCTGCGCCTCGTTGTTCGCAGCGGATGGAACCATGAGATCGAGGTGGAGTGCGTCGCACCGTTCGCCGGGCAGTCCCACACAGATGACCCCGGACGTGTGACGAACGAAGAACGCGATCTGTTCGGCGGTAGCCGCGTCGGCGGCCATGATCAGATCGCCCTCGTTCTCGCGGTCTTCGTCATCGGCGACCACGACGATCTCGCCTCGACCGATCGCGGCGATCGCATCCTCGACCGGATCGAACATCGCCCGGGTCATGAGCCGACCTCGCCCGGATAGCGAACGTACTGTTCGGTCGCTGTGACCAACTCGGCGTCAGCGAGAGGCGTGAACGGTCGGATCATTCGTTCGACGTACTTGGCGATCACGTCGACTTCGATGTTGACGAGATCTCCCGGTTGCTTGCCGCCGAGCGTTGTGACGTTCGACGTGTGCGGGATGATCGCCACGGTGAACCCGTCATCGAGCGGCGCGACCACGGTGAGGCTGACACCGTCAACGGTCACCGAACCCTTCTCGACCAGATACGGGAGCAACGCCCCAGGTACGCGGACGCGGAGATCAGGGACCGGCGCAACGACTTCGCCCACCCCGTCGACGTGTCCCTGCACCAGGTGACCGCCGAGTCGATCCTGCATGCGCACCGCACGCTCCAAATTGACAGCGTCTCCGGGACGTTGACGGGCGAGGCTCGTCCGTTCGATCGTTTCGGTCGAGACGTCGGCTTCCCACCAGCCGTCGCCGGCGTCAACAACGGTCAGGCAACAGCCGCTCACTGCGATCGAGTCGCCGAGCCGGGTCCCTTCGAGGACGGTGACGGCGTTGATTCGTAGCCGGTCGTTGCGGAACGACTCGATGGTGCCGAGTTCCTCCACGATTCCTGTGAACATGTCACTGCACCCTTCGGTCGCGGTGGTGGGATGGACGGGTCAAGGTGTGCTCCTGTTCGTTGGGATGAGATCGATCCGCATGTCGTCGCCGAGTGGGGTGACGCCCTCGAATCGGCCGCGCCAGGCGGCCTCCATTGATGCCGCGGAGAGCCCGGCGATCATCGGGACGGCGTCCGTGCCGGCGAAGACCACGGGGGCCATGTACAGCACGTAGCGGTCGATCAGGTCGAGTTCGAAGAAGGACCGCACGACACGGGACCCACCTTCCACCATTGCCTGTATCACTCCCGCCTTGCCGAGATGATCGAGTAGCGCGGTCACGTCGTCCGGCCACTCCAGACAGGGATGCACCCGCGCGCCGGCTTCGGCCGTGCCGAGCACGACGCGGAGCGGGTCGCGACCGTCCACGTGGCGGACCGTCAGAGACGGATCGTCACGTCTGACCGTGCCGGCACCGACGATGATCGCGTCGCTCTCAGCTCGCAACAGATGTGCGTCTGTGCGCGCTTCGGGCCCGGTGATCCAACGCGACGAGCCATCGGCGGCGGCGATCCGACCATCGACACTGATCGCCAACTTGCAGACCACGAACGGTCGACCGGTTCGGCGGTGATGCAGGTACGGCTGCAGCTGACGCGTCGCCACATCGGCAAGCAACCCGACCTCCACGTCGAGTCCCGCCTCGAGTAACTCGTTGATCCCCCGGCCAGCGACACGAGGATCGGGGTCCTCCACCGCGACGACCACCCGGGCAACCTTCGCCCTGAGGATGGCATCGACACACGGAGGGGTGCGCCCGTGTTGGGCGCACGGTTCCAACGTCACCACCAACGTGCCCTCGACCGCACGGTCACCTGCCTGGTTCAGCGCGACGACCTCAGCATGCGGCCCGCCCGCTGGCTGCGTCGCACCGACGCCGACCACATCTCCATCCAGGGACAGCACCACGGCGCCGACCCACGGGTTTGGCGACGTGCGCGCCCGGACGGCGGCTCCTGCGCCGAGTGCCATCTCCATCGCCGTCTGGTTGTCCAACGCTGCCAGTCCCTTCCGGAGCAGGGCAACGCGAACCGGACGGACGCGCCCACATGGCGCGGCCGATCGGCGATACGTCTACCCTGCTCCCATCCGGACTGTCACCGTCGGCTCCGAAATCTCATCGGATCGGCCCAACATCCGAAGACGAAGGGTTCGCGGGCTCTACCGCCGGTTAGGAATTGCACCTGACCCCGCAGGGGGGATTTCAGTTGTAGAAACATCCTATCTGCCACTGCGGAGCGGACGCCATGCTGACCGCATCGGGCAGCGCTCTGCGGTTCAGGCGACTCGGACTGCGTGAACGGGGTTGGGCGCGCCGCAGCGGTCGGGGTGCAGGATGGACGCGAAGACCTCGACCCCTTGAACCACGCGGGGCCCGGGCCGCACGACGAAGGCGTCGGCATCGACGGCCCATACCTCAGCGCCTGCGGGCAACACCCTGCGAGCCACGACCTCCTCGGCCAGAAGCTGCGCTCCTTCAAGACGAAAGCCGCATGGCGCAATGATCACTACGTCGGCTGCGCAGTCGGTGATGGCCTCCCACGAAGCGCCCTGCGAGTTGGCGCCTGGCCGGCCCATCATCGATCGCCCACCGGCTGCAGTGATCATGTCGGGCACCCAATGGCCGTCGGTGAAGGCCGGATCTGTCCATTCGAGCAGCAGCGTCGGGCGTGGATCGATTCCGTCGAGTCGTGCCGCAACTGTGGCGAGCCGCTGTCGACACTCTGCAACAATCTCGGCGGCGCGTTCATCGGTGTTCGTCGCGGCGCCGACCGTCATTACCGAGTCGATGACCTCGTCGAGCGTCATCGGGTCCAGCGTCACCACGTCGGCGTGACAACCGAGGTAGGTCATGGCATCGTCGACTTCGCTGACATCGATTGCGCATACGGCGCAGAGATTTTGCGTGACCACCATCGTCGGCGCGATGTCACTGAAGGCGCCCCGATCGAGGTGATACAAGTCTTCACCCGCGGCCATCCGCTCTTTGACGACAAGGTCGATCTCGGCTGGTGACAATCCCTCCGGCAGTGCCGAGGTGGAAACGATCCGCTTGTCGCGGGCCTCGCGTGGAAAGTCGCACTCGAAGGTGACGCCGACCACTTGGTCACCGAGTCCGAGGTCGAAGAGAATCTCGGTGGCCGACGGAAGCAACGACAGGATGCGCATCAGCACGATGGTACGAGTCGATAGGAAAGGAACTCGCGAATCGCGCCCGCAGTCTGAAAGCGTGCCAGCACGCCAATCCAGGCGTGTCTGCGGTGGCGTTGCGATCCGGTCACACAAGCGAGGCCTCAGACTCCACATCTGACGACTCATCGTCGACCGTGGTGACAACACCGTGGTGGCCCTCGACGTCGATCCGAGGCAAGATGCGATCGAGCCACGCGGGAATCCACCAGTTCTTGTCGCCGAGCAGTTCCATCGTGGCGGGGACGAGGAGCATGCGGACGATCGTGGCGTCGATCAGAACGGCGATCGCCAAACCGAAGCCGAACAGTTTCAGTGAACGGTCATCGCCGAGGACGAAGGCGAAGAACACGCAGAACATGATCAGCGCCGCCGCGGTGATGACGCGGGCCGTCGCTGCGAGGCCGTCGGCGACGGCGATCGAGTTGTTCTTCGTCCGTTCGTACTCTTCCTTGATCCGTGACAGGAGGAAGACCTCGTAGTCCATCGACAGACCGAACACGATGGCGAACAGGAACATCGGGATCCACGCGTCGATCGGTCCCGGTTTGGCAACGCCGATCAGGTTGCTCGCCCAGCCCCACTGGAAGATGGCGACGATGACGCCGTACGCGGCACCGATCGACAGCAGGTTCATGATGACGGCCTTGAGCGGTACGAGAATGCTGCGGAACACGAGCGTCAGCAGCAGGAAGCTCAGTGTCAGCACGGCGCCGATCAGCAACGGCATCCGGCTGCCGAGGTACGACGAGAAATCGGTCGCTCCTGCGGTGAAACCGCCGACTTTTGCGTCGAGGCCGCTCGTGGGAATGACGTCGTTGCGCAGGGTGTCGACGAGCACGGACGTCTCGGCGTCCTGAGGTGCACTGTCGGGGTAGACGATCACGAGCGCGACGGAGTCACTGATCGGGTTGGGAACCGCAAATGCGACATCGTCGGTCGCCTCGATCGTTGCCACGAAGGCACCGAGTTGAGCTTGGTCGGTGGCAGCGGTGCCTTCGACGGTGACGAACAGCGGTCCGTTGGAACCGGGACCGAAACCGTCGGCGATCAGGTCGTAGGCCTGTCGCACGGTGGCGTCCTCGGGGTAGTTGCCGTAGTCGCCGAACCCGAGACGGATCGACAACAGCGGGATCGCCAGCACGACGAGTACGACAACGGCGACGATTGCGCTCGGCCATGGACGCCGCTGGACGAATCGGCTCCAGCGATACCACCCCTGTTGTTCGCGTGGAGCTTCGTGACGGTGGGGTACGAAGCGGCGCAACGGTTTGATTGCAAAGCTCGCTGCGAACAACACGATGGCGAGTCCCAAGCCGGCGATGAAGACGCCGGACGCTCCCGAGATGATGCCGACGATCGCACCGATCACCACGAGGGCGACCGCCGCGAGCGCCGCCCACGTCGTCTGGTCGATTCGGCGGCCGACCAATCCGAGCAGTGCCGGCAGCAGGGTGAGCGACGACGCCATCACCAGCAGAACTCCGAGCGCGCTTGCAACAGCAACACCCTGTACGAAGGCGAGACCCATCAAGAACAGGCCCAACAGCGCGATGATCACGGTGATGCCGGCGAACAGCACGGCGCGTCCGCTCGTATCCATCGACGCAACGATCGAATCTTCGACCGAAGCCCCCGCCCGGAGGTTCTCGCGGTACCTCGTCACGATGAAGAGGGCGTAGTCGATGCCGACCCCGATGCCGATCATCGCCACCATGGCCGTGGTGAAGTCGGGCATCGACATGACGTGGCTGCCGAGCGTCACAAGCGCTGATGCCACACCGAGTCCGAACAGCGCGGTGCCGATCGGCAGCCCCATGCCGAGCACCGAGCCGAACGCGATGATCAGGACGATCACCGCGGCGATCAGGCCGTAGATCTCGCTTTCGGGCATGGCGAATTCGGCGAACAGGTCGCCGCCGTATTCGATCTCCAACCCGTCGACCGTGCCCGCCTGGGTGGTGCCGTAGTCGATGATCTCGTCGCCGACTTCGGTGAGCTCCTCGAACGAACGGGTGTCGGCGATGTCGAGTTGCGCAAAGGCGATCGTGCCGTCGGCACTGATCTGCGGAGGGCTGTCGTACGGGCTGGTGACGGTGATGTCGCGCTGGTCGTCGACGAACGCGAACAGGTCCTCCAGTGTTGCTCGCACTGCGGGGTCGTCGAAGCCCAGCTCGGTACGGGCAACGATCTGAGCGGTGAAGCCGGCCCGATCCGGTGCGTTCGCCTCGAGCAGCTCTTGAACCTGCTTCGTCTCGCTCTCCGGGAACGAGAAGTCGGTCTTGAAATCCGGCCCGACCGAGCCTGCGACAGCGTTGGCACCGACGAGGAGGACCACCCAGATGCCAATGACGATCCACCGGTGCCGGATGCACCCCCGAGCGAGCCGTTGCAGGAATCCCTGGTCGTTGATCGGCTGGGCAGAAGTCTTCATGGTGGTCTCCCGATTCATCGTTCGCCGCTCTGCGGTTTGTCGGCTACAGATGAGACGGAATGGCTGCCGCGATCTCATCGGCCGGCTGCAACGAACGTACTTCGGGCGATGGCGGGTGTGTAGAGGCGTTTTCCCCTGTGTGGCGCGGACTCGGTGGTGGCGATTCGACCGAGCCCATGGCCTCACGCGACTCGCGTCGGAGGCGATGCGTCACCGCATGCAGGGGTCGGCGACCCGTGGCGGTCTGTACTGTTTGGCCATGGCACTCTCGGACGAGAAGTACGTCAGCGTCACCACCTTCAAGAAGGACGGAACGTCGGTGCCCACACCGACCTGGGTCGTTGGGCTCGACGCTGGGAAGATCGGCTTCTACACGTCGTCCACGTCAGGCAAGGTGAAGCGTTTGCGCAACAACCCGAAGGTGGTCGTCCAGCCCTGTGACAGCCGGGGGCGAGTGAAGCCTGACACCTCTCCGCTCGACGGCGCTGCTGTCGTGGTCGTGGGTTCCGAACGCGATGTGATCTACGACAAGATCGTCGCCAAATACGGGTTCATGACCAAGGTGACGCGCGTACTGGCCACGGTCGGCGGCGTCATCAAGCGAAAGAAGCAGCCGTATGCCGATTGCGCCGTCGTGATCACGATCACCCAGTGATCGGTCCCGAGCGGCCGTCAAGGCCTGCTGGTGTCGCGACGAAGAGTTACTGCGCCGCTCCAGCGCTGGTCGCCGCTTCCACCTCGATCAGCCGGCCCGACGTCACGTCGTAGATGTATCCGTAGATCGCAATGCTCGCCGGGACCAGCGGATGGTTGCGGATCCGGCTCACGTCAGCGGTCACACTGTCGGCCTGATCACGAATCGTCAGCCAGTCGATGTAGTCCGCCTCCGTCGATCCTGGCCCGCTACCGACGTCGTAGAACCCGTCGTCGCCGAGCGCCGCTGTCTCGAGACTGCTGGCGAGTAGCCCACGCATTACCTCGTCATTGAAGAACTCCATCCCGCAATTCGTGTGGTGGATGACGAACCACTCCTTGGTGCCGAGCAACTTGTAGGAGATCACCAGAGAGCGAATTGCGTCGTCGCTGGCGCGGCCCCCGGCATTACGGATCACGTGGGCGTCGCCTTCACTCAGACCCGCATATTTCGCTGGGTCGAGTCGTGCATCCATGCAGGTGAGGATCGCGAACTGGCGTGCTGGTGGAAGCGCAAGTTGGCCTTTGTCGCCGAACTCGGCGACGTAGGCCTCGTTGGCGGCGAGAACTTCGGGAAGAACGGACATGAGGATCATCGTGCTATTCCCGACCAGGTTTGTCAACTTTAGCGTGGAGGTTCCAGAGCGATTCGTGCTCAATGAATGGAGAGTGTCACCCGATTCCGTGACGTCGTTCGTCTGTGCTGAGTACTCGAGTACTGGAGACCGGACATGGCAAGAACACGAGACGACCTCGACAGTCGACAGCGACGGACCGTCAAGGATCGGGTGACCTCTGCGGTCGCGTCGGCTCAGGGTAGTCAGGCGTGGAGTTCGGTGTTCCGGCCGGGCTCGATCTTCCGCAAGGGCTACACCGACAGCCCGCGCAACCGCTCCTACGTGATCATGAACTCGGTGCTGTACCACCTGCACCCGGTGAAGGTGAAGCGTCACGCGGTCAAGGTGAGCTACACGCTGTGTCTCGGCGGGCTCTCGTTCTTCTTGTTCATCCTGCTGACGGTCACGGGCATCTTCTTGATGTTCTTCTACCGCCCCGAGACGTCGGCGGCCTGGAACGACATGCAGCACCTGCAGACTTCGGTGACCTTCGGAATGCTCGTGCGCAACATGCACCGATGGGGCGCTCACCTGATGGTGCTCACCGTGTTCCTCCACATGGCTCGCGTCTTCTATCACGGGGCGTACAAGGCACCCCGCGAGTTCAACTGGGTCATCGGCGTGGTCCTGTTGTTCCTGACGCTGATGCTGTCCTTCACCGGCTACCTGTTGCCGTGGGACCAACTCGCTCTGTGGGCGGTCACCGTCGGCACGAACATGGTCGGCTATTCACCGGTGTTCGGCCAGGAGGTCCGATTCGTCGCGCTGGGTGGCAAGGAGATCAGCTCGGAAACGTTGTTGCGCTGGTACGTGGCGCACGTGTTGTTCCTGCCGTTCATCATCGTCATCTTCATGGCGGTCCACTTCTGGCGAGTTCGCAAGGACGGCGGAATTTCCGGGCCTCTCTGAGAATTCTCTCGACACGGTGTGCCCACGAGAACAGGATCGAAGAATTGATCGTGTTGTCGTGTCACCCGATGCGGGGATTCGATCGTCTGTGCTGAACAACCGGCCATCCGGATCGGCGAGAGGGGGCATTCATGGAGTGGTGGGTACTCGAGTTGATCACGGTGGCGGTGATGTTCGCCCTGATCGGCGTTCTCGGGCCGCTGATCAAGCGCTACGGCAAGTCGTACGCGGCCGACGTGTTCAGGGTCAACCCGCGCACCGGCAAGAGCTACCTCGTGCTGATGGACTTCGCCTACTACCTGATCTTCGGCGCGTACATCCTGTTCTCGATCAAATGGGAGCCTGACTCGGGCTGGGACCAGCAGGTGAATGCCGAACAGCTCCAGGCGTCGGTGGTCCGTATCGGAGGTCTCCTGCTCCTCATGGGGCTGCTGCACGGGTTGAACGTGCTCACGCTTCCCGTGATCGGACGCATCTTCACCCTCAACCGGCAACTCGACGACGACGTCGCCGGCCCCCGGGCCGCCTGAGGCCGATCGCTGCGACCCTCACGTGTCGTTCGACGCAGCACTCACCGCGACGCCCGGCACCCTCGACGCCGACGCGCTCGTGGCGAAGATGTTCGCCGAACAGGGTGCGTCGCTCGTTCGGTTGGCCCGAGTGTTCTGTGACGACCGGAATGCAGCTGAAGACCTGGTGCAGGAAGCGTTCATCCGGCTCCATCGATCGGCCGGCTCGATTCGCGACCTCGGTCGGGCGCCGGCCTTCCTGCGATCGATCGTGATCAACCTCGCACGCGACCACAACCGCCGGGGGCTGATGTCGCTGCGCCATCGGGCGAGCGCCGAACCGTCACCACCGCCCGTCGAGCCCGACGAACGCGCCGTGCGCCACGAGGAGGTCGACGAAGTGTTGGTTGCCTTGCGCACCCTTCCTGAGCGTCAGCGGGCGTGCCTGGTACTGCATTACTACGAGGAACTGTCGATCGCCGAAGTTGCAGAGACGTTGCGCATCTCGACGAACTCGGTCAAGACCCACTGCCGCCGCGGACTCGCCGCGCTCGAATCACGACTGGAGCACACCGAGTGAACGTCGAGCAACGACTGGTGAATGCTCTCCGGGCGGCCGACCAGGTCGAACCGAGCCTCGACCTCTGGTCACGAGTGCTCCATTCGATCGAGGAGGATCGAGCCCACCGTCGACGCGTCGTCAGGTCGTTCGCCAGCATCATCGCAATGGTGAGCGGACTGGTGGTCCTGGGATGGTCGAACCTCATCGACACCCCGGGCGGCCGCCAGGTGCGGGTGCCGGCCATGGAACTGATCGAGACCATCGCGCTCGTCTCTCTGGTCGCCGTTCTCGGTCCGTCGATCCGTCGATTCGGTCGCGGATATGCGCAGGACCTGTGGCGCATCACTCCAGACACGGCGACCTCACTCCTCCGCCTCCTCGACGTGGCGTATGTGCTCGTGTTCGGCGGTTACATCTTGCTGACGACGTACTTCGATTTCGGGTGGACGATGATTCGCGTCGCCGAACAGGTCGAGGATCTCGGCTGGCGGGTCGGCGGACTGGTGCTGACGATGGGGCTCCTGCACGCGGCGACGATCATGACCCTTCCCCTGGTCGCCCTCATCTCCAACTCGACCCGGGTCGGTCGGGCACTGCCGAGGTGGCTCGTCATCGTCCTGGTCGTGGTCGGAGGTGTGCTCGGACTGTTCTTCCTCTGGGCAATCATCGGTCTCAGCGTCGCTGGCATCCAGTGATCGACGCGCGACATCGATGTCACCCATCCGACCGCGTTCGTGCGTCTGTCGATGTGTGGAGGATGAGTCGTGACGAACGTGATCGAGATCGAGGGCTTGCGAAAGTCGTATCGACGGCGTGGGGGGACGACCGTTGCGGTCGACCGGCTCGACCTGACCGTCCCCCAAGGCGGCGTCTACGGATTTCTCGGGCCGAACGGTTCGGGGAAGACGACGACCATTCGTTGTGTGCTCGGCCTCGCCCGTCCCACGTCCGGAGTGATCCGACTGTTCGGCGAGTCTGTTGCGGAGGGTCTGCGTGGGGCGGTGCAGCGAACCGGCGCGATCGTCGAGACGCCTGCGCTGTTTCCAACGATGACGGCGCGGGAGAACCTCCGTCTGCTGGCATCGATCGATCGCATCGGACCCGCACGGGTCGACGAGGTGCTTGCCATCGTCGGTCTGGCAGAACGAGCGGGCGACCTCGTCAAGCGTTATTCGCTGGGCATGAAGCAACGCCTCGGGCTGGCAGCGGCGCTCTTGAAGGATCCGGACCTGTTGATGCTCGACGAGCCGGCGAACGGGCTGGACCCTGCGGGGATGCGCGAAGTGCGCCAGCTCCTGCGTCAACTCGCCGACGACGGTCGCACCGTGTTCGTCTCCAGTCACATCCTCGCCGAGATCGAATCGACGTGCGATCGCGTGGCGATTCTCGCCAAGGGCCGCCTTGTCACCCATGGCACCGTCGAAGAGGTGATCTCGACCGCGGGCCATCGGGCCTCAGTCCTCGTGAAGGTCGATGATCTCGATCTGGGCCTGTGGGCGCTGCGTGATGCGAGCTTCGTGGCGGAACGAGTGAACGACGAACTGCGAGTCGACGTCGCGCCCGAACGAGCGGGCGATGTCACTCGGGTTCTCGCCGCAGCGGGTCACTGGGTGACCGAGCTCCGCCCCGACCGATTCAGTCTCGAAGACGTCTTCCTCGAGCTGACCACGTCCAGCGAGGTGTCGGACGGAGAACTCCAGGAGGTCGGCGCATGAATTTGTTGATGACCGAAATGCGTCGGGCGCTGCATCGCCGCGCGGTCCGTGTGCTGATCGCAATCGCTCTGGTGGGATGCGGGTTCGCCAGCCTCGTCGCATACCTCGGATCGCGCGGCAAGACCATCAGTCAGCTTCGACTCGACGAGGGCAACCCCGCAGTGATGACCAACTGGTGGATCGCGGACGACCACCTCGGAGTCTTGTCCGTTGGCGTGTTCTTCCTCTTCCTCGGCGGATTCTTCGCCGGAGCAACTGTCGCCGGCGGCGAGTGGCGCGCAGGGACCATCACGACCGTGCTCACGTGGGAACCCCGACGACTCCGGCTCCACAGCACTCGCTTGGCCAGCGGCGCGGTTCTCGCCTTCGTCATCTCGTTCGGATTGCAGATCGTGTTCCTCGCCTGCTTCCTGCCTGCTGTCGTGTTCAACGGGACGACCGAAGGCGTCGACGGCTCGTTCTGGATCGACCTGGCTGTCGTGATGGCCCGCACGTCGGTGATCACCGCCGCCGCGGCCATCCTCGCCATGTCGCTGGCGACTGCAGCGCGGAACACGGCGTTCGCCGTGATCGCGATGTTCGCCTGGATCGTGGTGATCGAGGGACTCATCCGAACCCTGAAGCCATCGTTGTCGGGCTGGCTCTGGGGCGAGTCGATCACCACCGTCGTTGCTTGGTCCCGACTCGAGAACGTCGAACTCGCCCGCGGCCCCCTGCTGTCGGCGGCCACCCTCGCCGCGTACCTCGCAGTGATCGTCGGCGGCGCCGCGATCTCGTTCCAGCGTCGCGACATCGGCGCCGGCTCGTGACCACGAATCGGTTCACCCGCGACCTCGGCGAAGGTCTCCGCCTCCTGGTGGTTGCGGGTATCCCTGTCGGAGTGGTCGTTGCGGGGATCGGCGGCCGGCTCGCGATGCTGTTGTTGCGACTGACGTCACCGGACGCAGTGCGGGGCGTGCAGAGCGACGACGATTTCACCATCGGCCAGGTCACACTCGCAGGCACCTACAACCTCTTGCTGCTCGGCGCAGCGATTGGCATCATCGGTGCAGCGGCGTATCAGTGGGTGCGTCCATGGCTGCTCGGGCCGTGGTGGTTCCGACGACTCACCACGGCGCTCGGATCCGGCGTTGTGGTCGGATCGCTGCTCGTGCACGCCGATGGCATCGACTTCGTGCTGCTCAAGCCCACGTGGCTGGCAATCGGTCTGTTCATCGCACTGCCGGCGCTGTTCGGGCTGGCGATCGGCTCCGCTGTCGACCGCATCGGGCGACCAGGGTCCTGGAGCACCCGCGGATGGAAACGCTGGGTGCTGCCGTTCGTGATGGTCGCGCTGTTCCCTCCGGTGGTGTTCGTGCTGGTGTTGGCCACGGCTGTACTCGCAGTGTGGCTGATGATCCGACCACTTGGAGCCGTCGACTGGCTCAGGGCCTCGACTGGCAACGGCGTGGTCGTGCGGGCGCTCTGGCTCGGCATCGCCGTGCTGGGCCTGGTTGCGTTGCGTAACGACATCACCGCGATCATCTGAATCCGCCCTCCGCGCCTGTCGACCGCGGGTCGACAGGTACCGGGTCGGGATGATGACCTGCGAGCAGCAACGAAGTTCAGCGTTATGCGCGACGCCGGTTCACGGCCCGATAGACGAGCAGAGCAATCACGGCGCCGACCACGGAACCAATGATTCCTGAGGCCTGGAACGAACCGTCCTCGATGTCATTGCCGAACAACAGGAAGCCGATGAAGCCACCGATGAACGAGCCGACCACACCGAGGACCACCGTAGCGACGAAGCTCATCGGATCCGGCCCGGGCACGAGCAGGCGTGCGAGGAATCCGGCGATGATGCCGATGAAGAGTAGGTAGAGGATGAAGCCGATCATGATGTGTCCTTGGTTTTCGGTCGGGCGATTGGTCCGGTTCGGACGGTAGGCGAGTGCCCGCTTCGAGCGGCTCCAAACTTCACGTCAGTTGGCTTGGAGGGCGGTGGGCTTCTGCCATTGCGACATCACCGCATCGAGGTCGAGTTGCTCGGCAGCGACGAATGCCTTGCGGGCTCGCCTGGATGTGCTGCGCCCGAACACGCCCCCGAAGATCCACCTCGCCAGCACCCTGGTGATACTCGTCGCCTCTGAGGCCAGCACGGGTTGACGCTCGGGATGGACGTACAACTCGATGGCGAGACGCTTCACGAGGGGAGGCTCGGCCTCGTACCCGGCGCGATTCAACCGGGTGGACACCAGCGCAGACAGGATCTGCAGTTCCTTGACACCGGACCACAACTGAGTGGTCACCGCAGCGAGTGTCGTCGCCACGGCGATGCCTGGCACTCGCCGAAGTCCCGGGGCGCGAGCCACCATGCCGGTGCGTCGCAGCAGTGGCAGCACGACGAGCGCAACTTTGCGAACTTGGTCGTTCAGGGCGTCGGCGTTCCAGGCGAACTCGGAACGAGCGAGCGCCATCGCTTCGTCGGCGGTTCCGATGTCGTGCGGACGAATCAGCACCGAATCGACCGCTCGGTTGTACAGATCGCCGAGCGCCACCACGGCCGAGCCGAACAGCGAGGGGCCTGTCTTCAACTTTGAGATGTCGGTTCGTCGGCTCATCGCAGGTGGTATGCCCGTTCCACGAGATTCGACCCTACTTCTCCTCGCGTCGTGCTCGTTGCCCCCGGACCGGCCGTCGGAGCGAGCGACATCGACGCCAACGATCTGACCGACCCGCCGCCAGCCGGTGTCGGGGTGTCCCAGAGGCGAACTCGGGCAGATACGGTCGGAGGGTGTCGCCGAATGAACTGGCCGAGCTTGTCCTGCTGCGGCGGGCGCGTGACTTCGTGGATCGGAACTACCGGGATCGGCTGAGTGTGCCTGCGTTGGCTGAGCGTGCCGCGATGTCGCCGGCGCACTTCTCGCGCCGGTTCCGGGCCGTGTACGGCGAGACGCCGTACACGTATTTGATGACTCGCCGTATCGAGCGGGCCATGATGATGCTGCGGCACGGCGCAACGGTGACCGACGTTTGCTTTGCGGTCGGATGCGTGTCACTCGGTTCGTTCAGCTCAACGTTCCGCAACATCGTCGGTGTATCTCCGTCGCAGTACAGGGAGCGTGACCACAGCGCGTTGGCGACCATGCCACCCTGTGTTGCCAAACGTGCGACCCGACCGCTCCGCACTGCCGTGTCCGAGTAACCCGGCGACGATTGCGTTGCATCGAGCAGGATCGGAGAAGCCGTCGATCAATCCGGGTTCTACGGTTGCGGTCATGGCAGTCAACGTCTCGAAGATGTTCATCACGGTCCACGATCCGGACGAGGCGCTCGGCTTCTACCGCGACGCTCTGGGCCTCGAAGTGCGCCAGGACGTCGAGAACAACGGCTTTCGGTGGGTCACCGTCGGCGCTCCGGGCCAGGATGTCGACATCGTGTTGTCGCAACCTCATGGGGGCCGCTCCCCGGCCGAGGGCGACGCACTGTTGGCACTCGTGACGCAGGGTGCGATGCAGGCCGCGATCTTCAGTGTCGGTGACCTCGAAGCCACGTTCGACAAGCTGGTCGAGTCGGGCGCCGAAGTGCTCGAGGAACCGACCGATCAGTTCTGGGGTGTCCGCGACTGCGCCTTCCGTGACCCCTCGGGCAACCTCGTTCGGATCGCGCAGGCCTGAACGCGGTGTACGTCGCCGGCATCATCCTCACCGTGTTCTGCGCGCTCGCCGCGTTGATCCCCGCGTCCGGGAAACTCACCCGGTAAAAGGCGATCGTCGAGATTCTCGACCACGTCAGCCCCTCACAGTTCGCAGTCCCGTTGGGCCTGACCATTGTCGCTGCAGTGACGGCGATCATCCGTGCCATCACGCTCTGACTCGTAGTGTCGAAGCGGAGCAACCCCGGCCCGAAGTTCGAAGGAAGTATCGATGCAGGACTACCCAGACGTTGACGCCTACCTTGCCGACAGTGACCAGTGGCCCGACGAGATCAGAGCGATTCGTCCGATCCTGCTGTCGTGCGACCTCGTCGAGACAATCAAGTGGGGAAAGCCCTGCTACTGCATCGACGACGAGAACGTCGTACTTGTCCAGGAATTCTCCGATCACCTTGCCCTGATGTTCTTCCAAGGAGTGTTAGTCGACGACACGGCACAGGTCCTTCACGCACAAGGACCGAACACGCACGGACCGAAGCGCATGAAGTTCACCTCGGTCGGCGACGTCGAATCGCTCGCCGAGATCATCAAGAACTACGTCGATCAAGCAATCCACCATGCGCAGGCGGGCACGGAACTGCCGCCACGACCTGACGAAGCGCTCGCCATCGAACTACAGGAGCGGCTGGCCGACAACGACGAACTCGCCGAGGCATTCAACGATCTCACTCCCGGCCGCCAACGTGAGTACAACCTCCACATCTCCAACGCCAAGCAAGCCGAGACACGGAATCGCCGAATCGACCAAGCCATCCCCCAAATCCTGACAGGCAAGGGCTTGCGCGACCGATAGCCCGTACAGGCGACACCCATAACAACGTCGACCTACGCCGCCACCGACCGATCAGATCGGCACCTTCGACTCGGGTGTCGGCGCAGTCGGGGGGTGTGTTGGAACCCGCTTCGCTTCTGCCCTAGGTCGGCTTCGAGCCGGTTGCAGGGTCGTCCCGATGATCAATTGCCAGCGTCGTACGTCGCGCCGACCGGCAGTGGGACCGGCTGACCCGCGACGCCGTCCACGATCTCGACGGCGACGGGCGCGTCCGCTTCCCTACCATCCGTGCAGGTGATGACGACGAAGCCTGACGGCGTGCCGTCGGGTCCGAGTGCGAGTGCCGACGCATCGAGGTCACAGAACCCGCCGATTTCGCTCGGAAACTCGACTTGCGTGCTGGTCGATCCGTCGAGTGGCTGGATCAGCAGGACGACGGTGCCGTCGTCGAGGACGGCAAGCCAACTGACCGATCGACCCTCCGGATCGGTAGGCGATATGCGACTTCCCCACCAGCCTCCTGATCCGTGTTCGCGAGGTGCTCGATCAATGGTCTCCGTTCCGTCCGCCGAAGGAGCCAACGGCGGAGTCGTCTGGGCTGCTGCGCTTAGGATCCGGTCGTGAGACCAGAAGACGATCCCTCGGACACCGAGCCGCTGTCCGACTCGTTGAAGTTCGTGCTCGAAGCGTCAGGGATCGGGTGGTGGGACCTCGACATGGTCACCAACACGACGGCCCGATCGCTACTCCACGATCAAGTTTTCGGCTACGACGAGATGCTCGCATCGTGGAGCTACGACGACTATCTCGCGCACGTCCACGTCGATGACCGAGCGATGGTAATCGACGCGTTCGATCGTGCGCTCGCTGGTGGCGAGTCGTACGCACTCGATGTGCGCGTCGTGTGGCTCGACGGCACGCTGCATTG
The DNA here is from genome assembly GCA_031426215.1 of Actinomycetes bacterium. GTDB lineage: Bacteria > Actinomycetota > Acidimicrobiia > Acidimicrobiales > Ilumatobacteraceae > Sva-07. The sequence continues at coordinate 19,265 of JANPKU010000118.1, forward strand.
GATCTTCACTCGCGGACGTTTCCTCCTCGACAACGATGGGGTCCCGATCCGGGTCGCGGGCGTGGTCGGAGACATCACCGAGCCCAAGTTGGCGGAGCTCGGCGCAGCCGAATTGCGGTCCTCCGCAGCCCGTTCAGCGGCGGAGAACCTGGCGATGCTGGAGACGCTGCTGCAGTCGGCTCCGATCGGGTTCGCATTCGTGGATCGTGAGTTCCGATTCGTTCGCGTGAACGAGATCCTCGCCGAGATGAACGGTGCGAAGGCGGAACAGGCCATGGGCCGAACGATCGAATCGATCGTGCCCGCCCTGTGGCCGCAACTCGAGCCGATCCTGCAACGCGTCGTCGAAGAACGCGCGGCGGTCGTCGACATCGTGATCAGCGGAGAAACCCCTGCCCGTCCTGGGGTGCGCCGCGAGTGGGTGGCGAGCTACTACCCGGTGTGCATCGACGACCCGTCGGAGGCCAGCGGTGTCGGGATCATCGTGCAGGAAGTGACCGAGCAGCGTCGGCTGGAGGCGCACCTGCATCAGACACAGAAATTGGAGGCCGTCGGGCTGCTCGCCGGCGGAGTCGCCCACAACTTCAACAATATCCTCGGTGTGATCACGCTCGCTGCCGAGCAGGCCGGGGAACGCAACACCGACGAAGCGGTCGGCGTGGAACTCGAACGGATCGTCACGATCGCACGCTCCACCAGCGGCCTCACCCGGCAACTCCTCCAGTTCAGTCGTGACCATCCGTCAACGCTCGAGTTGGTCGACGTCAGCGCTTGCGTCCGATCAGTGGCTGCGTTGCTGTCGCCGACACTTGGTGACCACATCACCGCAACCACCGACACCCACACCACCTCGACGATCCGGATCGACAACAGCCAGCTCGAGCAGTTGCTGATCAATCTGGCGATCAACGCACGAGATGCGATGCCCGATGGCGGCGAGCTGACGATTCGCACCGAAGACGTCGTCATCGACGATCACGCAGCGGCGCTGCGAGCGGGCCGATATGTCGAGATCAGCGTGAGAGATGAAGGCACGGGTATGACCCCGGAAGTGCTCGAGCATGCGTTCGAGCCGTTCTTCACCACGAAGGCCAGCCGAGGCGGATCTGGTCTCGGTCTCGCCACCGTCCACGGGATCGCCGCTGCTGCTGCCGGCGACGTGCGCATCGACTCGACTCCCGGTGCAGGTACCACGATCACGGTGCGCTTCCCGGTCCACGACGATCAGGACTCGGCTCCTGGATCGGAGGCCGACGCGACAACTCCCGCGCCCGCTGGGCAACGGGTACTCGTGGTCGACGATCAAGAATCTCTGCGCACGCTTGTCGAGCGCATCCTTCGTGGCGCCGGCTACGACGTGTACGGAGGCACCGCCGAAGCGGTCGTCGAGCAGTCGGACGACGCGACCGTCACACCTGACCTCCTGGTCACCGACTTGGTGATGCCCGACATGTCCGGTCCCGAGCTGGCCGACGTCCTTCGGCGGCGGTGGCCGATGCTGAACGTGCTCTACATGTCGGGCTACAGCCGTGACATGTTCGATTCGTTCGCTCCGGGGGCGGACCCCGACTCCAACAGCCTGCTCACCAAGCCGTTCACGAGTGCCGATCTGCTCCGAGCGGTGTCCGACGCGCTCCGATCAAGGGAGAACCCGAACAGGTGATGCTGGTCGATGCGGACGCTCGCTCTAGGTCGTGTGCTCGTGTCGTTCGGCCGTTGATTAGCGTCCTCTTGCCGTCCATAATGAAAGCCGCTTGTTTGCCCCGGAGAGGATCTGTCAATGACTTCGTCTGCTGACGACCTTCGTGGGAGTGCCCGACGTCTGCGGTCAGTGGCGCGAGCGCGCGGCTCGGATGGAGTCGACACCGAGGCGTACGATCGCCTCGCAGATCTGGCCACCAACATCACCGACGCCGGAGCGGCGTTCATCTCCCTGGTCGAGGCCGATCGAGACTTCTATCTCGGCCTCTCGCGGCTTCCCGAGCCGCTCGCCACCACTCGCACGTTGATGGGTGACACCCTGTGCAGTCTGACCCTCGGGCGTTCGACGCCGCTGGCCATCGATGACACGAAGACTGACCCGGTCTTCGCGTCGGCGGCGACGGTCGAGTCACTGGACATTGCCGCCTATCTCGCCGCGCCGATCCGATCGGTAACGGGCGAGGCGCTCGGTGCGTTCTGCCTGGTCGACTTCAGCCCGCGGCAGTGGACGTCGGTCGAGATCGAACTGGTCGTACAACTGGCGCTCGCAGCAGAGCGTGAGATCGCTCTGAACGACCCGGAGACCGGTGCTGCAGCCGCGCTGCAGAGCCAGGCGCTGCAGCGAGTGGCGGGAGCCATGGCGCGCGTCGGAGGGTGGGCCATCGGAATTCCCGATCGCAAGATCTACTGGTCGGACGAGATCTACGAGATCCTCGAACGAGGCTCGGTGCCGGACGTCGACGATGCACTCGACATGTATCCACCCGGAGAGCGCGAGCGCATCGCCGATGCAGTCGAGGACTGCGTCACCAACGGCGTTGCGTTCGACCTCTCTCTCGTGGTGAGCACCTATGCGGGAAACCAGTTGGACGCCCGCGTCGTCGGCGAACCCGAGTACGACGAGTCCGGGCGGATCGTGCGTGTGATCGGTGCGTTCCAGGACATCTCACGCCAGTCGGCTCAGGCACGTGAGACGAAGGAGCTCGCCGACCGTTTGGTGGAGACCCTCGAGAGCATCCCCGAAGCCTTCTACTCCGTCGATTCCGAGTGGCGATTCACGTACCTCAATTCGAACGCCGAGGCGATGCTCGGGCGCCCTCGAGCCAGCTTGCTGGGCCGGATCATCTGGGACGTGAACCCGACTGCGGTGCAGACGGTGTTCTTCACCTCGTACCAACGTGCGGTCGAGACCGGCACCGAACAGGTGGTCACCGCGTACTACGAGCCCCTCGATGCATGGTTCGAGGCGCGCGCCTACCCCTTCCCCGGTGGTCTGTCGGTCTACTTTCGTGACGTCACCGAGGAACAGCGTGTCCAGAAGGAGCTCGACCAGCGCGACAGGCTGCTCCACGAGCAGCGCAGACTGCTCGATGCGTCGCAGGACGCGATCATCGTTGGCGACTCAGACGGTCGAGTCACCTACTGGAACGATGGGGCGGAACGGGTCTACGGTTGGAGCCGAGACGAGGCCGTCGGCAAGCGAACTTGCGACCTGATCGGCTTCGACGAGTCCGAATACGCCACGGCCGAGTCGGTACTGGCCGGCACCGGCAGCTTCAACGGTGAGATGCGCCACACCACCCGCACCGGCGAGCGGCGAGTGATCCTGGTCCGGTGGACTGCGGTGCGCTCCGATGATCACGTCGAGTTGTCGGTGATGTCAATCAACACCGACATCACCGACGCCCGGCGCGTCGAGGAACAGTTTCTGCGCGCGCAGCGCCTCGAGAGCATCGGCACGTTGGCTGGTGGCATCGCACACGACATGAACAATGTGCTCGCCCCGATCATGCTCGCGGTCGACCTGCTGCGCGATGGCATCACCAACCCCGATCACCAAGTCATCCTCGACAGCGCGCGCTCGAGCGCAGTTCGAGGATCGAAGCTGATCCAGCAGGTGCTGTTGTTCGCACGCGGCGCCGACGGTCAGCGGATCGAAGTGTCCGTCGGGGATCTCCTCGACAGCACCGCAGGGATCGTCCGGGACACGTTCACCAAGTCGATCGAGCTCCGGGTGACCTCGGACGACGAGGTTCGCGACCAGCTGGTGGTTGCTGAACCCACACAGCTGCAGCAAATTCTCCTCAACCTCTGCGTGAACGCCCGCGATGCGCTCGCCGATGGGGGCACGATCGTGCTGAGTGCCGAGATCATCGAGGTCGACGAGCAATATGCCGCGCTGACCCCCGACGCCGACGTGGGTGTCTATGTCGCCCTGCGTGTCCAGGATGACGGCAGTGGAATGTCGGCCGAGGCCCTCGACCGATGCTTCGAACCCTTCTACACGACGAAAGGACGCGGGCAGGGCACCGGTCTCGGATTGTCGACGGCGTTGGCGATCGCGAAGAGCCACGGGGGCTTCATGAGCGTCTACAGCGAGCTGGGTCGAGGAACCACGTTCCTGCTGTACCTGCCGCTTGCCGGTGGGACGTCGACCGATCGCCAAAGCCCGCCCGCGACCGAGATCATCCGCGGTCAGGGAGAACTCGTCCTGCTCGTCGACGACGACCCCGCAGTGCTCGAGGTCACGGCCCAGACGCTGCGGACCTTCGGCTATCGCGTGGTCACCGCCGTCGACGGCGCCGACGCGGTCGCCATCTACTCGCAGCGTCGCTTCGAGATCGATCTCGTGCTCACCGACATGATGATGCCGGTGATGGACGGGCCCGCTGCGGTCCACGTCCTGAGGCGCATCCGACCCGATGTCCCCATCGTCGCATCGAGTGGCCTCGATGCGAGTGGGAGGACCGCAAAGATGATGGAGCTCGGGGTGACCCACTTCCTCACCAAGCCGTACTCGGCGCCAGATCTGCTGCACATGCTGAGGGCTGCCCTCGAAGAATCCTGAGCGGAGCGTGCCTCGACAGACATGTCGCGCACCGCGCCATCCCATCAGTCGGATGCCCGCGCAGTGGACGTGGTTAACTTGGCACGGTGCATGACGTCGGATTGAGCCACACATGGCGGTGCTGAAGCGCGGGGCGACGATCCTGGTCGTCGACGACGACGCCGACCTGCGTCGCCTGATGGTGATCGGTTTGCAGCGTCGGGGCTTCGGCACTGCCGAGGCGGCCGACGGCGAGGAGGCCCTGCAGGTCGTCAGCGACGTGGAAGTGGATCTCGTTCTGCTCGACAGCGGTCTGCCCAAGCTCGACGGCATGGAGGTGTTGAGCCGTCTCCGGGCGATGTTGAACATGGCGACGCTGCCGGTCATCATGGTCACCGGGCGTGATGGTCTCGCCGACAGGATCAGTGGTCTCGGCGCCGGAGCGAACGACTATGTCACCAAGCCGGTCTCCCTCGATGAGCTCACGGCTCGCATCGAGGCCAACCTCCGTGGCCAACGTCTCTGGATCGCCAAGCTGACCGAACGTCTGCACGAGCGCACCCAGCTGGCCGTGCAGATCGCCGCCCGTCCACCATCGGGCGAGGTGCAACGACACATCGTCGACACGATCGCTGCGCTACCGACCGTTGCGAGTGCGGCGATCGTCGAGGTGCCGATCTCGGGAGTTGCTCGGGCGACCACGGTCAGCGATCAGGCCTCCGAATCGACGATTGCCAGGCTGATCGACCGCCTGCCCGCCGACGATCTCAACCAACTCGTCACCGACGGTGCAGCGGTACTGACCCGGGATGCATCGGGCTCGGACGGACTCGGCGCCGGTCGGCTCGTGGCGGCCACGGTTGGCCTGCGCGGCTCCACCACGATTGCCCTGGTCGTGGAAGTCGATCCGTCACTGCCCGATCAGCGTCGTCTCGCACGCGAGGTGCTCGGGCTCACCGTCGAACTGGCTCCGATGGTGGAGAACCTGATCGAGCCGTCGCAGTCGATGGAAGCGCTCGCCGACCTCGCCGCGTCGATCCAGCTCGTCATCGACGACGCGAGCTACCGCCCGGTGTTCCAGCCGATTCGTGACATCGACACGGCTCGCATCGTGGGCTACGAGGCGCTCACCCGGTTCGACGACGGTATGCGTCCCGATCTGCGCTTCGAAGAGGCGCGGCTGGCCCAAATGGGTCCTCAGCTCGAACTGGCCACGTTGCGAGCGGCGATCATGGCGTCGCACGGGCTTCCGTCCGACCGGTACCTGTCGATCAACGTCTCGGCGACGCTGCTCGGTCACGCCGAACTCCCACCGATCCTCGATCTGGCTGCCGACCGCCAGTTGTCCGTCGAGATCACCGAGCACGAGCACATCGACGACTACGAACTCGTCCGCAAAGAGTTCGCCGATCTCGGCCGCGGGCTCCAGATGGCAGTCGACGACGCCGGATCGGGCTGGGCCAGCCTGCGCCATGTGTTCTCGCTTCGCCCGCACTACGTCAAGCTCGACCGGTCCTGGATCGCCGACATCCACACCGACCCTGCCCGCCAGGCGTTGCTGCTCGGCATCGCACGGTCGGTGAGCGAGATGGGGGGGCAGGTTGTCGCCGAGGGCATCGAGCTCGAGGACGAACTCGCAACGGTGCGCGCGACCGGCGTCCAACTCGGGCAGGGCTACCTTCTGGGGCGTCCGACGGTCGTCGCGGATCTCCCACCCGACTGATCGTCGGTCATGGGGTGACCGGCGAGAGTCGGGCGTCGCGTTCGGCCGCCAATCCTTCGATCGCCTGCACCAGGTCGATGGCCGTGAACGGTTTGACGATGAAGCCGCGGGCGGTGAGACCCTCTGACCGCACGAGATCGGCACGATCGGTGTAGCCCGACATGAACAACACCGCCGAACCGAGTTCGTCGACCACGAGGACGTCGGCAAGTTCGAAGCCGGACAGGCCCGGCATCGTGATGTCGGTCACCAGCACATCGAACGGGGTATCGCGACGTGCCGCAAGCTCGATGGCGCTCGGGCCATCAGCAGCCGATTCCACCGAGTAGCCACGCTCCGACAGCAGCCTGGCGACGAGGTCGCGAATGCTGGTGTTGTCATCGACGACCAGGATCGATTGGGTGCGCTTCTGTTCCGCCGGCTTCGAGGGAGGAGAACCGCCGACCGAGAACAGGGTCGGCGCAGTGTGGTCCGAATCGCTCACGAGGCATGGCAGGAAGATTCGCACGACGGTGCCGACGCCCACCTCGCTGTCGATCTCGAGCCACCCGCCGGCCTGCTTGGCCATACCGTCTGCTGCGGACAGCCCGAGCCCGGTTCGAACCCCGCTCGGGCGGTCGGTGAAGAACGGTTCGACCGCCCGCGTCCGCATCTCGGTGGTCATGCCCACACCGGTGTCGGTCAGTGAGATGACACCGAAGTGTCCGGACGGCAAATTGGGAGCCTTCAGTGCGGTGTCGGGAAGCGAGAGTCGCGTGACGCTGAGGGTGAGGGTGCCACCCTCGGGCATCGAGTCACGCGCGTTGTCGACGAGATATTCCACCGACTGGACCAGTTCATGAGGATCGACCTCGACGTTCACCGGAGCGTCCTCGAGCTCGATGACCACCGTCACGGACTGACCCGCGCGCCGGCGCAGCCGAGCGCTGTTGGCGTCGATGACGCTGTTCAGATCGACCTGGGTGGGCAGGATCATCTGGTTCTGGCTGTACGCGAGCAACTGTCGGGTGAGGTCTTCGGCACGGCGTGCCGCGCCTTGGATCTCATCGAGACGCGCACTCCCCGGATGTTCGGGACCGAGGTCGTCGGCCAAGAGTTCGGCATTTCCCTGCAGGACCGTCAGCAGGTTGTTGAAGTCGTGGGCGATTCCACCGGCGAGGGTCACGAGGCTCTGCGCCCGCTGCATCTCCGCAGCGTGGGAGGCAAGGCGTCGGTCGGCGCTCACGTCGCGCATCCTCACCGTGAGTCCGACCTCGCTCGGGTAAGCGCGCACGAACACCCAAACGTCGGGATTGGTGGGAAATTGGACGTCGAACACGACGTCGATCCTGTCGCCATCAGCCCGGAGCAGTTGGCGTTCGAAGTCGGTGCCGCGCAGGAACGGCAGGGCCTCCCAGATGTTGCGACCCCGGAGATCGGACAGCGTGCTTCCGAGGATCTTCGCGCCCTCTGCGTTCAGGTACGAGAGCTGCCAGAAGGGGTCGAGCATGATGAACGGGTCGTTGATGCTCGCGAGGATGGCGAGGAGCCGGCCACGACTCTCGCGCTCGGACTCCTGAAGCTGTTCGGTGGTGGTGATGTCCCTGAAGCGCAGCACGACGTAGCCGGCGAACGTTCCCGCACGCATGCCGAGCACTCGACCGCCGTCGAGTGCCCAACGACCAATGACCTCAACGTGGTTTGCCGCAGCGCACTCCTGCAGGATCCCGTGATCAGCCAGACCAGGCGACGTGGTCTCGACGTCGACACCGTCCAACGAGGACTCGGTGATCTCCAGGACCGCGCGCCCGCGGGGGTTGAGATACCTCCACGAGAATCGCGGAGTCGAATCGGCGGAACCGATCACCTCGATCATCGCGACACCGTCGCTCGCCGCGTCGACGATTGCCTGGAAGGGGAGCGGTCGTCCTGCTGCCAGGCCCGATTCAGGTGAATCAGGGGACATCATCGAACCGTCGATCGTCTCGAAGTGGAGCCGTGATCCGGGCGATCGCTTGTTGCAATTGCCCGCTACTGAATGGTTTGGACAGCACCATCGGCGCGAGATCAGCAGGGAGGGTGGATCCGAGCGAGCCGGTGATCACGATCATGCGACCGGTGCTCCCGGGGCGCACGGATTCCAGCTGCTCGCAGAGCGACTCGAAACCGGCCCCTTGGTCCATCGCGCCCCAGTCAGCGAGCACGACGTCGCAGGATTGGCCGGCGAGGGTATCGATGGCCGCTTCCGCGTTGGCGGCGAGGAGGACGTGCCATCCCGAGCGTTCCAGCATCCGTCCGAGCGTTGCCCGAATCCCGGGGTCGTCGTCCAACACGAGCGCGACTCCCGCCACGTGGTCGGGATCGGCGGTGTGAGGATTGCGCCCCGTTGCGGACTGGTCCGAGGTCGAGTTGTCTGCGTCGGCGTGAACTTGCGTTACCGCTCCGTCGAGTATCGGTAACTCCAGAGCGAACACCGTGCCGTCCAGGCCGGTTGAGCGCAGGGTCAGCGAGCCGTCACACTCTCGGGCGAATCGTTGTGCGAGCACGAGTCCGAGGCCAGTGCCGCCACGGTCGGTCTTGGTGGTGACGAACGGCTCGAACAGTCGTCCGACCACCTCATCGGACATACCCGGACCTGCATCACGCACCAGAACTGCGACGTGACCAGGCGATCGTCCGTGGATCCCCACTGGCGCTTCGATCTCGATCTCGATCGGGATGCCGGTCTGAACGGCTTCGGTGGCGTTGCGAACCAGGTTCGTGAGGACGTGACGGACACGGTCGGTGTCGATCGACACCCGTACATCGCCTGCCCCGAGCAGTGTGACCGGGTAGCTGAAACCGACGGCGAGTTCGTCGACCATTCGGCGAAGCCACGCCACGAGTTCGACCGCTTCGAGCCGCACGTCGCCGGTTCGGGCGAGATCGAGCATGCCGTGCACCAGCCGACCGACGCGGGCGCTGGAATCACTGATCAGACGGCCCTGCGATCCGATGGCATCGAGCTGATCGCTGGCGGTCGGCGTCACGTCGGCACCCAGCATCGTGCGCAGGCTCGACACCTCGATGTCGATGAGTTCCGACGCCAGGCTGATGGCGCCGAGCGGGTTGTTGATCTCGTGGGCAAGCGAAGCGACCGTGGTGCCCAGCGCAGCGAGACGTTCGAGGTGCCGGAGCCGGGTCTCGGCTGTCTGGAGACGTTCGCGGAGCAGGTACTCGCGCATGAGTTGCTCTCGCCAGCGCTGGCGGCCGCGCTCCATCGTGGCGAACATGCGCTGATGAAAACGCGCCTCGAGTTCCCGCGAGGCAGTCAGCGGAGGGAAGCGGCGCAGTGCTGCTTCCAACTGTTCGGCGCTCGCTGGATCCGACGTGCGGGCAACGCGCAGCACGAGGTCGCTGAGTTCACCGATGATGTCCGGTTCGAATGTCCACGTGGCGTCGAACAGCCGATCCATCTCGTCGATTGGTAACTCTGCATCGGGTTCGGGGCGATCGACACCGAAGAGCGCGCAGGAGAAGTCTTCGGCTTGTACGACGATGAACCACTCCTGGCGTAACCCACTCGCCGCTGGCAGCTCGAACCCGATGACCTCGCCGGTGTCACCGAGATCGCCCGTGGCGAACACGGCAACCGTGCGGGCCTCGGGCTCGACGAGGCGCTGATAGCGCGTCAGTTCGGACGCCCAGTTCCCGTCGACCTGGAACCCGGTGAGTACGACGCCGGGCATACGGCTGTTCAGCAGCACGTCTTCGAGGACATGCGAGAGGTCGCTCAGTGTCCCTTTCGAAAGTCGTGCCAGTTCAACCCGGCCCTCTGTGACCGCGGCGAACGAGTCGTACATCGAAGGCAACTGCATTCGACTGGACGATGACTCGTTCACCGTTGGTGTCTTTACCACTCGCGCGAGGCAAACCCAAATTTCGAGCGGCCGGAGCCCTTGCCTTGCCGACCTCTGCGGTGGTGGTCGTCGTCGACGATTTCGTGCTTTTGTCCGCGTCCGACGGACGGTTGCAGAGACCGACTCGTTGCGACCCCTTCAGGACTGAGACCATGACCATCATCGACACAGCGCTTCCGACGATCACCTCGAGTGCGCCGCAGCCTCCTCGGTTCCCCACCGCCCGACCGGGCATGGGGTTCAACGAGGCGTCAGCGGCGGTCGTCGATTACCTCAAGTCGTTCCTGCCCATGGGTTTCTGGGCGGTGACCCGTTTCGATGGCCTGCGGCAGCTCTATCTCGAAGTGCGCGACGACTCGTACGGTCTCGGACCCGGTGGTTCTCACCCGTGGGACGATTCGTTCTGCATCAACATGGTTGCGGGGACGACCCCCCGGATCGCTCCCGACGCAATGGCGATCCCGGAGTACGCCGCGTCCGGCGTTGCGGCGCAGATCAAGATCGGCTCGTACGTGGGCATCCCGATCACCCACGCCGATGGTGAGCTGTTCGGAACCCTGTGCGGACTCGACACCGCTACGCAGTCCGACGAGATGCTGCGACATGAGCCGCTGCTCGACATCCTCGGCATGCTCTTGTCGACAATCCTCGATGCCGACCTCGAACGGACGCGGCAGGCCCGCCTCCTCGAGCGCGCCGAGATGGCTGCGGAATCCGACCCGATGACCGGGCTGTTCAACCGGCGAGGTTGGGACCGCTACATGGAAATCGAAGAAGCTCGCTTCCGTCGGTTCGGTGATCCCGGTGCCGTTCTGGTCATCGACCTCGACGGGCTCAAGGAGGTCAACGACACCTTCGGCCATCAGGCCGGCGACGAGCTGATCAAGCTCGCCGCGAGCGTGATCCGTGACACGATTCGCGACTGCGATATCGCGGCTCGACTGGGTGGTGACGAGTTCGGGATCATCACGAGCAACGCGGTGCCGGCTGATTGCGACGTGCTCAGGTCTCGCATCCTCGCTGGATTCCATGACACCGGCGTGGTGGCCTCGATCGGACACGCCCCCTACACCGTCGTCGCCGGCTTCCCCGGAGCGTTCGCTGCAGCCGACGAGGCGATGTACGCCGAGAAGCAGCGCCGTCGCGCCGCACGCTCGACCGTCAACTGACGACACCGTCAGAGCAGTTTCGCTCGTGGGCTAGTGTCATCTACCACACGAGAGGGGTGGTCTCGATGACGTTGACCGAATCACACGCAACCGGGCCGGACGTGCCCGTTGTCCGAGAGCTCACGTTCGGAGCGCTCCTCCGCGAGGCCGCCGAGGCTGTTCCCGAACGTGTGGCGCTCGTCGCCGGGGTGGCCGATCCGGCACTGCGGCGGAGCTGGACGTACCGGGAGTTGCTGGCTGATGCCGAGGCCGCAGCTCGCGCGCTGCGGACTCGGTTCGAGCCGGGAGAGCGGGTGGCCGTGTGGGCGCCGAATTACCCGGAGTGGATCATCCTGCAGTACGCCGCCGGGATCGCCGGGCTGATCTTCGTCACGGTCAATCCCGCGCTGCGCACGAACGAAGTGAAGTACGTACTCGAGCAGTCGCGATCGGCCGGCATCGTCACCGCCACCGAGTTCCGCGGGAATCCGATGCTCGCCACGGTGGAGGAGATCCAGCCCGAGCTCCCCGAGTTGCGCGACATCATCCGTTTCGACCGGTGGGACGAGTTCATGGCGGGCGCCGACGCGTTCGACGGGACGCTCGTCGAACCGGATCCGTCCGATGCCGTGATGATCCAGTACACGTCTGGCACCACTGGGTTCCCGAAGGGTGCGCTGCTCCATCACCGCGGTCTCGTCAACAACGGCTGGCACACCGCCGATCGGATGGGTGTGAGTGAGGGGGGTGTGATGATCGGGGTCGCACCGCTCTTCCACACCGCCGGATGCGTCGTCACGGTGCTCGCTGCTGCGTCGAAGCATGCCACCCTCGTGTACGAGGAGTCGTTCGAGCCGGGCCTGGCGCTCGAGCTGTTCGAGGCCTACGGCGGCACGGCGGTACTCGGCGTCCCGACGATGCTCGTTGCGATGATGGAGCACCCGAACTTCGCCACGACCGACCTGTCGAGTGTCGAAGCGATCTGCTCGGGAGGGTCGCTGGTGCCCGACCCGATGGTTCGTCGCCTCGAGTCCGCGCTCGGTGCACCGTTCACGATCGTGTTCGGTCAGACCGAGTGCTCGCCCGTCGCCTCGATGACGCATCCGTCCGACACCATCGAGGACAAGGCGGGCACGATCGGCCCACCGATGCCGGGCGTCGAGGTGAGGATCGTCGATCCGGAGACCGGCGCGACCGTGCCGATCGGTGTCGTCGGCGAGTACCTCACCCGCGGATATCACGTGATGCACGAGTACTTCGAGAACCCCGAAGGCACCGCGAACGCGATCGACCCCGACGGCTGGTTGCACACCGGTGACCTGTGTGCGATGGACGACCGCGGCTATTGCACGGTCGAAGGTCGTCTGAAGGACATGATCATTCGGGGCGGCGAGAACATCTACCCCAGAGAACTCGAGGACCTGCTCTTCGCACATCCTGCGGTCGGCGAGGTCGCCGTGGTCGGGCTGCCGGACGACCACTGGGGCGAGACGGTTGCGGCGTTCGTACGGCCTGCCCCCGGGCACACCCTCGACAAGACCGAGTTGTTCTCGTACATGCGAGACCACCTCGCTCCGCACAAGACCCCCAAGCAGTGGTTCGAGGTCGATGCCTTCCCGCTCACCGGGTCCGGAAAGATCCAGAAGTACAAGCTGCGCGAACAGTGGTCCGCCGGGACCGTTTCTGAGCTGTGAGCGCTGATTCGAACAACTCTGAGAAAAATAGCCTTCCAATCGGAGATGTTGTGTTGTAGGAATTGAACTTCTGGTATTAGAGTCGAAGCGATGTCCGGAGTCCTCGTCGCCGTCGCCACCCTGCCGCTGCTCGCTGCAGTGATCATCCGGCTCGCCAGCACTTCCTCGCGCACCACCGCCCGTCTGGCCGTCGGCGCCAGCGGTGCTGCAGCGATCGGCGCTCTGGTGCTTCTGATCAAGGTGGGTCTCGACGGCCCCGTCGACGCAGTGATCACCAACTCCGATGGTGTGGCCGTGATCGGGCTGACTGCCGACCGCGTGGGTGCCATCTTGCTGCTCCTCACCAGCACCGTCGGACTGATCGTGCAGTCGTTCGCCTCCCGCTCGCTCCTCGGTGATCCGCGAGCCACGCGGTTCCACGTGCTCGCCTGCGCGCTCGCCGGTGCCACCTCACTCGTCGGGGTCGCAGCGACTGGCTCGGGGTTCGTCGTTGCCTGGATCGCGACCACCGTGACGTTAGTTGCGTTGCTCGGCCACAAGGCGCCCTGGCCTGCAGCGGTGCGTTCGCAGCGCCTCACGTCTCGCACATTTCTCGTGGGCGACGCGTCGCTGCTGCTCGCTGTCGTCCTGGCGATCGGGTCGGTGGGAGACCTCGATCTTCGCAACATCGGTGGCGATGCAGCGTCGCTCGACGCCGAGTCGATCGGGCCCCTCAGCATGCTCACGATCGTCGCGACGCTGCTGGTGGTCTCCGGAGTCGCACGGTCGGCCCTCGTTCCGATGCACGCCTGGCTTCCATCCACGCTCGCCGCACCCACACCGGTCTCGGCGCTCCTCCATGCCGGGGTGATCAACGGCGCCGGGGTCGTGTTGATCCGGTTCTCGCCGGTGTTCGCCTCGTCGGTCAGCGCCATGGTGGTCGCCTTCGGGCTCGGGATCGCCACCGCACTCTTCGCGACCGCCGTCATGCTGGTGCGCACCGACGTCAAGGGCGGGCTCGTCTGGTCGACAGCGGGCCAGATGGGGTTCATGATGATGCAACTCGGCGTCGGCGCTTTTGCTGCCGCCCTGTTCCACATCGTTGGACATGCCCTGTTCAAGGCGGCGATGTTCCTCGGCGCCGGCGGAGCCATCACGGCCCGCAACCGTCAGATGCAACGCCCACATCTCGGGCGCTCCTCTGCAGCGGTGCTGAACTCGAATGCATTGCGACTCGTGATCGGTGTGCTCACGCCGCTCGCCGCTTTCGCTCTCGCACTGCGGTTCATCGAGCCGCACCTCACTCCGGCCGCGACGATCCTGATCGTGCTGTTCGGCGCACTCTCCGTGGGCCGAGCGGCGAGCGGATGGATGTCGGCGACGCCTTTCGCGGCCGGACACACGATCGCCCTTGCGATCGCCGGCGTGCTCGTGATGACGTTCGGTTACGTCGGAGGCATCGCCGTGTTCGAGGCCTTCGTCGTCGGCGTGGTTCCCTACGAGGTGCCATCGGCGGTCGGCCCGCTCTGGGTGGTCGCAGCACTCTCAGCGATCGCCGCCGGCGTACTCGTCGTCGTGTTCACGCCCGGCCCTCGAGGCGAAGCGCTGCGCCGCAATGCCTACGGCTGGCTGCTGAGCACAAGCACCCCCATCACTGTTCACCGCTCGGATCGAGCGGTAGCGCTCTCGCATGCGACCGTCATTCGTTCCACCGACACCGCACTCGCTCCGGCCGAACTGGCCACTGCAGGAGACCACACATGACCACCGCCACCGCTCACAGATCGCTCTCGGCGACCGACCGCAGTCGTCTGGTCATCGACGTGTCGAACGCCGGATCGATCGCGGCGCCGTACTGGCCGCTGACCGCCTTCGTCGCCGTCAATCCGCTCGGTGGGCTCACCGATCTCTCATTCGCCGAAGCGGCCGCAGCGGCCCGGGGTTGGTTCGGTGCGCGCACACACCTGCCGCTCGACGCATATCGGACCGAGCACGCCTGCGGCACGGTCACCGACGCCGATCTCGACCGGGCGATCCTGCGTCACCAACCGACGCTCGCCGACGCTCCGTCGCTCGACCTCGGTCGACTCCGCGTCGACCCGCTCGACATCGTGCGTTGGGATCTGCTGCACGGGCCGACGGCTGATCAAGCGCCACGTCGGGGGACCGGCAGTGTTGCCACTGCCCTCGACGAGATCATGACGGGCTGGTGCGCTGCATTCGTCGACGAGGCCCACACGCCCTGGCCGATGCCCGATCGGGACCGCGGTTTCTATCGGTCGTGGCGAGTCGCGGCAGGGGCCGATCGTCGCCTCGCTGCAGTGATCGGACGTGACGCACGGGCCCGACTGAAGGAGTTGCCCGACGACCCCGCCGAACTGCTCGACCTGGCGCTGCGCGAGCGCGGCATCGACGACGAGGGACGCGTCCACGCCATCCGCACCTGGATCCTGCGGACCCCCGGATGGGCGGGTTTGGCGCGGTGGTGCGACGAATGGGCACCGGCCGATCGCTCTGGAGTGCGGCTCCGGATGCTCGACCTCGCTGCGGTTCGGGCGGCGATGGATCACCTCGCACCGGACCACCTCGATCTGTCGGGACCCGACGCCACCTCGAGCGGCGTCCAAGCGGTGAGCATCGAACGTCGCGCCGACGCCGCGGCGGCGGCATTCGGGGCAGATGGACACAGGGCAGCGATCGTCGAACTGCTCGAAGCGTTCGACGAGGCAGATCGTGCGGCCATCTGGCTGTCGGCACACGAATGGAACTTCCGTGATCGTCTGCTCGCTCGCTTGACGGGACCCGCGGCGGGAACCTCGCCCGAGCGCCCGGCCGCCCAACTCGTGTTCTGCATCGACGTCCGCTCCGAGGGCGTGCGTCGCCGACTCGAGGCGCTCGGTGCCTACGACACCTATGGCTTCGCCGGCTTCTTCGGCGTGCCGGTTCGTTGGCGTCCGCTTGGCTCCGAGATCGCTCAGGCGCGATGTCCGGTACTGGTGTCACCGCGGCACGAGGTCGTCGAGGTCGCCATCGACGATGACGCGCGGTACCTGTCCACCCGCTCGGCCACCGCTGGATTGCACGACGCGTTCTACGCAGCCAAGGGAGGTATTGCGTCGCCGTTCGCGCTCGCCGAGTCGGCCGGCTGGTTCGCCGGGCCGGTTGCTGCTGCGCGCACGCTCGCGCCCCCACGCACGCGACTCGACACGGCCGTGGGCGCCATTGCGAAGCGACCGTGGTGGAAGCCGTTCGGCGCCACACCGCGAACCGCCCCGGTCGTCGACACCGTCACCAGCGTCGATCTCCGTTCCGGGTTGTCGTTGGAAGAGCGCACGTTGTTCGCCGAAGCCATCGTGACCACGATCGGAATGGCCGAGTTCGCTCCCGTGGTGGTGCTGTGCGGCCACGCCAGCATCACCACCAACAACCCGCACGCCTCGTCGCTCGACTGCGGTGCATGTGGCGGAGCACCGGGTGGGGCCAGTGCCCGGATCGCTGCGGCGATCCTCAACGACATCGACGTGCGCGTCGGACTGGTCGAGCGTGGCATCACGATCCCCGACACGACATGGTTCGTGGCGGCCGAACACGACACGGCAGCCGACCTCGTGCGGATCTTCGACCGTGACGTCATCCCGGCGGCCATCCGACCGCTCGTCGATGCGCTCCAGCGCGATCTCGACAGTGCCGGCGAGCGCAACTCACTCGATCGGGCGCAACGCCTCCCGGGAAGTGCCGCCCGCGTGCGTGATCGGGGACGTGACTGGGCTGAGGTGCGTCCCGAATGGGGTCTCGCCGGCAACGGTGCCTTCATTATCGGACCACGCTCGATGACCGCTGCGCACGATCTGCGCGGCCGTTCGTTCCTGCACAGTTACGTGGCCGAGAGCGACCCCGACGGCGTGGCGCTCGAGACGATCATGACCGCTCCTCTGGTGGTGGCGCAATGGATCTCGTCGCAGTACTACTTCTCCACTGTCGAGCCCGAGGTGTTCGGAGCCGGCGACAAGATGCTGCACAACCCGGTTGGTGGTATCGGCGTGGTGGTCGGCCAGTCCGGCGACCTCGCGGTCGGCCTGCCGATGCAGTCGGTGATGCTCGGCGAGCAGCGCGCCCACGATCCGTTGCGATTGCTCGCCATCGTTCAGGCGCCGCTCGATCGAATCGAGCGCATCATCCTGCGCAACAGCGGCCTGCGTCAGTTGGTGGAGGGCGAGTGGATCCACGTCGTCGGGCGCGGCAGCGACAACGATGCGTGGTCGCTGCGCACACCCGGCGGCGGATGGGAACCCTGGCATCTCGCCGACGCATCGATGGCCGAGCACCGCACATCGCTGTCACACACCGACCTCTCGATTCCACTCTCGATCTGAACGGAGAACCGTGACCACCTGGACCGACCTTCCCGCCATGGCCAAGATCGAAGTCGTCATCGACGGCGATGACGTGCCTGCGATGCGCGACCTGTTCCTCGACTCCGGCGCCACCGGGTACACCGCAGTGTCCGGCGTCTCGGGGTTCGGACATCATGGCCACCATCAGGGTCGGCTGCTGTTCAACGACCGCGCCAGCCTGTCGATGCTGATCACCGTGGTGCCGATCGAACGCGCCGAGGGCCTGATCGCCGGTATCCGACGCCTCCTCGATGATCGCCACGGCGTGCTGTTCGTCAGCGAAACCCATGTCAGTCGACCCGACTACTTCACCTGAGCGCGTGCGAGACTGACGACGTGCATTCGATCATCGACACCGAATCGATCAATCCGGTCCTGAACGAAATCCTCAAGGCAGAGCTGTCGGGGGTGGTGCGTTACACGCACTACTCGCTCGTGATCACCGGCCCGAACCGGTTGCCGCTCGTCGACTTCATGAAAGCGCAGGCTGCCGAGTCGCTGATCCACGCGCAACAGGCCGGCGAGATCCTCACCGGGCTCGGTGGGCACCCGGATCAGGGCATTGCACCGATCGAGGAGTCACACGACCACGCGATCAACGTCATCCTCCTCGAGTCGATCGGCCACGAGCGTCGCGCACTCGATCTGTACCGCCAGTTGCTCAGCCTCGCCGAGGGGCAGTCGATCTATCTCGAGGAGTACGCCCGCGGCCAAATCGGCCAAGAGGAGCTCCACGTGATCGAGATGAACAAACTGCTGCGCGACTACTCGATCGCCTGAGTGGGCACACGCGCTCCCATGGCGAAGAGACCTGACGTCGGGCTGTGTACCGGTAAGGACTGCCGCAAGGCCGATGGTTTCCGAACGATCGAACGTGAACTCCGCCGGACGTGCCAGGTGCGTGAGCTGTCGTGCCTCGACGTGTGTGACGGGCCCGTGGTGGTGCTCGACGTATCCAGCGAGGCGCCCGTGATCATCGAGCGGGTCCGGAATCGAGCGGTGACGTTGGAGCTGATCGTCCACGTGACCGACGGCGCAGAGCTGTCGAGCAGGGTTCGCAAGCGGATGTTGGTCGGCTCCAAACGGGCAAAGGCCCGGCGCCGGATCGCTCGCTCCCACTGACCGCCAGGACGTTGCCGGGGTCGATCGGCTTTCAGCCCACGCGGGCGATGTGGAACGCCGGGATCACGCGTGGTGCGGCCGATGTGATGTACTCGCCGAACTGGGGCATCAACTCGGCCTGCTCCAACAACTTCTCCTGACCTTCGCGCTCGGGCAGTTCGGTGACTTCGGCAGTGAACGTCTCGGTTCCGAACTCGACGGTGATCTCGGGATGGGCCTTGAGGTTGAAGTACCAGTCGGGGCTCGTCGTGGCGCCGGCTTTGGACGCGAAGACGTACAGGTCGGCACCGTCGACCAGTGCCACGAGCGGGATCTCGCGAAGCTCACCGGACTTCGCGCCGATGGTGTGGAGGATCACGAGGGGGGCGTCACCGAACTGTGCGGCCTTGCCGCCGCTGGCTCGGAACTCGGCGATGATCTGGGCGTCCCAATCGTTCATGGCGGCGACAGTAGCGGTCGATGCTTGCAGCCGCACGGGAGTATTGCGTTGTAATTATGTAATTGCTGGATACGCTGTGGGACATGACAAGCACCGAATCCACCATCAACTCCTGGCTGCGGGGTCGCCTCCCCGAGGCGTGGACCCCCGAGGCCGCCCGAATCGAAACTGACCGCGACGAGATAACGATCATGCTCACGGTGTCCCCACCCGAGCTCGACACCGGAGTCTCCGAGGCCGATCGAGCCGAAGTGCTGGCAGGGCGCGCCACCGGTTTCCGAGAAGAAACGCGCGAGGCGCGCATGCAGATCGCACGCGAAGTCGAGCACCGGTTCGAGCGGAAAGTCGCTTGGGGAGTCGTCGTCGGCGAACGCACCGAGCTGTTCACCCATCTCGCAGTTCCCGTCATGACCCGACTTCGTCAGCCCGAGCGCAAGGTGCTCGACACACTGGTCGCTGCGAACGTTGCTCGGTCACGAGCAGACGCACTGGCGTGGTGCGTGCGCCTCGTCGGAGAACACACCGGTGACTGGTTGACCGAGTTGCGCGACGCAATGCAGGCCGTCGACCGCCTGCGCGCCGAGGGTCCCACGACCTGAGCGGCGGCCCGTTCGGGGTGAGGCGGTGTCAGTCGCCGATGTGGATGTCGCGGACCGTCCTGACCACCCGCGGGTCGGGCTCTCCCACGACGTCGCGGTTCTTGTGCTCGTAGTCGAGGCCGTGGAGGACGCTACGGATCGACTCGAGGCGGGCCCGCTTCTTCTCGTTGGAGTTCACGATCGTCCACGGCGCGTGTCCGGTGTCGCTCGCATGGAGCATCTCGTTGCGGGCATGGGTGTACTCGTCGTACTTCTTCATGCTGGCCTCATCGATCGGTGACAGCTTCCACTGCTTCAGGGGATCTTTGCGGCGTTCGTCGAAGCGCTGCTTCTGACGGGCCTGCGACACGGTGAACCACAGCTTCACGAGATGAACGCCGCTGTCGACGAGCGAGCGCTCGAATCCCGGTACCTGCCGCAGGAACAACGCATGTTCCTCCGGCGTGCAGAAGCCCAACACCTTCTCGACGCCGGCACGGTTGTACCACGACCGGTCGAACATCACGATCTCACCTGCTGAGGGGAGATGCGCGACGTATCGCTGGAAATACCACTGGGTCTGCTCGACCTCGGTCGGCTTGGGCAGCGCCACCAGCGTGCCGCCACGAGGGTTGAGGTTCTCGCGGAACCGCTTGATCGCACCGCCCTTGCCGGCGGCGTCACGACCCTCGAAAACGATCACGACGCGCGCCCCGGACTCCTTGACATGGCGTTGCGCTTTGAGCAACTCGATCTGCAGGGTCTCGAGATCGCGCTCGTACGCCTTCGTGCTGATCGGCTCGTCGTAGGGCAACTCATCCTGCATCTCGTGGATCGTCTCGACCGCCTGTGACTGATGCTTCTTGCTCATGACATCTCCATTCGCCGCTCGAACACGAACTCGTACTCGAGATAGTCGTTCAGGTGTTCGTTGCCGGGCAGGGGCGCAGTGAGCTGCGACGACTGCAGCAGCATCCAACCGTCGCGCAGCGCGGCGACCCCGTTCGCATAGGGAGGCGACGCGTCGACGAGAGCAGGACCGGCGCCGTCGGTGCCGTCATGGAATGCCCAGCCGATCGTGCCCGAGTCGAGCGCCGATCCATTCGCCCAGAGATACAGGATCTGTTGGCGTTGTCGCATCAGGATCCGACCAGCGCGGCGCGGCCTTCGAGCCTGGTCAGGTAATGGTCGACGTCGTAGGTGTCGTCACCGGTCAGGTAGCGCCAGAGCTTCGCCCGCTGCACCTGTTCGTTGCGATAATCGGTGACGCTCATCCAAGGATGCATGGTTCGCAGCACTTGCGCCACGCTGTCAGGAAGCATCCGGGCGAAGATGTGATCCGACGGCGGGTTCTGGAACGTGGCCAGGTCATCGAGGTTCCACAGCCGCACCTGCGCCACGGTCGGGTTGAGCCGCACCTTGTGCATCCAGCGATCGCCGTCACCCGGATTGGGTTGGCCGGCGTGCCACAGCCCGTGATGGAAGACGACCACGGTGCCGGCCGGTCCCGAGTACTGCTGTTCACCGGTGATGTGCTGGTACCGGTCGAGGCCGGACGATCGGACCCGGCGGAGATGACTTCCCGGCACGAACCGTGTGCCACCCTCGCCGGGCGCCACGTCGTGCGGGTACCAGAACAGCTGCACGTCGAAGGTGGCGTCGGCAGAGTCGGTGATCGCGTCGACGTGCAGCGGCTGGCGGTACGTGGCGTGCGGTTGGAGGTGGTGGGTGAAGTCGTGGTCGAACGTGGGGTTGGCGCCCACGAACGACTCGATGATCCCGCGAATCTGCGGAAGTCGCAGGTACTCGCCGATCGCCGACGGCGCCGGGTAGCACTCGTCGAGCGGCGTGCCCGTGTGCGGTGGCTTGAGACCATCCGGCCCGAAGCGCTCGAGTTCGAGGCGACGCATCTCGTCGATGCCACGCTCGTTGACGTCTGGCGGCACGATGGCATCGAAGCGGATGAACCCGTTGGCGACGAACTCGGCCATCTGCCGCGTGGTCAGCCGGTGATCGTTGCCCATCGGCGCATTGTTGCAGGTGGGACAACGCGGGTCAGACCCGTGTTGTCCCCCCCGATCAGCTGGCGGCGGCAGCCTCGTCGTCGCGAGCGAGCCGGACCCGTACGCCGATCGCTGCGGTCACCTGGTATCCGGCCAGGTACCGGTCTTCTTCGTTCTCGCCGCCCCAGTAGCCGTACTCGAGATTGTCACGGGCGAACTGGCGGCACGGCTGGCGAACCACGCACGTGTCGCACAACTTCTGAGCCTTGGCCTCGCGACGTGCTCGCGCCTGGGGCCGCTCGGCGACCTTGCCGAAGAACAGCTCGAGTTGGCTCTTGCACGCTGCATAGTCCTGCCATTCGACGCCCCGTGGGAGCGCCGTCTCGATCTCGGGGAGTTCGAGGGCGCTCATGAGCGCACCTCGACTCGATGGGGTGCCGTGATGATTGCAGTGGAGGTGGTCATCGCACGGTGATCCTTTCGGGGGGATTCGGGTCCGGCGCCGACGGGGAGATCGGCGCCGGACCCACTTGGGGGGAATCAGTTCGACGAGAGCTCGCTCGCGTCGTCGGGGATCAACAGATCGGGGTCCTCGTCGAGGGAAGGCCCGTAACCGTCGGCTTGGGACTTGGCGATGGCGATGGCGAGTACCAGCAGACCGAACAGCGGCTTGGCGAGCACGTCAGCGATCGAGTAACCGACCTGGCGCACGACCTCTGCTGTGGCTTCGTCGTCGATCAGGCTCGGAGCCATGTAGGCGAGCGGGTACACGCCCCACGTTGCGAGCACGATGTAACGAAGGGCATCGACCAGCTTGCGAACCGAAGCACTCTGACGATCGAGCGACCGGCCGAGCTCCACGAACAGCACGTACAGGATGTAGAGGAACGGGATCGTGGAGGCAACGCCCCAGATGGTGCGGGCGCTCGAGTCGGCTGCTGCGATCTCTCCCGGCCAGCCGAGCACGATCATCGCGACCGCTGCGCCCATCAAGCGTACAAGCAGGCTCCGAGTGGTGCCCTTGGCGAGCTTGAGAACGATGACCAGTTCGGCCAGCAGCAGCGGGACCGTCAACAACCAGTCGACGTAGCGGTAGCCCTCGTTGAACGGCGCGCCAGTCTGGACGTATTCACCATTCACGTACTCGAAGGCTTCCGAGAACGAGTTGAAGATCCGGAAGTAGTGGTAGAAGGCGATCGCAACGACGAGTGTCGTGAGGGTGACTGCCATCCGGTGGCGTGGCGCCACCTTCGACCTGACGAGCAGGAAGAAGAGGAAGGCAGCGCCCATCGAGGCGATGACGAACGAGAACAAGTTGTAAATCAGGTTGAACTGGTTCTCACTCAGGATGAGTTCCATGACGTGCTCCTTGAGGTTGGGTTGCTCGAACGGCAACCGACCCTGCGATCTTAGCGACGTTTAGTGTAAATTAGCAAGACTCAGCACGATTTAAATTCTTGCGCTAGTTTGGGAGCGTGGACGACGAGACCTTGGATCTGCAGCGATCCGCTGACGAACTCGGCGTCCACTACCAGACGGCGTATCGCTGGGTTCGTACCGGCAAGCTGCCGGCACAACTCGTCGACGGCCGTTACCGGGTGACGCGAGACGACATCAGCGCCATGTCGGCCCGCCGTACGGCTCCACAGGCACCTCCACCGCCCACAGCGAACCGCACGGCTCGGGCCGCCGAACGAATGCACGGTGCGCTCGTGAACGGAGACGAAGCCGCCGTCCGCAGTATCGCGACCGGTCTCATCGACGAGGGAGCTTCGATCATCGACGTGATCCAACACGTTCTCGTCCCGCCGCTCGTGCGTATCGGCGACGACTGGCATGCGGGGCGTCTGACGATCTGGGTCGAGCATCGTGCGTCGGCGATCATCGAGCGGCTCCTCGGAGGGATCGCGCCGAACCCGCGCGGCCGACGGCGCGGCACGGTCATGGTGGCCGCCGTCACCGGCGACCTGCATTCGCTGCCGTCATCGATGGCAGCCGTGGCGCTGCGCGCCGACAACTGGTGGGTCGAACACCTCGGCGCGGACATGCCCCCCGACGAACTCATCCGATTCTGCGAAGAACATCCCGTGGATGTCGTCGTGCTGTCGGCGACCAACCCGGAGGCGGCAGAGCTCGCAGCCGACACCGCCGATCGTCTGCGTGCGACCGGGGTCGGCGTGGTGCTCGGCGGACCGGGTCGCACACTCGACGACCTCATCGTGCAGACACGCGCCGCTGGGCGGACGGTCGACGAGAACTCCTGATCGTCAGTTGCATCACGGGTCAGACCCGCGATGTCCTCAGTTGGTCTGGGTGCCGACCTTGAGTTCGCGGAACGGCACGCCGCGGTCGACCGACGGTTCGCGAGGCAGGCCGAGAACGCGGTCACCGATGATGTTGCGCTGGATTTCGTCGGTGCCGCCGGCGATGCCCGACTGGAAGCTGTTGAGCACGGCCCGCTGGCGTTCGGCGCCGGTCTCGTCGTCGGGGTCCCACGCCACCGAACCTGGCCCGGCGAACTCGAGCGCCATCTCGCGCACCTTCCACGCAATGACCGAGCCGAACAGCTTGCCGAGCGAACCACCGGGGCCCGGGGTCTTACCGGCTTTCATCTCGTCGCGGGTCTTCATCGCCACGAGCGACTTGGCGGTCTCCATCGACCAGATCTGCATGAGCTGATCGCGCACGACCGGGTTGTCGATGGCGCCTGATTCCCTCGCCGCCTTGAGCAGCATCTTGAACTGGGGCTGGTTGATCTTGCCGGCGCCGGCGCCACCGATGGCGACACGCTCGTACATCAGCATCGCGGTCGCAAGATTCCAGCCGTTGTTGAGGTCGCCGACCAGCCAATCCTTCGGAATCCGGGCGTCGGAGAAGAAGACCTCGTTGAAGTGCGAGCCGCCGTCGATCTGATGGATCGGACGGATCTCGACGCCCTGGCCGCGCATGTCGATGACGAACATCGAGATGCCGGCGTGCTTCACCTGGTCGGGATCGGTGCGGGCCACGACGAGGCCGTAGTCGGACTTGTGGGCGAGCGTGGTCCAGACCTTCTGGCCGTTGATGACCCACTCGTCGCCGTCGAGTTCGGCCTTCGTCTGCAAGCTGGCGACGTCGGAGCCGGCACCCGGCTCGGAGAACATCTGGCACCACATCGTCTTGCCGGAGATGTTGTCGGCGAGGAAGCGCTCCTTCTGCTCGTGGGTGCCGTACTCGGCGAGCATCGGCAGGCACATGCCGTGGCTGATGATGAACTCGCTGTCGGGCATCGGATAGTTGCTCTTCACCTCGCGCCAGATCTTCTCGTGAGCGAGGGTGAGGCCGCCGCCGCCGTACTCCGTCGGCACGGGGAGCCCGGCGAGGCCCGCCTCGGCCGCCGCTGCGAGAAATGCCTTCTGGTCGTCGAGGTTCGCAGCCTGCTTGGTGCCGTACTGCTCCATGAAGTCGACGCACTTCTGCCTGAACTGGGCAGCTTCGGTGTCGGTCAATCCGGTGGCGGTGTCGGTCATCTCATGTCCTCCAAGACGGTGGTCGCGCAACTTCGCGACGCTGTGCAGTTGCAATACTGTATGGCAGCGTACAGTATGTGTCCAGACACGTCCCACTCGAGCGGCCAATCCAGGGCGACTCGAACACGACGCTGATCCCCGACCTCATGAGCAACCTCACCACCCACGAACTCGACTCGCCGCCCTGGCTCCGCGTCGAGTCCACCCTGATGGCCACGGCGCGACTCGTCCGTGTGGCATTCGACACCCGGCTGGCGTCGCTCGATCTCAACCTCACGCAGGCGTCATTGCTCGGTTACGTCAACGAGTTCGGTGCAACCACCCAGACCGATCTTGCCGATCGACTCGGCATCGGACGGGCAGCCATCGGCTCCGTGGTCGATCGTCTGCAAGCGCGGGGCCTGGTCGAACGTCAGCCGAGACGCGACGATCGTCGGGTGTGGCTCGTCGCCATCACGGAATCCGGCACCGAACTCGCGCTCCAGATCAACGAGGTCGACCAAGTGCTTCGCGCCGAGCTCCGCCACGGCCTCGGCCGTGAGGAGCGTCAAGCACTCGCCTGGGTGATGACTCGACTGCAGCAGAACCTGGCCACCGCCATCGCCAAGACGTCGAACTCCAGCCTCCCCACCCACACAGAGCGATGAGCCAACCGCCCGGATCTCGTCATTTGGCTCATCGCCTGGACGTCCGGGAACCGGGCGATGAGCCAACCGCCCGCATTGAGGCGCTTCGCTCATCGCCTTCAGATCTCACGAAGCAAACCACCAACAGGAGAACCCAATGACCGAAGCAGTGATCGTCGACGCCATCCGCACACCGGGCGGCAAACGCAACGGCAAGCTCAAGGACCAGCATCCCGCCGCTCTCGCAGCGCACGTGCTCAAGGCGCTCGCCGAGCGCAACAATCTCGACCCCGCAATGGTCGACGACGTGATCATGGGATGCGTGATGCAGGTCGGTGAGCAGTCGCTCAACATCGGTCGCAACGCCGTGCTCGCAGCGGGCTGGCCCGAAGCGGTCCCGTCGACGACGATCGACCGTCAGTGCGGTTCGAGCCAGCAGGCGATGCACTTCGCTGCGCAGGGCGTGATGGCCGGCGCGTACGACGTCGTCGTCGCCGCCGGTGTCGAAGTGATGACCCGCACACCGATGGGTGCATCGATCGTGCAGGGCATGGGCTTCCCGTTCCCGCAGGAGCAGCTCGACCGCTACTCCGAGACCGGACTGCCCCCGCAGGGGATCGGTGCCGACATGATCGCCGCCGAGTACGGCATCACCCGTGGCGACCTCGACGAGTTCGGCGCACAGAGCCAGCAGCGTGCAGCGCAGGCTCGCGACGAGGGTCGTTTCGAGAACGAGATCGTCCCGGTCGAGGTCCAGATCGACGGCCAGACGGAAACGATGACCTCCGACGAGGGCATCCGTGAAGGCACCACGGCCGAGACGCTCGGCAAGCTCAAGCCTGCGTTCAAGGAAGACGGCGTGATCACCGCCGGCAACTCCTCGCAGATCTCCGACGGCGCGTCAGCCGTGCTGATCATGAGCAAGGAGAAGGCCGAGGAGCTCGGCATGAAGCCCCGAGCCCGCTTCCACGCATTCGCCGTGACGGGTGCCGATCCGGTGACCATGCTCAAGGGTCCGATCCCGGCGACCAAGAAGATCCTGGAGAAGACCGGGATGAGCATCGACGACATCGACCTGTTCGAGGTCAACGAGGCGTTCGCCTCGGTCGTGCTCGCATGGCAGAAGGAGACCGGCGCCGACATGAGCAAGGTCAACGTCAACGGTGGAGCCATCGCCCTCGGCCACCCGCTGGGTTCGTCCGGCACGAAGCTGATGGCGACGTTGCTCAACGAACTCGAGCGCACCGGCGGCCGCTTCGGCATGCAGGTGATGTGTGAGGGCGGCGGCATGGCCAACGCCACCATCATCGAACGCCTCGACTGACATCCAGGCCAGCCGAAAACCCTGAAATCTGTGCGGATCCGGTCGCGGTGCGGCCGGATCCGCGCATTTTTCGGTTCGTGGGGTCGGTTACGGTCACCTCATGGCGCATGACACGCAGGTTCCGCTCGAAGTGCTCCGGATCGCCTGCACCAGCGGGTCGGTTCGCGTGCATGCCGTCGCCGGCCTCGCCGAGGTGGTGGTCGACGGTGCGGCGATCGCAATCGAGGGTTCAGAGGCGACGGTCGGCGCCACGAGCTCGCGCCTGAGGGTGCGCGTCCCCGAGGGGATCGATCTGGTGATCGGGACGTCGTCGGGTCGCGTCGAGGTGGTCGGCAATGTCGGATCGGTCGCCGTGGTCACGACCTCGGGCAAGGTTTCGGTCGACGAGGCGCTGGCGGCCGACATCCGTACGCGGTCCGGCAAGGTCGAATTGGCTGCCGTCGACGGCGAGTGCCGGATCATCGCAGCAAGCGGTGCGGTCATGGTCGGTCGATGTGGACCGGCTCATGTGACCACCACCAGCGGACGGATCACGCTGCGAGGTGTGCACGGAGCGGTCCATGCTCATTGTTCGAGCGGCAGGATCGACATCACCATGGCAACGGCCCAAGATGTCGATGCCGAGACCGTGTCGGGGCGGATCTCCATCGCCATGCCCGCAGGTGCGAGTGTGCGCGTCGAGACACCGAACAGTCCACCGGTTACGGACGACGGCGAATGCGACTGCGTCGTGACCGCCCGGTCGGGGAGCGGCCGAGTGGACGTGACATGAGCGCGGTCGTTCCCGGCATAGACACTGCAGCCATCGTGTTCACCGACCTGGTCGGTTTCACGGAGTACACCGACGTCCACGGCGACCGGGCTGCGGTGGACGTGCTCGATCGTCAGTCGAGCCTCGTCCAGGACCAACTGGCCGGGCGGGGCCGAATCATCAAGGAACTCGGCGACGGGTTGATGCTGTGGTTCGGCGACGGGCCGGTCGGATTCACGGTGGTGTGCAACATCCTTTCGTCGGTCTGTGCGGCACGTGATCGCAACGAGTTTCCACTCGCTGTACGCATCGGCATGCATGTCGGCGAGGTGATCGGGCGAGGCGACGACTTCGTCGGCCAGACCGTGAACATCGCCTCCCGGGTGGCTGACCTTGCCGGGCCAGGCGAGCTGCTCGTGACCGAGCAGGTGGTGCGGTCACTCGATGGAAACGGGGCGAACTCGGCGTTCCGACCGGTCGGTCCGACGAGCGTGAAGGGCGTCGGTGCACCGATCTGGCTGCATCGACTGGCGATCTGATCGAGTCGAGTTTCGGGCCGCCACATGCTCGCAGGCCAGACTGCGCAGATGCCTCGCCGCAGCATCGTGATCGACACCGACACTGCGTCCGACGACGCCATCGCCCTCGTGCTCGCCGTTCGTGAACCGTCGGTCGAGGTACGAGCGGTGACGGTCGTGGCGGGCAACGTGCCGCTCGATCTGGGCGTACGCAACGCGATCATCACGCTCGACCTCGCCGGAGGTGCCCACATTCCGGTGCATGCCGGTCGTGATCGGCCGCTGGTGCGCCCCCTCGACACCGCTCAGTTCGTGCACGGCCAGGATGGAATGGGGGGAGCGTCGTTGCCCGAACCCTCGCGCACGGCCACGTCCACCGACGCCGTCGGGGCCCTCCTCGCGATCGCAGCGAACGAGATCGGTGAGCACGATCTGGTGACCCTCGGCCCGCTCACCAACATCGCAGCGGCGCTCGAGCACGACCCCGAGCTCCTCACGAAGTTCGGTCACACCTATCTGATGGCCGGTTCACCGGACGGTGTCGGCAACGTCGACGCGCTCGGCGAGTACAACGTGTGGGCCGATCCCGAGGCGGCAACGGCGGTACTCGCAGCGCCCGGAGCGAAGACCATGATCGGCTGGAACATTTCCCGGAAGTTTGCGGTGATGACCGACGACGAGCAGGCCACCCTTGCGTCGGTCGGGCCACTCGGGAGGTTCGCGATCGACATCAACGGCGATGTCGAGCAGTACTGCCTCGACACCGGCCTCGCCGGGTTCGATCTCCCCGATCCGATCGCCATGGCCGTGGCGCTCGACGACTCGATCGTCACCGAGGCGACCCACGAATGGCTCGTCGTCGGTCTCGATGGTCCGACCCGCGGCTGCACCATCCCCGACCGTCGCTACGGCCGACCCGCTCCGAACATCCGCGTGCTGTGGGCGGTCGACGAGGCGGCATTCAAGCAACGCCTCATCACCGCTTGTACCGACTGAGCTCTCCGTTTGCGTGCGATTTCGGGTGGACCGGTCCACCGGAAACCCGACGCAAACGCAGACAGAGGTGGCGATGCTCAGCGGGGGAGGGGGCGGGCGCCGGGTTGCGGGCTCTCGGTGCGGGTTCGCTTGAGCTCGAAGAAGCCGTCGACGTCCATCATCGACACGAGGGCATCCCACATGGCAACGCTCTTCTCGGTGGAGGGGATCCGGACGATGATCGGGCCGAAGTAGCCGGCCTTGACACCGTCGGAGTTCTCGAACGCGATGATGGGTGTGCCGACGTCCTTGCCGACGAGTGCAAAGCCTTCGTCCATCCCTGCGCGGATGACGGCGTCCCACGACTCGTCGTCGAATGCTGCAGCGTGTGACGTGTCGAGCCCGACCGTCGCGAGCGCGTCGGCCGGGTCGAATGGGGTCGCCTTGTCGTGGTGGATCCGGGAGCCGAACTCCCAGTACAGCTTGAAGACCCCATCGTTGCCGTCGGTGACGCGCACCGACTCCATCACTCGGAGGAGGCCGAGGGTGAACTTGGAGCCTTCGTAGAACGGCGAGTCGGGGTCGGGCTCGTTCTTGAAGAACAGGCTGATCGGCCGCCACGTGATGTCGATGTCGCGGTTCGGCTGCACCTCGTCGACGATCCACCGGGCGGTCGTCCAGCAGAATGGGCAGGCTGGGTCGACCCAGAAGTCGATGTTCATGTCGTCACGTCGCTTTCGCAGTGGTCCGGTGGGAGGGAGTCGTGCCGGACAACCTGGTTGCGTCCGCAATCATTCCCGAGCGCGGGTGGGCGGGATCGGCGAAACCTGTCGCGCAAGACGAATGCTCGCCCGCGAGACTGACGCAATGGCGACGCAGACCGGAGCGACCGGTGGACGTTGGCGTGCCCTCGGTGCGCTGCTGCGGCCCGACCGATGGCGTTGGGCCGGCCTCGGCGCGCTCGTCGCGCTGGCCTCGGTGCTCACGATCACCGGCCCGCTCGTCGTCCGGCGGATCGTCGACACCGCCACCCAGGGCACCACGGGCGCCGAAATCGCACGGCTCGCATCGATCTTCCTCGCCATCGCCGTGATCAGCCAGTTCTTCGCCGTCGTCGTGTCGTGGCTCGCGACGGTGCTGGCGTGGCGGACCACCAACGAACTGCGTGTCACGATGACCCGCCACGTGCTCGGACTCGACCACGAGTTCCACCGCACCCACACGCCCGGCGAACTGATCCAACGGGTCGATGGCGACATCACCTCGGTGTCGGAGTTCCTCGGCCAGGTCGTCACCAAGGCGGCGGGCGCCGCACTCCTCGTGTTCGGCATGGTCGTCGTGCTGTCCGTGCTCGACTGGCGCCTCGGACTTGGCATGGCGGTGTACGTGGCGATGGCACTCGTCGTCGTGCTGCGCGGACGCCACAGGGCGGTGTCGGAATCAGCCGACGAGATGGGCGCGCTCGGGCGGCTCTACGGCGGTATCGAGGAGCGTCTGACCGCCGGCGAGGACCTGCGCGCCAACGGTGCTGCAGAGCACGTCGCGTGGCGGTTCGTCGAGGACAGTGAAGGCGCGCTCGTCAGCGCAGTGAAGCGTGAGCGGGCATTCCTCGTGATGTGGTGGTTCGTGCAAGGCGCCGTCGCCGCCGGATGGGTGTTGGCGCTCGTGTTGGGCGCCGTACTTGTCGGCGCCGGCACCATCTCGCTCGGCACGGCGTTCTTGCTCTTCCAGTACGTGCTGCTGATCGCCCGCCCCCTCGAAGAGGTGGTCCACGAACTCGAGACCGTTCAGAAGGCGAACGGTGCCATGGTGCGCGTCGCTGAGCTCCTGGCGATCCGTCCGATGATCGTGGACACGGGCATGCGACATCCGCCGTCGGGTGCGCTGACCATCGAGGCGACCGGTGTGGAGTTCGACTACGGCGATGACCGTCCGGTCCTCCGCGACGTCGACATCCGGATCGAGGCGGGTCGCTCGGTTGGAATCGTCGGGCGCACCGGAAGCGGCAAGACCACGTTCTCGCGGCTCGTCCTTCGACTCGTCGAACCCACCGGCGGCCTCGTCTCCCTCGGCGGGGTCCCGATCAGTGACATTCCCCTCGACGAACTCCGCCGCCGTGTCGCGCTCGTCCCGCAGGAGGTCGAGCTGTTCGCCGGATCGCTGCGCGACAACGCCACGCTCTTCGACGACGAACCGACTGACGCTGCCGTGATCGACGCGCTACAACGCGTCGGTCTCGGCGACCTCGCCGAAGGGGGAATCGATCGCGCGCTCGGTGCGGGCGGCGCTGGACTGTCGGCGGGCGAGGCGCAGCTCCTCGCTCTCGCACGTGTGTGGTTGCGCGATCCCGATGTACTGGTGCTCGACGAGGCGACCGCCCGTGTCGACCCCGAGACCGAGCGGCGCCTGGAGTCCGCCATCGTCGAGCTCATGCGCAACCGCACCACGCTGATCATCGCCCATCGGCTGACCACGCTCCACTCGGTGGACGAGATCGTCGTGTTCGATCACGGTCGAATCATCGAGCACGGCAACCGTGCCGATCTCGTCGGTGACGACGACAGCCGCTTCGCTCGTCTCCTCACGATGTCGCTCGACGGCGACCAGGTGGACGATGAAGAAGCCGCACCCAACGAGGCCTCGGTCCCGGAGCGGTCAGAGGTGTCGACATGACCGCCGTGATCCACCCGGCGTCCACGCCCGCCGACGGCGACATCGAGTTGCCGAGCGATCAGGCGCTCGCACCGGTCGCTGGTGTGTGGGGTCTGGCGTGGCGCGTCGCGCAGCACCGTCCGAAGGAGTTCTGGCTCGGATGGTTCTTGTTCGTCGTGTTCTTCACGATGCCGGCGATCACGGGGTATCTGCTCGCACGGGGCTACGGCTCACTCGAGCGGGGCGATTCGACCGAGACGATCTGGTGGTCGGTGGCGATCGCTGTCAGCGAGACGATCCGGATGGTCTCCATCCATCACGGCGCGTTGATCTGGACCCGCGTCTGGATCCACATGCAGACGCTGCTGCGCGCCAACCTGCTCAGCGCCCAGATGGCGAGCGGCGGCATCCATGCTGGCCAACCCGTCGGCTCCGCTGGTTCGGCGGTGACCCACTTCCGTGACGACACCGAGGACGTCGCCAATCTCGTCGACGGCATCGTCGACATCTCCGGCGGGCTGGTGTTCACGGTGATCGCCGGCTTCGTGCTCGGTGCCGCCGACGCGAGCGCCGCAGTGG
Source organism: Actinomycetes bacterium (assembly GCA_031426215.1). GTDB lineage: Bacteria > Actinomycetota > Acidimicrobiia > Acidimicrobiales > Ilumatobacteraceae > Sva-07. The sequence continues at coordinate 51,685 of JANPKU010000118.1, forward strand.
TGCTGGTCTTCCCGCTGCTGTCGGTTGCGCTCGTCACGCGGGTGCTCGACACCCGCATCAAGGAATTCCGGACCGCCGATCGGGCGGCGACCGAACGCGTCACCGGCCTGCTCGGCGACATCATGGCCGCGGCCACGACCGTGAAGGTCAACGACGCTGCCGAGCCGATGCTCGCTCGTCTTCGCGTGCTCGTCGATCGTCGCCGTCACACGGCGGTACGCGACCGCGTGCTCGACGAGGGCGTCATGGCGTTCAGCCAGGGAGCCGCCGATGTCGGCCTCGGGATGGTGCTGCTCGTGAGTGCTGGTGCGATCGCGTCGGGGGCGTTCGACCTCGCCACGCTCGCACTGTTCACGGCGTACCTCGGTTGGCTGAGCTTCCTGCCGCGCATGGTGGGGCGGGTGCTTGCCCGTCGCAAGCAGGCCGGCGTCGCGTTCGCCCGAATGAGTGCGCTCGTTGCCGACGTCGATGCTCGCAACACGGTGCGATCGCGTTCATTGCCGATCGACCCTCGTGACCACGGTGTTCGGCCCGAGGTCGTGCGGCCCGAACGGGTGCCGCTGGTACTTCTCGAGGTCGATGGGCTCAGGGTGTCATACGGCGATCGCCGGGTGCTGCACGACGTGTCGTTCTCGGTGCGCCGCGGGCAGTTCGTGGTGATCACGGGACCGGTCGGTGCCGGCAAGAGCACGCTGCTGCGGGCGCTGCTCGGGTTGGCCTGGCAGGCCGACGTCGACGGATCGGTGCGCTGGAACGGCGTCGAGATCGACGACCGCTCGGCTTTTCTGGTGCCGCCGAATGCTGCGTTCCTGTCGCAGGTGCCGCAGCTGATCTCCGACAGCGTCGCCGACAACGTCAGCCTCGGGCCTGCTCATCCCGACGCGCTCGAGCGGGCGTTCCGACTGGCAGCAATAGCCGACGACATCGCCGAGATGCCCGACGGCGCCGACACCCTGATCGGTCCCCGCGGTCTTCGACTCTCGGGTGGGCAGCGCCAGCGGCTGGCCACGGCGCGAGCGCTCGTACACGAACCCGAACTCGTCGTGCTCGACGACCTGTCGAGCGCGCTCGACGTCGAAACCGAGGTGCAGTTGTGGGCGAATCTCGCCGATGCCGGCATGACGGTGATCGCCGTCTCGCACCGCGCCGTGGCGTTCGACCGCGCCGATCAGGTGCTCCGACTCGACGCCGGCCGCCTCTGAGCGCGGCGCGGCGTCGGCCATCACCCACGTCACGTCACCCGCTGACGTCGGCGATGGTCGGCGGTGTGGGTGCGACTCGCGCAGCGAGGATCGGAACAGAACTTGCGTGAGCCGTTTCGCGTGACGTCGTAGAAGAGGTGTCCGCAGTCGGTTGCGGCACAGGATCCGAATCGGGTGGTGCCGTGGTCGCACACCTCGTTCGAGAGTGCCATCAGGAAGTCGGCGATGGCCTGATCGTCGAACGTCGCCGACATCGGAGTCCAGTGGATGTGGAGGTCGGCACCGTCGTGAGCGGTCAGCGACGGTGTGATGTGGATGCCGGACAGCTGGGCGTTGATCCAGTCGACGGTCGGTTCCGCATCCGCAATGGGGAGGGCCAGCAACGTGCCGACCATCGAACCCACTCGTTCCTCGACCCTGTCGATGGCAGCCTTCGACGCTGCGATGGCTCGGCTGAAGCCGTGCTCGTGGAGCAACGTTCGGACGTCGACATCGTCGGGGCCGGCCTCTGCGGCGGCGTCGCCCAGCGCGTTGACGAGATCGACGAGCGCTTCGATGGTGAGGCGAACCTCGGTGTCGCGACCCGATGTGACGTACACGATGGGAGCGTAACCCAGTTCCAGTCTGTAAGGTACTAAAGTCCAATAGCAACTTACATCGAAATGTCGAATGCCACCATGAACCTCTTCCTCAACCTGCTCGTCATCGTCGCCACCGTCCTCGGATCCTGGATGGCGTTCCCACAGGCGCGCCGCATCGCTCGAACGCGTCGGGTCGACGGCGTGTCTGCCGCATGGGTCGGCGTGAGCCTGGCGATCAACGCGTGGTGGCTGACCTACGGTCTGGTCGTCGGCGTGTGGGCGCTCGTCCCAGTCTCGATCGCGTCGTTGGTGCTGTACAGCGTCATGGCATGGTTCTTCGTGCGCTCCGTCGGTCGTGCGGCGTTGCCGGGATTTGCGCTCGGCGTGTTCGGCCTCGGGATGGTGCCACTGCCGTTCCTGGTGATCGGTGGTTGGGAACTCGCCGGTGTGGCGGTCGGACTGTCGTATGGCATCCAGTTGCTGCCGGCCGTCGTCGCTTCGCTGCGCACCCGGGTGCTGTCCGGTGTGTCGTCGACGACCTGGATCATCGCGTTCGTCGAGGCGGCACTCTGGCTCGTCTACGGCCTCGGGGTCGACGATGTCGCACTGACGCTCGCCGGAGTGGTGGGGATGGCGATGGCGTCGGTGATCCTCACCCGATTGGCAATCACCGGCCACCGCCCGTTCCTGGTGCTGGAGCGACGTGGGCGGATCGAACTGACCTCAGTGGGTTGACGGATCGACGGAGTTCCAGGCGTGGCTGGGTGGTGGACAATCACGCAACCGTCACTAGCCTCAGCGAGGTAAACGTGAGTCAACGGTGGCTCCGATTTCAACAAGGAGCCGAAATGGCCACAGGTACAGTGAAGTTCTTCAACGACGAGAAGGGCTTCGGGTTCATCTCTCGCGACGACGGCGACGACGTCTTCGTGCACTATTCGAACATCGTCGGCACCGGCCGTCGTTCGCTGAACGACGGCGACACCGTCGAGTTCGAGATCGCTGCGGGCCGTAAGGGCCCGGAAGCGGTCGACGTCAAGATCGTCTGAGGAGGCGTTTCGATTGGCTCGAAGTCCACAGTCCTACCAGAAACGTCAACGAGAGCTCCGCAAGAAGGAGCGCAAGGCCGAGAAGCTCGCCGTACGACACGGCAAGTCCTCGGATTCCGATGACGAGGCCGATGAAGGCCTCGACGAGGATGCGCTGCTCGAGGAATTCCGCCAGTTGAACGAGAAGTTCGCAGCCGGCGACGTCGACGAGGACGACTTCGAGTTCCGCAAGGCGGAAATCTTCAACAAGCTTGGCCTCGGGGAAGCCCCCGAACCGCGCGAGGAAGTTTCCGAAGCCTCCGATTGACCAGACGAATCCGAACGGATTCCCATGATGGCCCCCGGCTCAGCCCGGGGGCCATCGTCGTTTTCGCCAGACGAAACTGAGGGGTCGGACCCCTCAGTTTCATCTGGGGCGGGCGAGGGCGGCGAAGGTGACGGCAGCGGCCTGGCCGACGTTGAGCGAGTCGATGTCGCTGCTGATCGGTATTCGGACGTGACGGTCGGCGACGGCGAGAGCGCCACGACCCAACCCCGGGCCCTCGGCGCCGAGGAGCACGGCAACCCGATCGGGGACGTCGACAGCCCAGAGATCGTCGGCGGTTGCCGCTGGCGTCATCGCCCACACCTCGAAGCCGGAAGCGATCACGCTGCTCAGCACAGCTGGCCAGTCCTCGGGTGCGGCACGGCTGATCGGCAGCATCAGCACCTCACCCATGCTCACCCTCACCGTTCGTCGGCTGTACGGGTCGGTGCAGGTCGGATCGATCAACAACCCGTCGATCCGGAACGCCCGAGCGGCCCGGGCGATTGCTCCGAGGTTCTCGTTGTCGTTCAAGCCTTCGAGCACGGCGATACGGGTCGCTCCATGGAGCAACTCGTCGAGACTCACCGATGGGCGCCGATCAGCGCACGCAATCACCCCGCGGTGAAGATCGAATCCGACCACGGCGGCGATCACGTCGCGCTCGGCAACGAACACCGGCACGCCCCGGCGCTCGAGTGTTTCGGCGTGAACGCTGAATCGCCCGACTCTCGACGGTGCCAGCAGCACCGAGCGGATCTCGTGTCCCGACTCGATCAGGCGGTCGATCGCCACGAAGCCCTCGACGATGAACAGTTCGTCGCCCTCGTATCGGCGGCGTAACGCCTGGTCGTTGAGCGACCGGTAGTGATCGAGCCGAGGGTCGGCCGCGTCCGCGACGACGATGGTCACCAGTCGCTCAGCGCGCGAAGACCTGGCCGTCGTCGGCGAAGGCCTTGAATTCGAGGGCGTTGCCGGACGGGTCGAGCAGGAACATCGTCGACTGTTCGCCGACCTCTCCGGCGAAGCGTGTGTGCGGTTCGATCACGAACGACGTTCCCGCCGACCGCAGTCGCGTTGCGAGGGCCGTCCACTGCGCCGGCGACAACAGCACGCCGAAGTGCGGCACCGGAACATCGTCACCGTCGACCGGGTTGGTCAGCGTCACCCCGGACGAGCGGGACCGGTCGAGGTGCGCCACGAACTGATGTCCGAACAGATCGAAGTCGACCCAGGCGTCACTGCTGCGGCCCTCGGCGCAACCGAGCAGATCGCCGTAGAACCTGCGAGCGGCGGCGAGGTCGCTCACGGGCATCGCCAGGTGGAACCGTGGTCGTTCATCGGTGTGCGCTGCCGGAACAACTGGGCTCTGACCTGCGTCGTCCATCACATCGGCAGGACGTAGGTGCCCTGCGCGGTCGCGGTCGGCTTGTCGAAGCGGTCGTCGCACCACACGCGCACGGTGCCGACCACGTTGCGTCGTCCAGCGACGTCGAGCGTCGCCTTGGCCCACAGCACCTTGCCCTGCGCTGGTCGGAGGAATCGGATCGACAATTCCGACGTGAGCGCCATCGGCTCGATACGGCCCGTGGCGCCGAACACCAGATACCACAGTGCAGCGTCGGCGAGCCCGAACTGCGATGGACCCGACACGAAGGCTCCCGGTCGGAGTTCGGCATCGCAGATCTCGCGACGAGCGATGGCGAACTCTGCGCCGATCGAATCGCAGGTGTTGTTCGAGCCCGGGAAGAGCTGCTCGATCATCTCGTTGACGGCAGTCGCCGACGGCAACGTCGGGGTCGCGCGCGTCTGGGCTTCGGTGGAAGGCATTCCGAGAAGCTACTGCCGATGCCGCTGTGGACCCGAGCAGCTTTTCGTCGGGGGCCGAACCGTGGCATCGTGGCGGTCATGACCGACAGCGATGACACGGCGACGTTCGACCCACTTGTCCGGGTCGTCGTGGTCGGGGCGTCACTCGCAGGGCTCCGAGCTGCGGAAACCCTCCGCCAGAAGGATGTTGCCACCTCGATCGTGGTGGTCGGCGACGAGGTGCATCGCCCGTATGACCGGCCACCGCTGTCCAAGAAGCTGTTGTCTGGAGAGTGGGAACCCGACCGCATCCACCTTCGCCAACCCGACGTGTTCGACGGCCTCGACGTCGAATGGCGCCTCGGTACCGCAGCCAGGTCGCTCGATGTGTCGCGTCGTGAGCTCACGTTGGCCGACGGGTCGGTTCTGGGCTTCGACGGCCTCGTGATCGCCACGGGTGCTCGCCCCCGTCGGCTCGTCGGGCAGGAGGCGTTCGACCACGTCCACGAGCTGCGCACCCTCGACGATTCGTTGCGCCTGCGCGACCAGATCGCCACCGGAGGGCGTCGTGTCGTCGTGGTCGGCGCCGGCTTCATCGGACTCGAGGCGGCAGCTACGGCGAAGAAGCTCGGCAACGACGTCGTCGTGCTCGAGGGGGCGAGCGCACCGCTGATTCGTGGCCTCGGAGCGGAGATGGGCGAGGCAATCGCCGAGCTGCATCGTGCGAATGGCGTCGACGTGCGATGCGGCGTGCTGATCGACGGTTTGACCGCGGAGGGGGTGCGTCTGGCCGGAGGCGAGATCGTGTCCGCTGACGTGATCGTCATCGGGATCGGCGTCACACCCAACACGCAGTGGCTCGAGGGGAGCGGTCTCAGACTTCGCGACGGCGTGGTCTGCGACGCGAACCTCAACGCCCTCGGAGTGAACGGTGCTGTCGCCCCGAGCGTGTTCGCCGCCGGCGATGTCGCTCGCTGGCCGAACCGGTTGTTCGACGAGGAGATGCGCGTCGAGCACTGGACCAACGCTGCCGAACAGGGCGCACACGTCGCAGCCAACCTGCGCCACTTCGCGGCCGGTGAACCGCTCGAGGCCTACGCACCCGTGCCGTTCTTCTGGAGCGATCAATTCGATCACCGCATCCAGTTCCTCGGGCGTGCCGCCGCCGACGATCGTGTGCAGGTGGTCGCCGGATCGGTCGCCGATGGCAAGTTCCTCGCGCTGTACGGGCGCGGTGGCCGCCTCCACGGCGCGTTGGGGCTCAACGCACCGAAGTGGGTCATGCCGACCCGCAAGCTGTTCCTCGACAAGGTCAGCTGGGACGATGCGATCGCGGCCACCACCGGACTCGACGCCCAGGCTGCTGCGACCACCACGACTCCCGTGACGGGCTGAGCGCATCCGGTGGCACGCCTCGATTCGTCCCGCATCGCGGCGTGGCGTGGACTCCAGGCGCTCGTCGGTCAGATCGAACGAGGGCTCGACGAGGAGTTGCGCGCGGACTGGGACATTCCGCTCGGATGGTTCGACGTCCTCGCATCGCTCCAGCGCCTGGGAGGTCGCGCACGACCTCTCGACGTGGCCGCCGATCTTCGACTCCCGCCGTCGAGCCTGAGTCGTCGACTCGACCGACTGCAGGAGGAGGGTTGGATCGCCCGTCACCGGGAGGTGCCGGGCGCAGACCATCGCGCCGTCGACATCGAACTCACGCGCACCGGCCGTCGGCTGTGGCGAGAGATGAACGTCAGCTATCGCCGAGCGTTGCAAGCCCAGTTCGCCATCCACCTCGACGACGCCGACATCGCCGACGTCGCTCGCGTGCTCGACACCCTCTTCGGTATCGACGAGCCCACCGTGCCGGAGATCGCCGACTCGTGGCGTTCCGTGTGAGCACACAGCGCCGATTCGGTGACACCGAGCGGCTCAGCGAAAGGTGCGCCGGATAGCGTGAGTCGATGCCTGCCTTCTCGACCGTGATCTGGGTCGGCTTCGGGTTGGCGTTCGGCTACGTCCTGTGGAAAACCGGGATCATGATGTTGCGCAGCATGACGTCGATGCCGCCAGAGCCACTTCCGGCCGGCGAACTGCGCAAAGTGAACCGTCGGTATCGCTGCGATGTCTGCGGGGTGGAATTGAGGTTGACGATGGCCCCTGACGAGGATCCACCGCCCCCGCGACACTGTCTCGACGACATGACCGAGGTTGCGCCGCTCTTCGAATGATCGTGGTCGGCCCCGGGACGAGGCGAGTTGTCCACAGAACTGTGGACAACCTGGGGGCGAATCACACCAGTGTGGTTCAGGTCGTTGCGTTCTGGCGACCGCCCCACACCTCACGGACCTTCTCGTAGACGCCCTGGTCGTGGGAGAACTCGACCATGTTGCCGTCGGGATCGCGGAGCATGCAGATGTACCCGATCGGATCGGGCATGTCGGTCGGAGGCATTCCGAGACACCCTGCCGTTGCTGCCCGAGCGGCGATCTCGTCGACGTCGGCTCGATCGGGGAGTTCGATCCCCATGTGGTTGAACGGGCCGAGCGAGGCGATCGGCGCAGGAGCGAACGGGTCCTTGTCGGGGAAGAACTGGGCGATCACCAAGATGAAGGGAAACGCACCGCTGTCGGGGTGGCCGAGCCAGGCGCCGTATCCGTCGTCGTCGGAGCGGCGGTCGAGCAACTGCAGCGGTGTGAACTCGAGATACCAGTCGATCGTGGCCTGGATGTCCGCGACACGCAACGCGACATGGGTCCAACGTGGCGCCTTGGGTCGCAGGTCGTGCAGGGGTTCACTCATCGGGTGCTCCTTCCACGTCCGGCACTGTAGCGAGCGGGATGATCGACAGGCCTGGCTGACTGAGTTACGGTCCGACCATCAGACCTACGGCCGTGGTCGGTGAGAGGAGCTGGATCGGTGATCACCGGATTGAACCATGCAGTGCTGTACGTGCGAGACGCGCACCGTCAACAGCGGTTCTACGAGGACGTACTCGACTTCGAGACCGTCAGTGCCGAGCCGTCCGGTGCGTACGTGTTCATGCGCGCACCCGGCTCGGGCAACCACCACGACCTGGCGTGCTTCTCGATCGGCGCAGGGGCGGGCGACTCGGCGGCAGGTCGAAGCACGGTCGGGCTCTATCACCTGGCCTGGGAGGTCCCGACGCTCGATGATCTCGAGGAACACCGGCGCCGGCTGTCGGAAGCCGGAGCCCTCAGCGGTTCGTCCGACCACGGCGTCAGCAAGAGTCTGTACGCCCATGACCCCGACGGCATCGAGTTCGAGGTCATGTGGCGCGTCCCGCGAGAGCAGTGGGGAGACGCTGAGCATCAGGCGATCGTCGCCCCGCTCGATCTGGCAGGAGACATACGACGTTTCGGCGGTCAGGGCTCTTGACGTCCGCTCGAGCAGCGCTGAATCGAAGCTGAGGACAACCACGGCTGCAATGCAACGAATCATCACCGGTGGCGACATCGTCACGATGAACCCGGCGCGCGAGGTACTGGTGGGCGGCGCGATCGTCGTCGACGACGATCACATCGTTGCCGTTGGAGCCACACGTTCGCTGCTCGTCGACTACCCGTCGGCGACGAGGCTCGATGCGACCGACTGCGTGATCACGCCCGGCATGATCAACGCGCACCAGCACCTCACGGGAGACCCGCTCGTGCGGAGCTGCATCCCCGATCTGCTGGCGCCGGGCGCATCGATCTTCGAATGGTCGGTGCCGCTGCACGGAGCGCACGAGTCCCTCGACGACGAGGTCTCGGCATCGTTGTCGGCGGTCGAAGCGCTCACGAACGGAGTCACGACCGTGGTCGAGGCGGGCACGGTCGCCCACGCCGACAGCGTTGCGAGCGCCCTGAACGAGGTCGGACTCCGAGCGACACTCGGGGTCTGGGGGTGGGACATCGAGGAAGGTCCGTTCACTGCGCCGTTCGACGAAGTGCTCGACCGACAACGCGCCGTCGTCGAGGCCTACCCGTCCGGCGGGCTGGTCGAAGGGTGGGTGACACTGGTCGGCCATGATCTGGCCTCGGACGAATTGCTGGCCGGCGCTGCTGACCTCGCTCGCACGTGCGGCACCGGGATGACCATGCACCTGTCGCCGACGTCGTCGGACCCCGAGCGCTACCTCGAACGTCATGGGCGCCGCCCGGTCGAACACCTCGATCATCTCGGTGTGCTCGGGCGTCACCTCCTGATCAGCCATGGCGTTTGGCTCGACGACCACGAGGTCGAGCTCGTCCTTCGAACGGGGACGGCGATCGCATACTGCCCGTGGGCGTACCTGCGCCTCGGTCAGGGTGTCTGCGGGCAGGGCCGTCACGCCGACATCGTCGAGCGCGGCGGGCGTGTCGCGCTCGGCTGCGATGCGAGCAATGCAGGCGACGCGGTCGACATCCTGCGCACGGCGGCGTTGGCGTCGGGTCTCGCCCGCGACACCCGCGTCGACCCGACACGTTTCGGCGCCCATCAGGTCTTCGAGCTCGCCACGATCGCGGGCGCCGAGGCGATCGGACTCAGCGATCGCATCGGGTCGATCGAGGTCGGCAAGCAGGCCGACCTCGTGATCCACCGCACCGACACGCCGGGCTGGACGCCGCGTGGCGATGTCGGCCTGCAGCTCGTGTGGAGCACCGACGGTCGAAGTGTTCGCGACGTGTTCGTCGCCGGGCGTCACGTGGTCTCCGGTGGCGCTGTCACGTCGATCGACGTCGATGCGCTCGCCGCCGCCGCAGCCGACCACCAACGCTTCCTGCTCGAACGAACCGGGATCACCGTGCCCCACCCGTGGCCGCACGTCGACGCCCACTGAAGTGATCCAACAGTGATCCCAACGGATCGGAAAGGGCGTTTCGCATGCTCGTCGAACACGAGGCTCTGCGCCACCAGTGGTACGTCGTGGCCGAGGGCGCCGATGTCACCGACGCCCCGCTCGGTGTGCGCCTGCTCGGCGCCGACTACGTGCTGTGGCGAGCGGCAAGTGGTGCACTGGTCGTCGCACCCGACCGGTGCCCACACCGGGAATCGCCACTCAGCATCGGCACCGTGAGCGACGGATGCCTCACGTGTCCGTATCACGGCTGGACCTTCGGTGAGGGCGGCACGTGCGTCGAGATCCCGTCGTCCGGCAAGGACCGGCCCATCCCGCCGGCGGCACATCTCCCGGTGGTCGAGGTCATGGAGCGATATGGCCTCGTGTGGATCTGTCCGGGCGACCCGGTCGGCACGATTCCGTCGATGAGCGTCGACGACGATCCCGCGTATCGCCGCATCAACAGCGGGGTGGAGACCTGGTTCACCTCGGCGACCCGGATGACCGACAACTTCATGGACTTCTCCCACTTCCCGTGGGTGCACGTCGGTACGTTCGGCATCCAGGACAAGACCGAGATTCCCAAGCTCCACGTCGAGGCGCTCGACGACGGCTGGTTCGGCTACCAGTACGAGGTCGATGCTCGCAACGACACCGGCGGTACCGCAGTGTCGGGTCAGCAGGGCGACGTGGTTCATCGTCGGATGAGCACGGGCTTCCACCTTCCGTTCGTCGTGCGTAGCACGATCCACTACGAGACCGGCCTCGACCATCTCCTGCTCCTGTGCACGACGCCGGTCGACGACACGACGTCGTACTTCACGTTCGTGGTGTGGCGCAACGACGACTTCTCGACACCAGGTGAGGAGATCATCGCCTTCGACCGAGCAATCGGCGCGGAGGACAAGGTGATGCTCGAGCGGGTGCCCGGTGTCCTGCCCCTCGACCTGCAAGCAACCGTCAGCGTGCAGTCGGACAAGCCGTCGGTCGAGTGGCGTCGTCAGCTGTCGGCGATGCTGTCCGAGTGATCGCAGTCGGAGTGGCTAACGCCACTTGGTGGCGGTGTAGAGACCGCCGAGGATCATTGCGAGGCCGAACAGCGTCGGCAGATTGCTGTCGGTGAAGATCAGGTATCGGGCCATGATCATGAGCCCGCCGCCGATCAGAAGCACGATCATGATCACCGGGATCCAGTTCGGTGGCACCAACTGGCGCCGCTGAGCCTTGGGCGTGTAGCGCGATGATGCCGCGACATCGTGATGTTCGCCGTGCTGCTGGTCGCTGCTGGTGGTGCTGATGTAACGATCTTCCGGTCGCGTCCCTTTCGGGGTGACCCGTCCACCGCCCGTCTTTCGCTTCGGGGGAGCCATGCGGCTTCGAGCATACGTGATCGGCGCGGCAGTGCATTCACGCTGCGTGCAACGCAACGCTGCAGTCCATACTTGGCCGATGAGTGCGAACACTGCTGCGACCCCGACGTCGGCACCTCGCGTCCTGGTGATCGACAGCTACGACAGCTTCGTGTACAACCTGGTGCAGTATCTCGGTGAGCTCGGCGCCGACCCGGTGGTGGTTCGGAACGACCAACTCACCGTCGACGATGCAGTGGCGCTTGGGCCCGATGCCGTGCTGTTGTCGCCGGGGCCGGGGCGTCCGGAGGCCAGCGGCATCATCTGCGACGCGATCACGGCGTTCGCTGCTCGAGGAACTCCGGTGTTCGGTGTCTGTCTCGGCCATCAAGCGATCGGGCACGTGTACGGCGCCGACGTCGTCGGTGCGCCAGAGTTGATGCATGGCAAGACCTCACCGATCCTGCACGAGGGCGCCGGGGTGTTCGCCGGCCTGCCGTCGCCGCTCACCGCAACGCGCTACCACTCGCTCACGCTGGCCCCCGACAGCATCCCCGACGAACTGGTCGTCACCGCCCGCAGTGCCGATGGTGTCGTGATGGGGATCCGCCATCGAACGCTCGAAGTCGAGGGTGTGCAGTTCCATCCCGAGAGCATCCTCACCGGCCACGGTCACGACCTGCTGCGCACGTTCCTGGCGCGCATCGTCTGACGATCGAGACGGCGGCCGAGGCGCCGCGCCCTCAGGGGGCGGCGACAGTGGTGGTCGATGCGGGCGGAGCCGCCGTCGTGGTCGTCTGCGGCACGGTCGTGGTGGTGGTCGGTGGGATCGTGGTGGACGGCGGGGCGGTGTTGCGGGCCACGACCACGTTGACCTCGGTGCCTGGCGGCACCTTCGAACCGACCGGCAGACTTTGGGAGATGACTCGCCCGTCCTCGGCGGCGCCGAAGTTGCCGTCCTGGTAGTTGACCACCGGGATCAAGCCGATCTCGGTGAGGGTGTTGCGGGCCTGAGCTTCGGTGCGACCAACGACCACCGGGACACGCACGTCCTCGGGCCCACTGGACACGATGATGAGGATGTCGCTGCCCTTCTCGACCAGCTCACCCGGACCGGGACGGATTTCCATAACGGTGTTGGCCGCCACGGTCGGGCTCGGGCGGACGTCGGTGGTGACGACGAACTCGTACGGCGGCGCCGTGAGCACACCGCGGGCGTCGATCTCGGTCATGCCGATCACCTCACCGGGCACTTGGACGCTCGACGGTGCCGCCGACACGACCAGATTGACCTGCGAACCTTGGAGGGCGGGGGTCTCGGGCGCAGGATCGCTGCTGATGACGGTGTCCTGGGCGACGTCCTCGCGCTCGACGGTGGTGATCTCGCCGACCACGAATCCGTCGGTTGCGAGGCGGGTTCGAGCTTCCTCCGAGGACAGCCCGACCACGTTCGGGATCGGTACCAGTTGCGAATCAGGGTTGTAGAAGACCTCGACGGTCTGGTCCTGGAGGATCAGCGTGCCGGCGATCGGGTCGGTCCGGTGCACGAAATTGACCGGGAAGAGGCTGTTCTCCTCGGCGGTGGTGGTGAAGCGGATGTTCTTCAGCGCCAGGTCGGCGGTGACCTCGGGGAGCGGGCGATTCGTGTAGTCGTCGAGGACGAATTCCTGGGTGACCTCGGCGTCGTCGTCGCCGCCGAGCGCCTGGAACAGCAGCACGCCACCGATGACCAACAGGATCAGGGCCACGAACGCTCCGAGCGCGTACCAACCGGTGCGTGAGCTGTTGGTGTCGTAGTACAGGGCGTCGGCCGAGGCCCCGGTCGGGTACCCGGCTTCCATCATGCCCGTCGACGGGACGGCCGTGGAGCGTGGGGGGCCGGTCGGAATCATCCCCGTCGGTGCGGTGGTCGGGTTGATGGTGGTCGCACCGGCGACGACCGTTGCAGCGGTGGCGCCCTGCGCCGCAGCGAGTGCCTGCACGGGTTCGTCGTTGCGGAATCGGCGGAGGTCGTCACGCAACGCCGCCGCGCTCGGGTACCGCAGCTTGGGGTCCTTGGCGAGCAGCTTGGCGACGATGGCCTCGAACGACCGGGGGACGTCGGCGACGATCTGCACGAGCGGTTGGGGAGCATCGTGCACCTGCTTGTAGGCGATGCTCACGGGGTTCTCACCGGTGAACGGCGGCTTGCCGGCCACCATCTCGTACATCACGATGCCCAACGAGTAGAGGTCGCTGCGCGGGTCGGGCTGCGCTCCTTGTGCCTGTTCGGGAGAGAAGTAGGTGGCGGTGCCCATCACCGAACCCACCTGGGTGAGGTTCGACTCGGTGGGTGCGTTCAGCGCGCGGGCGATGCCGAAGTCGGCCACCTTCACCTGGCCGTTGGTGCCGATCAGGATGTTGGCCGGCTTGATGTCGCGGTGGGCGACGTGATTGTCGTGGGCGAACCCGAGGGCGGCGGCCACCTCACTGGCGATTTCGGCGGCTTGCTTCGAGGTGAGTTGCTTGTTGGTCGACAGCACCTCGGCGAGTGTTCGTCCTTGCACCTCCTCCATCACGATGAAGTAGGTGCCTTCGTACTTCCCCCAGTCGTAGACGTTCACGATGTTGGGGTGCGAGAGGCTGGCCGCGGATTGTGCCTCGCGTCGGAACCGCTCGACGAAGTTGGCATCGGTGGCGAATTCGGGGAAGAGGACCTTGACGGCGACCTGGCGGTCGAGCAGGAGGTCACGCGCGGAGAACACGTCGGCCATGCCGCCGCGTCCGATCCGCTTGTGGATCTCGTACCGGTCGTTGATGACCGTCGCCTCGCCGTTGTTGGTCACTGTGTGCTTTCTTCGCCGCCACGTCGGTTCGCAGCGCTGGACAAGGTTACCGATTGGTCACCACCCGAGAGCTGCAGCCAGGTGGTACTCGTGGTGTCGGGCGCCATCAGTACCACACTCACCCTCCGGCGCTCGGAGCCGGAGCCGGAGAGGGTGCGGGGGCGGTCGGCTGCGCGCCCGCGCCGGTCAGCAAGAAGTCGAGCATGCCCTTCGCGATCGGCCCAGCGAGTCGGCCACCGGTGGCGGCGACGTCGGCGGTCGACTGTACGTTCGTGAGCACCACTGACACGGCGTACTGCGGATTGTCGGCGGGAGCGAACGCAACGATCCAGGCGTGTGACAGATCGGGGTTCGTGGAAACGCCGAGCTCGGCGGTGCCGGTCTTGGCCGCCACCGGAATGCCGCCGTTCAGCGCAATGCAACAGCTGGCCGTGCCGCGTTCGGCAACGCCGATCATGAGCTGTCGCTCGATCTCGGCGGTCTCCGGTGAGATCGGGGTCTTCCACACGCTCGCAGACGTCTCGTCGAGCACTCGACCCTGCTGGTCGTACGTGGATTCGATTGCGTAGGGGGCCATCATCTGTCCGCCGTTGGCCACGGTCGCAGCAACCATCGCCATGTGCAATGGCACCATCTGGACCTCGCTCTGGCCGAACCCGCGGATCGCAAGCAGTGGAAGTTCCTGGCCCAAGCCGTCGGTGTTGCCGAACGTGCTGGCGATTGGTCTCGGCAGATCGATCGGCAGTGGCTCACCGATACCCCACGCTTCGGTGCCGGCCACCATCGCCTCGGGTCCGAGGAGCACGGCGAGTTTGCCGAACGGGATGTTGCAACTCCGGGCGAACACCGTCGCCAGGTCTCCGCCGCACAGGCTGCCGTTGTAGTTCTGGATCGGGTCGGTGGTCTGGGGCGGTACCCACTCGCGCTCGTCGGGAAAGACGGTGTCGAGGTTCGCTCCGCCGTTCTCGAGGGCGATGCCGGTGGTGATCACCTTGAACGTCGAGCCGGGCATGTACCGCTCTTGGTACGCCTGCGCCAGCAGCGGATCACCGGGTGCATTCTGCAGTTCGGTGATGGTGTCCTGGGCCTCGGCGAAATCGGCGTTCACGAAGGTGTTGGGGTCGAAGGTGGGATTGCTGTACATCGCCCGGATCGCACCGGTGCTCGGTTCGATCACGGTGATCGACCCGGTCTGACCACCGAGCAGGAACTTGGCGGCCTCCTGGGCGTCGTGGCGCACGGCCAACTCGACCGTGCCGGTCTGGCCGGTCCCACCGGTCAAGAGGTCGCCCAAGCCACGGACCTGTTGCTCAGCGGTCGAACCGGTGAGCAGGTCGCCGTACTCGCGTTCCACCTGGGTCGATCCGAACGCGAACGTGAAGTAGCCGGTGATGTCGGCGAGGAGATCCCCGGTCGGGTAGTCGCGGCGGTACTCGTACTGTGAGCCCGGCGGCGTCGGCGACGACACCGCCGCGACGATGCCATCGCTGGTGACGATGGGACCGCGCGCCTGGTTGAACTCGCGAAGAACCTGGCGCGTGTTGTCGAAACGCGCGTCGAGCTCCTCCTTGCGACCCACCTGCCAGTAGTTGAGCGCGACGAACAACACGACGTAGCAGACCATCAGTCCGAGCGCGAGCTGGCGGATCTGACGGTTCACGCCACCGCCTTGCGTTCGTCACGACGCAGCTTGCGGCCGAGCCGCCACGCCTTCCACTGCTCTGACGGGGTGGGGTCGTCGGGCAGTTCGCGAAGTCGGCGGGCGGACGCGTCCGACAGTCGGATCAACAGCGCCAGCAGCACGTAGTTGGCAACGAGCGACGATCCGCCGTAGCTCACGAACGGCAGGGTGATGCCGGTGAGCGGCACCACCTTGATGACGCCGCCGATGATGATGAATCCCTGGATCCCGACGATCGTGGTGAGGCCGACGGCCAACAGCTTCTCGAACGTGCGGTCGGTGCGCAGCGCTATGCGCAGGCCGGCGCCCACGATCAACACGAACGCCATCAGCACCGCGGAGGCACCGATCAGGCCCCACTCCTCGCCGATGGCGGAGAAGATGAAGTCGTTCTGGGCCTCGGGCACTTGGCCCGGGTTGCCGCGGCCGAGTCCGGTGCCGGTGAGTCCACCGTCGGCGAGCCCGTACAGCGACTGGATGATCTGGTACCCCTTGTCGAGCGGGTCGGACCACGGGTCGATCCAGTTGTCGACCCGGATCTGCACGTGGCTGAACTGCGTCCAGGAGAAGTACGCGGCTCCGACGAACATGAGTGCACCGAGCAGCAGGTAGCCCACCCGCTCGGTCGCCACCCACATCATCACCACGAACAAGGTGAAGAACAGCAACGACGAACCCAGGTCCTTCTGGAACACCATCACCACCACTGCGAAACCCCACGCCGCCAGAATCGGCGCGATGAAGCGGGGTTCGGGGAGATGGAACGGGCCGACCTTCCATGTCGATGCCGCGATCAGCTCGCGGCGGTCGGCGAGGTACGACGCGAAGAAGATGGCGAGGAAGATCTTGGCGAACTCGCCCGGCTGGAAGTTGATCGGGCCGATGCTCACCCAGATGCGCGCTCCGTTGATGTTGCGGCCGATGCCGGGCACGAGGGGCAACAGGAGGAGGAACGCGCCACTGAAGAAGAACACCCAGCTGTAGCGCGCGAGATCGCTCGCACGCTGCACGACGAGCAAGGTGGCCACGAACGCAGCGATGGCGATCAGGCTCCACGTGGCCTGCAGTCCGGAGAGCTCGTCGTCGAGCCGCGTGATCATCACGAAACCGACGCCGTGCAACAGTGCTGCCAACGGGAGCAGCGTCCCGTCAGCGCCTCGGGCAACGAGGCGAATCACGACGTGGGCGAACAGGATCAGACCCAACAGGATCACCACGAAGATCACGATCCCCGGTGGGATCTCGGCGTTCGTCCCGAGCGCCGTGATCGTGTACGCCGCGCCAGTGATCAGCGCCGCCATCACCAGCAGCGTGAGCTCGGTGGTTCGGCGGCTGCGCGCGAGCGGAGAATCGGGTCGAACGACGATGTCGTCGTCCTCGACGTACCAGGTGGGTGCCGCGGTCTCGGTCACGGTCCGGTGGTGGTGGTCACGCCGCTCGGCGCCCCGGCAGCGACGGTCGTCGACGGTGTTGCATCAGCCACGGTGGTGGATGGCGGAACTGTCGTCGTGGTGGTCGTCGTGGTGGTGGTGGTCGTCGTGGTTCCGGAGTTGATGAACTCGACCGCCTCTTCGAAGCTGTCGAAGCGCAGCTCGGAGTCGATGGACTCAGCAACGGCAGGATCGAACTCGGTGCGCTCGGGTCCGGCTGCGTTCCTCGCCGTGGGGTTCACCCACAACACACCGCCAGGTCGACCCTGGTAGATGATCGCCTGGTCCTCGTCGTCGAATGCCACGAACCAGCCGGTGCGCGCCCACGCCGAGAACACGACGAACGCCACCACGAGCGCAGCTGCGAGAGCGAAACCAATGGCCACGTGTGTGAAACCCCGACCCCGACGAACCGGAGCGGCGTCGGTTTCGGCCGAGACCAGTTCTGCAGCCGAATCGGGCGACGTCGGATCGGGATCGAGCTGCAGTGTGCCGGCCGGGGTCGGATCGGTTCCTTCCTCGGCCCAGACCGGTGCCAGGTCGAGCTCCTGTGTCGGGTCGGGTGGATCGTCGCCCTCCATTACGTCGACGACGACGACGGTGATGTTGTCGCGACCCCCTGCTTCGTTGGCCTTCTCGACGAGGCGATCTGCTGCGACCTGCGGGTCGGATTCGATCTCGAGGGTGGACGCGATGTCGACGTCGGCGACCTCGTCGACGAGGCCGTCGCTGCAGAGCACGAATCGGTCGCCGCGGATGAGCGGCAGCGTCCACCAGTCGACTCGCACCTCGGGCTCGATGCCGAGGGCTCGAGTGATGATGTTGCGCCGCGGATGGTCGCGAGCCTCGTCTTCGGTGATGTGTCCGGTCGCAACGAGTTCCTGGACGTAGCTGTGGTCGACGGTGACACGGCGCAGTCGGCCCTGTCGGAACAGGTACGTGCGAGAGTCACCGACATTGGCGAGCATCAGTGCTTCGCTGGGCTCGGCGGGAACGATCGGGGTGACGTCGCCGGGCGGGGAGTCGTCGGTTCGGCCCGCGACGTCACTGCTCAGGTCGATGTTCGGAGCGGCGCGACCGGCGAACGCGTCGGTGATCACGGCAATCGCAGTGATCGTCGTTCCCATGCCGTGCTGGCCGGGGTTGGCGATCGCAGCACGGAAGATGTCGCCGTTGGCGGCTCGGATCGCTTCGACGACGTCAGGCGCAGCCGGCGGCTGGTCGCCGCCGAGCAGTTGGCCGATCCGATCCACGGCGATCTGGCTCGCGATCTCGCCGGCCTCGTGCCCGCCCATGCCGTCGGCAACGACGAACAGGCGCTCGGTGACGAGGAGGTTGTCCTCGTTCTCAGGTCGGATCCTGCCGGTATGGCTGGAGGCCCCCACGCGCAGCTCTGCCATCAGACGTCTTCCATCCAGATGGTCTCCATCGATGAGGGGATCATTGTGCCTCGATCACCGTCGTGCCGGCCTGTATCCGGTCGCCCGGGTGGAGCAGCTTGCTGCCCGTGAGCTTGGACCCGTTGTGGAACGTGCCGTTGGTGGATCCGAGATCTTCGACCATCGGTTGGCCGTCGTAGTCGTAGAAGCGGACGTGGCGTTGTGAGATGTAGGCGTCGTCGTCGATCATGAGCGCGCATCCCGGCTCGCGGCCGAGCACGATCTCGCCGTCGAGGGCCACCGTGAGACCGCGCCGAGACCTCGGTTCGAGGATCACGAGACGGGCGACTCGTCCGCGCTGCTTCTTCGACTGCTTTTTCAGTCGCTTCGCCGCCGCAGGCGGTGTGCCGACGCCAGCGCTCGCAGCCACCGGACGCCCGATCGGGACGGTCTCCGCAGCGGGGCTCATGGCCTGCCTGGGCGCGCCGATCATCGGACGCCGACTCGGCGTGCGGACCTCGCTCCAGACCGCCCACAGCACCCGCACGAAGAACAGGTACAGCAGTCCGAGGAGCACGAACTTCAAGATGGTGAGAACTTGATCGGTCATGGCGGGGAGCTGATGCTCCGGTCGGTCAAGACGCCTCGAACCGGACGTGGGTGGAGCCGAAGCTGATGATGTCACCGTCGCGGAGACGATGCTCGCCGACGATTTTCACGCCGTTCACCATGGTGCCGTTGGTGGAGCCGAGATCGGTGACCACGTAGGCGCTGGTGCTGGCAAAGACTTCGGCGTGGTTGCGACTGATGTTGCTGTCGTTGATGGCGATCGTGCACTCGGGCAGTCGACCGACGGTGGCCTTGCCGCCGTCGAGATCGACGCGTTGGCCGGACGGGAGGACGAGCGACCCCATGCCGGGGCCGGTTGCTGCCTGCTTGAGCTGGCTGACGATGTTGAAGCGTCCGGTGCGCAAAGTGTTGTCGACGGCGAGTTGCACCTTGACGGGTCCCATGAAGTGGTAGCCCTCTTCTCGGGCGTACTCGCGGGCGGCCTCTGCGAGTTCGGAGACGAGCGCGTCCTCGATGTCGTTGAAGCTGGTGTGATCGACGGCGCTGAGCACCACGGTGAAGTCGTTGGGGACGATACGTCGGCCCTTGACGTCGACCGAGCGTTGGTCGTCCATCTCGCGCACGAGGCGCCGACCGAGTTCGATGGGACGTATCGAGCCCTTGGAGCGACGAGAGAACACGCCGTCGACCATACGCTCCAAACGCTGCTCCAGCGACTGCAATCCCATAGGTGGCTCGTCAGGCTACTCGCCCCGCCGGTCCACCCACCGTCGTCCAGCCCCTCGCGCCGCCGCGCCAACGATCAGCCGGCGATGAGCGAAGCGCCGGTATTCGGTCCGTTCGCTCATCGCCTCGCCGTTCTTCTCGCCAGTGATGAGCGAAACGCCGGTATCTGGTCCGTTCGCTCATCGCTTCGCCGTTCTTCCCGCCAGTGATGAGCGAAGCGCCGGTATCTGGTCTGTTCGCTCATCGCTTCGCCGTTCTTCCCGCCAGTGATGAGCCAAGCGCCGGTATCGGGTCCGTTCGCTCATCGGCGCTGTCGCGCGTGCCAAGACCAACCGGGAGCGCTAACGTTCGGGATCCACTTGCGCGAGTGGCGGAATGGCAGACGCGCCAGCTTCAGGTGCTGGTGTCCGAAAGGGCGTGGGGGTTCAAGTCCCCCCTCGCGCACGAGAAATCCCTTGCACTGCGGGGAATTTCCACATCGCTGACTCGACTGTCCTCGAACTTCGACGACCGACTGGCTCATCAGGGCGCGAGCAGGGCTTCGATCTCGTCGAACGGATCGGTGTCGATCGAATTCGACCGGTGGCCGCGACAGTGATCCAGTGCGCTGAGGCCGTGGCCGTCTCGCAGATCAGGATCGGGCGGCCACGCGTGCCGATGGCGACTTCGCTGGCCTACTGGTCATCGGACATGTCGGACGGACAGTTTTGCGAATGACGGCGACGAGGGCGCGTGAGGTGGATGTCGGCGGTTCGGGAAGCGTGGTGTGCCGGCGGCTCGTCGCATCGACGATCCGGCTCGGCCCGTTCGCGTTCTCGGCCCTGGCGACTGCACTGGCCGTTTTCCTGGCGCTCGGTTGGCGAGCCGATCAGCAAGTAGTCGCGTTGCACGTCGACATGTTGAGACGCGAGCGGGCTCTGTCGGCGGTGGTGCTCGCCGGTACCGAGCGAGCTGTTGCCGAGCCCGGCGCCGGATCGGAGCAGACGCTGGCACACCTCGATCTCCTGGTGATTTCGTGGGCGACGCTGAGCGACGGCGGACCTGAACTCGGTCTGGATCTCCAGCTGACCGGTCGCATCGTGCGGTCGTTGCCGGGTCTGGATACTCGATTCGCTGAAGTTTCCGACCGTCTGACGGTCTACCGGGACAACGTCATCGAGACCCTCGCCGAGGGGGCGGAGACTGATGGTCTTCCTGCGCTTCGGGAAGAATCAGCCGACCTGGTCGACCGTTTCGTCTTGGTGCTTCGAGACGTCATCGAGGACCGGCCGAGTGACCCCCGGCTGTGGTGGGCAGCGGCGTCGCTCGCTCTCGCGATTGGTTGTCTCGGTGTGAGTGTGATCCCGGTGCGCATCCGCCGCCGGACTGTGCGCCGTGAGCTGTCGCCCCCGGTGCCGACGATCGTCGGCG
The DNA here is from genome assembly GCA_031426215.1 of Actinomycetes bacterium. GTDB lineage: Bacteria > Actinomycetota > Acidimicrobiia > Acidimicrobiales > Ilumatobacteraceae > Sva-07. The sequence goes on from JANPKU010000118.1 coordinate 72,813, forward strand.
AACGTCGTCGTCGCCAGCACCGCTGCAGCAGGACTCCTCGACGTGTTGCGACCCGGCAACTCGATCGGCGTGGGTGCCCGCGTCGTTCTCGACGAGTCCGGCCAGACTCCACCGCATCCTGACCGGCTCGCCGGCCGTAACCGAGGGCCGAGAACTCTCGATCATGTTCGGCGATATGAATGGGAACATGTCATTGATTCGTGCGTCGATGTCCCAGTGCGCGGGCGCGACCACCGAGGAGGCGAGCGGAAACTTTGGCGCCGATTGGTCGTCGGCGCCGTTACAGCTGCGATGCGATCGATGACGATGACCGACGATGAAGCGACCTTTCGGGACTACGCCGCCGAGCTGACTCGTTACGCCGCTGCGATCGCGGGCCCGACCGACGCCGACGACGTTGTTGCGGACGCATTCGCTTCGGCATTCGCATCATCGCGCTGGCCGTCGATCGAGGACCGTCGGGCCTATCTCTACCAGGCCGTGTTGAACCAGGTCCGTGACCGCCACCGCAGCAACAGCCGGCGACGACGGCGAGAAGTCGCATCCAGAGAGACCGCCAACTCCACCGACGTCGGTATCCGGCCCGAGCTGCTCGCCGTCATGAACACGCTGTCCCCACGCCAACGGGCGGTGCTGTTCTGCCTGTACTGGCTCGACCTCGACGTCGCACAGACGGCTCATCGTCTCGACTTCTCGACCCGAACCGTCCAGCGCGAGTCCCAGACCGCTCGCCGCCGAATGAAAGCGCTCCTTCGATGAACGACCTCGACGACCAGATCCGCCGTGCGTTCGATGAATTGGTCAACGCCGCTCCGCCCCCGCCCTCGGCTCCGAGTCGCAAGGTGTTGTCGTTGACCCGCCGCGATCCTCGAGCTTCCAGAGTGCTTGCGACGGCGGCGTCAGTCCTGCTCGTCGCAGCAGTCGGCGTCGTCGTCTTCGCGCAACGTAACGGCGGCACTCAGACCATCACCACCTCAGGCGAACCCGCTGCGACGGAGTTGGTGGAGACAACGGTGGCGCCGGAGACGTTCCCGCAGGACACGATCCGCGTCGAGACCGGGGGCAGCCCTGAGCCGGTCACGTCGGTGGAGTCGGCACCGCGTGACGAGTACGAGGTCACCGTCGCTCCACTCTTTCCGGGAACGACCGAACCAGTTCCGGCGCCGGGCCAGGACTACAACGGCGTCTACTTCGCGTACCTCCACGAAGGGGTTGGGCCAGACGATCCGTTGCAGCTCCGATTCGATGTCCTCCAGGCCTTTTCGGGTGACGACTGCGCAATGCGGTTTGGCGGCGACTCGCCTGGCGTGTGCACACCGTTCGGGACGGACTTCAATGGGCCGGTCGGTCAGCTCGACGTAGCCGTCACTGAGGTCCCCATCTCGGTACGAGACATCAGCAGCGAGGCCAGTTACCGCATCTCGGGCACGGAACTGCTCGCCCTCGTCAACGGTGCGACACCGTCACCGTCAGCCCCCGAGGGCTTCCTGTTCAGCGGTGGATTCGGCTTCCTCCTCACCTTCGAGAGTGGCACGATGACCCGTATCGATCAGCCCGGGGCCATACAGCCGGATTCGACTTCCGTCGGCTGGACCGCCGCCACGACGCCCTTCCCGAGCCTGTCGTACCTTGCGTGTTGCGGCATCGATTGGGCAGGCCCGGCGTCACCCGACGTACCGATCGACCCGGCCGATGAACTCGCCCCCGGGATCTACAACATTC
>JANPKU010000119.1:0-13278 GCA_031426215.1 Actinomycetes bacterium
CGATCTCACATGAACGTAGTTACGGCCGTGTGATGCGCGACGAGCTCCTGGCACGTTCGTGATGTTGGGCGAGACGAACCGGAGGATGCACGTGAACGAGAAGAATGCAGAGGGCCTCACCGCCGATCTGGGCTACAGCGGCACGCAGACGGCGAAAGTGGTCGGGATCTCGTATCGACAGCTCGATTACTGGGCCCGCACCGACCTCATTCGGCCGTCGCTCAGCGACGCAACGGGCAGCGGAAGTCGCCGGAGCTACTCGTACAACGATCTGCTGGAGTTGAAGGCGATCAAGAAGCTGCTCGACGCCGGTATCAAGCTCGAACAGGTCCGCAAGGTCTTCAACTATCTCCGCCAGCACGTCACCACCGACATCGCCGCTGCCCACATCGTGATCGATGGAGGAAGCGTGATGCTGTGCGACGGCGAGCAGCTCGTCGACGTGCTGAAGAACGGTCAGGGCGTGCTGAACGTGCTGTCGCTCGGTGGCGTCCGTGACGAGCTCGAGGCCGATCTCGCTCCGGTTGCGATCGATCCGACCAACGACCTCACGATCGCCGCCGCCACCCGTCGGATCGGATGACACTCGAGCAGTCACCGCTCGCCGCCGAACACCGGGCGCTCGGCGCCTCGATGGTCGAGTTCGGCGGTTGGGAGATGCCGATCGCGTACCCGTCGGGCACCATCGACGAGCATCTTGCATGTCGTCGTCGTGCGGTGATGTTCGACGTGTCGCACCTCGGCACCGTGCGCGTCGAGGGGTCTGACGCCCTCGAACGGTTGCAGTCGACGCTCACCAACGATCTCACCAAGGTCGCGCCGGGGCGGGCGCAGTACACGCACCTGCTCGATGCCGACGACGCGTCGGTGGCCGATGACATCATCGTGTGGTGGCGCCCCGACGACCCTCAAGCGTTCGACGTGATGCCGAACGCCTCGAACACCGATGGCGTGCGGGCCGCACTCGGCGGTGTCGACATCACCGATCGGCGGGCGATCATCGCCGTGCAGGGCCCCGACGCGAAGGCGCTGGTGTCCACCGTGTGCCCCGACGCTGGTGCTGTTGGTCGCTTCCGGGTGGCCGTCGTCGACTGGAACGGTGCTACCTGCACCGTTGCCGGCACCGGTTACACCGGCGAGGAGGGCGTCGAAATCGCTGTGCCGGTCGAGGTAGCGAGCGAGCTGTGGCGAGCGCTCGGCGACGCTGGTGTTCCCGCCGCAGGCCTCGGAGCCCGCGACACGTTGCGACTCGAGGCTGCGCTGCCACTCCACGGCCACGAGCTCGGAGCCGGCATCACGTCACTGCAGGCCGGTCTCGGTTGGGTTGTTGCCTGGAACAAGCCGGCGTTCGTCGGTCGCGACGCTGCGCTCGCCGAGCGCGATCGCGGCATCGGGCGTCATCTCGTCGGCATCGCCACCGAGGGGCGACGGCCCGCTCGCGCTGGTTGCGCGATCTCGATCGACGGCGCCGTCGTGGGTGAGGTGACCAGCGGGAACTTCTCGCCGGTCCTCGGTCACGGAATCGCCCTGGGCTTCGTGCCACCGGACCTGCCCGAAGGGTCCGCTGTGGTGATCGACGTCCGAGGCAAGGACCTGCCAGGCCGCATCGCGGCGACGCCGTTCGTTCGTCGCTGACGTCGCGACGCCGATCAGACTTCAGGCAACGAGATGGCTGTCCCCGATTCGAAGCGGTGCGAATCGTGCGGGCGAACGATCGAGTGGCGCAAGAAGTGGGCTCGCAGCTTCGACGAGGTCAAATACTGCTCCGAGCGGTGCCGCCGCACCCGTCCAAGTGTCGCCGACCGTGCGCTCGAGTCGTCGATTCTGGAACTGCTCGACCACCGTGTGGCCGGTGCGACGATCTGCCCGTCCGAGGCGGCACGGGCGGTGGGCGGCGACGAGTGGCGCAACCTGATGGAACCCGCACGAGCAGCAGCCCGTCGACTCGAAGCCGCCGGCAAGGTCGACATCACCCAGGGTGGGCGAATCGTCGACCCATCCACCGCCAAGGGGCCGATCCGGATCCGACGCCGCCCAGCTGAACCGGCTCGGCCGTCCAGCGTGGCCGACTGACGTCGGTGACCTTCACGGGCTACTTCTTCGCGGGCTGCTTCTTCGCTGCAGGTCGCTTGGCGGGCGTCTTCTTGGCCGTGGCCTTCTTGGCAGGCGCCTTGTTGGTAGCGACGTTCTTGGCAGTGGGCTGCTCGACCGGCCTGCGTTCGGCCACTGCTGGCTCGGCCGCAGCGGGTGGACGACTGCCAGGGATGCGGAAGCCGCCGAACAGCCCGCCGGCCGACTCGGCGAGGTGGGTGAGGGGAGCCAGGCGTCGGGCCACCTCGTCGAGCACATCGGAGAAGTTGCCGATCTGTGCGGGTAGCTGAAGGAACGCCGGTGTCGACAGTGTTTCGGCAAGCCGATTCAACCCGGGCGCCACTGCCATCGCGGGACCGCTGACCACTTGCATCATCTCGTCGGCGGCCTTGACCGTGCGACTCACCTGAGGGATCGCCGCTCGAAGCGGTTGTTCCACTTCGGCGACCAACGAGTTGATCCGCTCGGTGGTCTCGTTCAGGTTCTCCATCGTGCGGTTGAAGTTCTCGACACCCTTCAAGAACTCGTCGACGCCCTTGCGGAACTGCTCGATCGAGCGCATCGTTCCGGACAGCGGCGTTGCGAGCAGCGTGAACAGATCGGCCAACGGGTCGGAGCGGTCGTCTGGCATTGCGGTCACGCTAGTGCAGTGGCGTAGGCCTCCAGCGGCTCACACGAGCACACGAGATGGCGATCACCCTGGGCTCCGTCGATTCGCGACACCGTCGGGAAGTACTTCTGCGCACGAAGACCGACGACCGGGAAGGCACCGAGTGCCCGCGGGTAGGGCCGATCCCAGTCGCCGAGCAGGTCCTCGGCGGTGTGGGGCGCATGACGCAGCGGGCTCTCTGCCAGCGGCCACTCGCCTTGCACGACGCAATCGATCTCGGCGCGAATCGAGATCATCGCGTCACAGAACCGGTCGAGTTCACGGAGGCTCTCGCTCTCGGTGGGTTCCACCATCAGGGTGCCCGCGACCGGGAAACTCATCGTCGGAGCGTGGAAGCCATAGTCCATCAATCGTTTGGCGACGTCGTCGACGGTGACCCCGGTGGTCTTGGTGATGTCGCGCAGGTCGAGGATGCATTCGTGCGCAACTCGACCATGGTCGCCGCGGTACAGGACCGGGAAGTACGGGTCGAGACGCTCGGCAACGTAATTAGCTGCCACGATCGCCACGCTCGTTGCGGCGGTCAGTCCAGCGGCGCCCATCATCTCGATGTACATCCACGGGATGGGCAGGATCCCCGCCGACCCGAACGGCGCGGCCGACACCGCTCCGACCGGCTGGTCGTCACGCAAGGGGTGACCGGGCAGGAATGGCGCGAGGTGGGCGCCCACACCGATGGGGCCGACACCCGGGCCACCGCCACCGTGGGGGATACAGAACGTCTTGTGGAGGTTGAGGTGGCTCACATCGGCACCGAAGTGTCCGGGGCGGGCGTGGCCGACGAGGGCGTTGAGGTTCGCCCCGTCCACGTACACCTGGCCGCCAGCATCATGGATCAGTGCGCACAGCTCTCCGATACTGGCCTCGAATACGCCGTGAGTGGAGGGGTAGGTGATCATGATCGCTGCGAGCCGGTCGCCCACCTGGTCGATCTTTGCCTGCACGTCGCCGAGATCGACGTTGCCACGATCGTCGCATGCGACGACCACGACGTCCATCCCCGCCATCACGGCACTTGCGGCGTTGGTGCCGTGGGCGCTCGATGGGATCAGGCACACAGTGCGGTCGACGTCACTGCGCGAACGGTGATACCCCCTGATGGCAAGCAGTCCGGCGTACTCACCCTGGCTGCCGGCATTGGGCTGCAAGCTCACTGCGTCATAGCCGGTGATCGTGGCCAGGCGGGCTTCGAGGTCGTGGATCAGCTCGAGGTAGCCCTCCACCTGATTGCTCGGCGCGAAGGGATGAACGTCGGCGAACTCGGGCCAGGTGATCGGCACCATCTCGGAGGTGGCGTTGAGCTTCATCGTGCATGATCCGAGCGGGATCATCGTGCGGTCGAGAGCCAGATCTCGATCGCTGAGGCGGCGCAGGTAGCGCAACATCTCGTGTTCGCTGTGGTAGCGCTTGAACACCGACTGCGTGAGGAACTCGTCGACGCGCCGGAGGGTCTCGGCGAGCCCGTCGACTGCGGTGTCGTACTCGCTCTCGGCGATGGGTTGACCCCCGAGTGCCCGCACGATGTCGCGCACCTGGGTCGGTGTGGTGGTTTCGTCGAAGGTGACGCCCACCTGGTGGTCGGCGAGTCGGCGGATGTTGAACCCGGCGACGAGGGCGCCAGCCACGGCAGCGTCCGCCGAGTCGACGGTGATCGAGAGCGTGTCGAACCACGAATCATTGCGCAGTTCGACACCGCCGGCCCGGAGGCCTGCGGCGGCGATCGACGTGAGGCGCTGGACCCGCTCGGCGATGCGCACCAGACCGTCGCGCCCGTGCCACGCCGCATAGAGCCCGGCGATGTTGGCGAGCAACACCTGGGCCGTACAGATGTTCGACGTGGCCTTTTCGCGCCGGATGTGCTGCTCGCGTGTCTGCAGCGCGAGCCGCAGCGCCGGGCGCCCCTCGGTGTCGACACTGACGCCGACGATGCGGCCCGGCATCGAGCGCGCCGCCTCCTCGTGGGCGGCGAGGAATCCGGCGTGGGGTCCACCGAAACCCATCGGCACACCGAATCGTTGTGCAGATCCAACGGCGATGTCGGCACCGAGCTGGCCTGGGGGAGTGGTGAGCAGGCAGGCGAGCGGGTCGGTTGCCACCACGGCGATGCCACCGAGGTCGTGCACCTGATCGATCGCGCCAGACCAGTCGCGCACCGCTCCGGTCGAGGTCGGCAAGCTGAAGAGTGCACCGAACAGACCGTCGCCCTGACCGAGTTGATCGAGGTCACCGACGACGAGATCGATACCGACCGGTTCTGCTCGGGTGCGCAACACGGCGATGGTCTGTGGATGGGTGTCGTGATGGACCACGAAACGGTCCGACGGCGACTTCGATTGGCGCCGCGCCATCGTCATCGCCTCGGCGGCAGCAGTCGCCTCGTCGAGCAGCGACGCATTGGTGACGTCGAGCCCCGTGAGTTCGGTGATCAAGGTCTGGAAGTTGAGCAATGCTTCGAGTCGGCCCTGGCTGATCTCAGGTTGATACGGCGTGTATGCGGTGTACCAGGCCGGGTTCTCGAGCACGTTGCGAGCGATCACCGGGGGAGTGATGGTGCCGGTGTAGCCCATTCCGATCAGGCTCGTCACCCGTTGGTTGCGTCCGGCGATCGCCCGGAGACGCTCGAGTGCTTCCGCCTCGGGGACTCCGCCGGGAAGCTCGAGTGGGGTCTCGGAACGGATCGTCGACGGCATCGTCTGCGACAACAGTTCCTCGACGGTCTCGACTCCGATCGCATCGAGCATGACGGCGACATCCTCAACGGATGGCCCGACGTGGCGGCGGGTGAATTCGTCGGGCTCGATCAGCTCACCGAGCGAACGGATGGGCTGGGGAACTCGCTGGGAGATGTGATCGGACACGGGAAAGCCTCCTGCTGTGGGTGGGACCTTCCCCGGCTGTCATCGGTACCTGAGAGTTTCGACCGGGCGGACCCGGGCTTTCCCCGTCGGTGGCCGTCAGGTGTCGTCACAAGTCGGTCGACTCGACACCTGCCGACGCTTTCCAGCATGCCTCACCCCAGCGGTCCGTGGGCCTGAGAGATTCCGGGGAGGTTGCTCCTTCGGCGTCGCGCCCACAGGTTGCGTGGTCACGACTCTCCCGCTCGGGTGGAACGGCGATTCAGTTGTGAGCGCAGCGTAGTGCCTGCCCGCTCACCACAGGGTGCTTCTGGCGTGGTTCTATCGCGGTGTGGTGACGCTGCATGCGTCGATCGGCTTGACCAGCGGGTACGGGTTCACTGCGGCGCCCCCGCCAGGATGCACCTCGAAATGCAGGTGCGGGGTCGCCGAGTTCCCGGTGGTGCCCACCGTGCCGACCACTTGTCCGGCGGTGACGGGCACGCCGACCCCGATGCCTTCGGCGATGGTGTCCATGTGCAGGTACGTGATGTAGGTGCCGTTGTCCTGGGAGATGCGCAACCCGTTGCCGGCGCGCGACCCGGGCATGTCGATGTACACCTTCGAGATCGTGCCCGACACCGCCGCGTACAGCAGGTTGCCACGTGCGGCGATGATGTCGACGCCCTCGTGGGTGCGTCCGCCGCCGCGTGGGGCCTGCCACGTGTCGCCGAACCAGCACTTTCCCTGCACCGGGAACACGTCGAGGGCGATGCCGACGGCTGTCGGGGGAGTGGGTGCCGGAGCAGGCGCACTCCCGAGTCGGTCGGCGGTCGCCTGGTCGATCTTGCCGGTGGCCGGAAGTCCCTCACGGCGTTGGAAGGCGAGAATCGCTCCAGCAGTGCTCGCTCCGAACACGCCGTCGGCGCCGCCGGGAAAGCTCAGCCCGGCATTCAGCAGCGACTGTTGCAGCGCCTTGACCCGGTCGCCGCGCTCGCCGTACACGGCGAAGCCGACCTGGCTGGCAATGCCCTGGGGGGCCGCCGCCGTTCCGAGTGACAGTGCTGCCGAATCGGCATCGCTGACCACACCGGTCTGTTCACGTCCCTGCGACTGCTGGAACTGCACGAGTGTCGCCTTGGTCATGTTGCCGAACACTCCGTCGGCACCTCCGCGAAGCGTGAGCCCGGCCTGGACGAGTGCACGTTGCAGGTCTTTGACGAGCGCACCGTTCGATCCGACGGTGAGGCCGACATACGAGGCTCCTGCAGCGGGAGCCGGAGCCGGAGCCGGTGCCGGAGCGGGAGCGCCTGGGGTCAACGCCAGCTTCGTGACCACCGCATCGTCGACTACACCCGTGGCGCCGAGCCCGTTGGCCTGCTGGTAGCTCGAAAGGGCCGCAGCAGTCGCGGGCCCGAACACGCCGTCGGCGCCACCGCGCACGGCGATACCGGCAGCGATCAACGCACGCTGGAGGACCTTGACGTTGTCTCCTCGTGCTCCGACCGCCATGCCCACGAACGCAGTTGCCGTCGGTTGCGGGCTCGCAGCTGCGGGTGCGGCTGGTGCCGCCGGCGCCGTCCCGAGCTTGAGCTTGGATGAAGTGGCTGCGTCGACCTCACCGGTGACGGCCAGCCCGTTCCATCGCTGGAAGTTCGACACGGCGGTCTTGGTTGCCTGACCGAACACTCCATCAGCCCCGCCTGGCACGAACACCCCGAAGGCCATCAATGCGGTCTGGAGCTCCTTCACCGAGTCGCCTTGCGAACCAATCGCGAGTCCTGATGATGCGGCGACTGCGGGCGCCGGCGCCGTGAGACCGAGCGCAGCCGCGGTTGCGTCGTCGACCTGGCCGGTCGTCGTCAGCCCCGACCGGGACTGGTAGGCGGTCAGTGCGGACTTCGTCGCAGGACCGAAATACCCGTCGGCACCTCCGGGCACCGAGACCCCTGCGGCGATCAACGCTTGTTGCAGCGCGGAGACATCGGCGCCGTTGGCGCCCTGGCGGAGTCCGACGACAGCCTGGGGGAGAAGTGGAGCCTGCAATGCCGGGGGAGCAGCCGCCACCACCATCGGCACCGTTGCAAACGCGAGTCCGGCGATGGTCGCTACCGAGAGACACCTCACCAGCGCGCCGGAGCGGACAGACTGTGGTTTTGGGTGACGACGAGAGTTTTTCACGATTTCGAGAACTCCTTGCACGATCAGATTGTCGGCCTCGACGAACAGGTTCTTCAAGAAGCCGTCTGAATCTCTACGTGAGGTTCAGCTTGGTCGAGACAGTGTGGTCCGTCGCAACGCATCCGACACGCTCGGAGAACGCTTCGACGGTGGGGAAGCGCCCAGTGTGGCTCACCCGGGGGACATCGTCCAGGGGATCCTGACGAATATGTCATAACGAAGATTATGGGCGTTGTGGGAGGGGAGGATCTTCCGGACGTCGCCTGCCTCGAACGCCACGTGATCTGGGAGACTCGCCCCGTGACGATGCTTCCCCCGCCTCCATCGGCAGCCTTTGCGAGCGACAACGCCGCCGGCGCCCACCCGGCGGTGATCGCCGCAGTGATCTCCGCCAACGAAGGCCACGCCCTGGCCTACGGCGACGACGACCACACTCGCGAGTGTTCGGCGCGATTCCGAGATCTCTTCGGAGCCGACGTCACGACCCGCCTCACCCTCAACGGCACCGGTGCGAACATTCTGGCCCTCGCCACGCTGCTGGGTTCGCAGCCTGGGCCGAACCATGCCGTCGTGTGCACCGACTGGGCCCACATCGCCGTCGACGAGACCGGGGCCCCCGAGCGAGCGTTGGCCACCAAGCTCATCGACCTGCCGTCACCCGAGGCGAAGCTGGTGCCGGAACAGCTCGCCGAACTTGCGCACGTGCAAGGCGTCCAGCACCACGCACAGCCCGGCGTCGTGTCGATCACCCAGGCGACCGAACTCGGCACGCTCTACAGCGCCGACGAGATCGCAGCGCTGTGCGATCAGGCTCACGCGCTCGGCATGCTCGTGCACCTCGATGGGGCCCGCATCGCCAATGCGACCGCCGCCCTCGGTGGCTCGCGGGCCGCACTGCGAGCCATGACGATCGACGCGGGTGTCGACGCCGTCAGCTTCGGTGGTACAAAGAACGGGCTCCTGGGGGCCGAAGCCGTGATCTTCCTGTCCCCTGCTGCTGGCGTCGGCTCGGAGTACGTCCGCAAGCAGGTGACGCAGTTGCCGTCGAAGATGAGGTTTCTCGCCGCCCAGTTCAATGCGATCCTCGACAACGACCTGTGGATCGACCTCGCAGCGCACGCCAACGCCATGGCCGCTGAGCTCTACCGGCTGACACACGACCTCGACGGCGTGGAACTCGACACTCCCCCAGCGGTCAACAGCGTGTTTCCGAGGCTCGCTCCCGACGTCATTTCCGAGTTGCGTGACTGGTGTTTCTTCTGGGACTGGGACGTCAGCGTGAACCAGGTGCGCTGGATGACCGCCTGGGACACCACGGCCGACGACGTGGCGACGTTCGCCCGCGGCGTCGAGCTGCTGACAGCACCTTGACCACTGCGGAACAGCAGACAACAAGATTCCCGGAATTCCTTGCTTGATGCAATTGACTCGGTGATTGATTCGATTTAGTCTGCGGGCCGCTCAGGGTCAACCGGCTCAGAGACGGGCAACGAAAACACACGGGGGTGTGTCCATGTCGGCCATTGAACTCGACCGCATCGCAACCGATGACGATTGGATGCGTCACGGCGCCTGTAAGGGATTGACACACTTGTTCTTCCCGACAGCAGCCGAGCGTCCGCAAGCTCGCGAGCGCCGCGAAGCAACCGCTCAAGAGGTGTGCGCAGGTTGTTCGGTGCGCGTCGAGTGCGTCGAATTCGCCCGGCGCAACCACGAATACGGGTTCTGGGGCGGCGAGTCCGAGGACGCGCGCCACGCCGCTGGGTTCCGCCTGATCGCCCCCATCGGCATCCGCGCTCGCGCGAGCTGAACGAGGCTTCTCTGCCCGTCTCGTGCGACGTGGTGGTCGTCGGCAGCGCCAACCTCGACCTGGTCGCGACCACGACTCGTCTCCCGGGACCGGGCGAGACGGTGCTCGGCTCACACTTCGCCCAGCATCCGGGCGGCAAGGGCCTGAACCAGGCGGTTGCGGCCTCCCGATCGGGCGCTGCGGTCACGATCATCGCGGCACTCGGTGACGACGACGCCGGACGAAACCTGGTCGACGTGATCGAGAGCGAAGGAATCGACGTGTCACGGGTCGCAGTCGTTACTGGCGCACGAACCGGTCGGGCTGTCATCACCGTCGACGCCCGGGGTGAGAACACCATCGTGGTGATTCCCGGCGCCAACGAACTGGCCCGCTTCGAAACGCTTCCCGCGATCGGCCCTGCCACGGTGCTCCTGGCCCAGCTCGAGGTCCCGCTCGCCACCGCCATCGCCGCGTTCACTGCCGCCCGCACCGCCGGGATCCGAACCATGCTGAACCCGTCCCCGGCACCGGTCGGCGGCCTCGCCCACGAACTGCTGTCGCTCTGCGACATCGTGGTCCCGAACGAGCACGAGGTCGAACTGCTCGGCGGTGTCGATCATCTGCTGAGCAGCGGCATCGGTGCTGTCGTGGTGACCCGAGGTGCGGCCGGTGTCACCGTGACCGAACGATCCGCCGACTCACCGGATGCTGTGATGTGGTCGGTCGATGCGTTCGACGTCGATCCGATCGACACGACTGGCGCCGGAGATGCGTTCTGCGGTGCGCTCGCCGCGCGGCTCGCCGCTGGCGATGACCTTCGTGACGCCGTTCGCTACGCGGCAGCGGCCGGCGCGCTCGCCACCACCGTCGCCGGGGCCGTGCCATCGATCCCGACCGCAACCGACATCCACGGCCTGATTCAGCGATGAGGGTGGCGGAGTTCGACGCAGGCCCACCCGTCGAGCACGTCGGTACGAACCACCACCATCGGGGCCAACGAGTCGAGCACATGCTGATGTGACTCGGCGAGGATGCCGCTGATCACCAGTCGACCACCGGTGCGGGTCACACGACGCAGATCGGCGGCAAGCGAGACGAGGATCGGTGCGAGGATGTTCGCGACCACCACGTCGTACTCGGCCGCGATGTCGACGAGATCGGTCGTATCGACCTCGACCAGTTGTTCGACTCCGTTGCGGGTCGCGTTGGCGATCGTCGCCTCCACGGCCGGCGAGGCCACATCGACGGCTCGTACCCACCGATTCGTCAACAGTGCTGCAGTCACCGCAATCACGCCGGTGCCGCACCCCACGTCGATGACATCGTGACCGGCATCTCCGAGCGGAGCCGATCGGCTGTCGAGGAGTCGCCGCAGCGCCCGGAGCGACAGCAGTGTCGTCGGGTGGTCACCGAGACCGAAGGCCCCGCCCGGCTCGATACGCACCACCAGCGGTGGGACGGTGAACGAAGACACGTCGACGTCCTGCCACGCCGGCACGATCACGACATCGTCAGACACCCACATCGGCGCGGCGAAGTCACGCCATGTCTTCGCGGCCTTGTCGACGACGTCGCTGAGCTCGACCACACGATGCGCCCAGCGTCCCCGCAACGACGCCACCGCCCGCTCGATCGCCTCGTGTTCGTCACCCACTGCGGTCCACAACTCGACCGTGCCGGTGCGATCTCCTCGTCGTTCTTCGATCGCACGCACCCCCAATTGCCACAGCACGTCGCCGGCAGCTTCGACGTCGCTGTCGGCTGCGACCACCACGAACGCCCGCACGACAATCAGTCCAGACGTCGCAACGAGGTGCGGTACTGCCCGATGCGCTCGACGTAGTGCCGGGCCCCCGAGCGGATGACCTCGACATCGACACGCCCGGGCTTGATCACCGCCGGTGAACCTGCGGCCAGCGCGCCCGCAGGGACGTCGACATCGTCGAGCACCACCGAGTTGGCGGCCACGATCGCGCCGGTGTGGATCACCGAGCGGTGCAGCACCATCGCCGCGTTGCCGATCAGCACCTCGTCTTCGATCGTGCAGCCTTCGAGATGGATCAGATGACCGAGTACGCAGCCGTCACCGACCACGGTTGGCCACCGTTCGGTCGTGTGGAGCACGGCATTGTCCTGGACGCTCGTGCGTTCGCCGATCCGGATGTGGCCACCGTCGCCGCGCAGCACGGCGCCCGGCCACACCGACGACAAGGCACCGATGGTGACCGACCCGATGATCACCGCATCGGGGTGGACGAACGCGTCAGGGTGGATGATCGGGACCAGATCCCCCAGCGCGTACACAGCCATGGCGCCGCACCGTACCCGCCCGGGTGGACTTCGTTGGAGTTCTCCGTCGCTGAACCGGTACCGTTGCCGGGATGTCCCGACGGATCGATATCGAGCTGACGAGCGCGCTCGCCGATGGCTCTTGGACCTGGCGCGCCGCTGGCGCCAAAAAGCCGAACGGAGTCGTCGACAGTTCGATCCTCCCCGCAGGTTCGACCGTGGGCGACCTGCTCAAGGTCGAGGTCGAGCAGATGCTCGATGGCATCGAGATCCAATCGATCGTGAGGGGCCGCGAAAAGGCGGGCGACGCCAACGTGCTCGAGCTCCTCCCGAGCGAGCGGCCGTTCGAAGCCGTCATCGAGACGCGAGCGAAGCGCGACCGGTCGGATCGCGGCGATCGCGATGGGCGCGGCGATCGTGACGGTCGGGGCAAGCGCGACGGGCGCAACAGGCGTGACGGCCGTTCCGGTGACGGCCGTTCGGGTGAAGGTCGCCCCGGTGACGGCGGACGGTCCGGCGAGGGCGGACGGCGCAACGAACCGCGTCGACCCCACTTCGACGCCCCGCCCGAGATCCCCCAGCGCCCCAAGCCCAAGCGCTTGCGGCCCGGTAAAGCGCGACGCAACGAGGTCCTCGCTGCGCTCCCCGAAGAGCAGCGCCCGATCGCCGAACTCGCCCTCCAGGGCATCCCGGCGGTGCGTGCACGCGTGAAGGAGGACAACGTCAAGCTCGAGGCCGAAGGCAAGCCGACGATGCCAGAGGCCGGCGTCGTCAAGATGGCCGAAGATCTGCTGCCGAAACTGCGCGTCGCCGAGTGGCTCGACCGGGCCGAGGCAGCACAACGACAGATGGAACACCTCGATCTACGCGATCTCCGCAGTGTCGTGGCGGCCAGTGACGACTCGAACGTCGCTCGCGATGAAACGAGCCGAGCGCTGGCCGAGGAGCTCCGCGCGTCACTGGTGCGCAAGCAGGAAGAAGAACTGCTGCTCTGGTTCGGTGACATCGATGCTGCTCTCGGGGTGGGACGGATTATTCGGGCGCTGCGGTTGTCGTCCCAGCCGCCCAAGGCCGGCGTGATGTTCCCGCCCGAACTCGCCCGCCGTCTCAGCGAGGCCGCCACCGCAGCGTTGCTGCCCGATGATCTGGCTGATCGATGGATCGCCGTGCTGGAGGCGGTGGCCTTCTCGCCGGTGCGTACGCTCGTCACGCCGACGGTGCCCCCGACGACGATCACCGACGACCTTCGCTCCACGATGGTGCGCCTCGGTCCGGCACTCCCCCAGATCGCTGCGCTGCTCGGTGTCGAGGTTCCTGCCGGTACACCCAAGCCGAAGCCACTGCGTCAGCAGCCTGCGCGCAAGGACGCCAAGAAGGGTGCTCGCAAGGACGCGAAGAAGGGTCCGGCTGCGAACGACGCG
>JANPKU010000120.1:0-66327 GCA_031426215.1 Actinomycetes bacterium
GTCGCTTCGGCGGTGTTGATGGCGGTCCTGTTCGATCCGTCGGATCCCTCTCGCGTGTACTTCGGCACCGACACGCGCGCCCAGCAGTTGTTGGTCGGTGCAGCACTTGCATGGTTGCTGCATGCCGCTCCACGGATCGGCGTCGTCGTGTCGTCGAGCCGATTCCGGATGCCGTTCGTCGTCGCCTTGGCGCTCCTGGTGACGGTGGCCGTGTTCGCGCAGGACGACTCGGCCTGGCTCTATCGAGGTGGACTGCTCGTCGTCTCGGTGCTCACCGCGATCGTCGTGCTCGGCACCACGACGACCTCGGCGGGAAGCGGTCTCGCATGGCTCGGCGCAGCGCCGCTCGTCTGGATCGGACGTCGGAGTTACGGCATCTATCTGTGGCACTGGCCCGTCATCATCTTCATCGACCCGGCCACCGGCGGTGAGTTGGGCCGCTGGTCACTGGTCACGCTGACGGTGGTCGTCACGCTGGCGCTCACCGAGCTCAGCCACCGTCTGATCGAGACACCGGTACGCCGATCGACCGCGCCACCGGTGCGCACCGTCGTTGCCTGGAGCGCCGGCGCACTCGCTGTCGGCCTCGTCGGATTGGTGTGGCTCGTCCCACCCACGAGCCGCGATCTGGGACGATCCGACGCGTCCTTTCCGCAGCTCGACGAGCTTGCGACCCCTCCCGTCTCGCCTGCGCAGGATCGGGTCACAGGCTCCACCACGGTTCCGCGAACCGATTCGTCGATCACGTCATCGTCCAGCCCGTCGGTCGAGTCCGACGGCGATACGACCGAACCACGTCGCTTGTTGCTGTTCGGTGACTCGGCCGCGTTCACGCTCGCCGAGCAGTTCGAATCGTCGGCGGGTACGAACTGGGACGTCCAAGCCTTCGCCGAGTTCGGTTGCCCGATCACCCCCGGTATGACGATCGATGCAGGGTCGTCCGAGCCGAACTCCGTGGACGCCGAGTGCGACGGGTGGGTGGGGTTGTGGCCCGAGTACGCCCGAATCCTGCAACCCGATGTCGTGGTCGTCATGATCGGCGCGTGGATCGTCCTCGACCATCGCATCGACGGCACCGACCTGCGATTCCCGAGCGACGCATGGCGCGACACGGTCCGCGAGGCGATCGACGATGCCGCAACCGCCGCCGCGACGACCGGGGTTCCCGTCGTCTTCCTCGACGTTCCGTGCATGGGAGCCAATCCGGGCACGACGGGTCGCGCCGATCCCGAGCGGGTGACGGCAGTGAACGAACTGATCCGAGAGGTCGCCGTCGAACGAGACGACATGTCGGTCGAAGCGTTGTCGTCGGTGATCTGCCCGAACGGCAACGCTGAGCTCACCATCGACGGCATTCCGGCGCGCTACGACGGGGTGCACTACACACGACCCGGCGCTGCCGTCGTGTGGCCGTGGTTGTTCGACGAACTCGACCGCGAACTCGACCGCGAACTCGACCGCTGACTCGACCGCTGACTCGACCGCGCACTCGATTGACAGATCGCCGGTCGCCCGCGGAGCCGAGTCGCTACGGCACCAGCCTGCCCGGTTGAGCGGGGCCCGCGCTGCTACCGTCTCGCCGTGCACTCACCGGTCGACACCGCTGACCAGGGCGACCTCGCCGAATCGGGAGACGGTGCCGATCGCTCGGTTCGCTCGGTTCGCTCGGACTGGGTTCGAGCGCTCCTGGTCGGCATGGCTGCCTACGTCGTGTCGCGCCTGTGCATCCTCGCCGCAACCGGAGTCCGCGCCGCTCAGCTGGCAGTCGACGCCCGCAAGGACGGCATCGAGGAACCCACGGTGTACTCGACGATCAGCAACGTCCTCACGTCGTGGGATGGTCGCTGGTATCTGGAGCTGATCCGGCGCGGGTACCCGGACTCGATCCCGGCCGACATCACCTACGACCAGCTCGAGGCCCGCGCCGCGTTCTTCCCGGTCTATCCGTGGACGGTGAGGGCAATCGATGTCGTCCTGCCGGGCGGCGACACGTTCGCTGCGCTGTTCGTGAACTTCGTGCTCGGTGCCGTCGCCGTCGTGCTCGTCGGGCTGCTCGCCCGTCGACTCTTCACCATCTCGGTGGCGGCGCGGGCGATGACGCTGTTCGCCATCTTCCCCGGCAGCTTCGTGCTGTCGTTCGCCTACTCCGAAGCAATGCTGATCGTGCTCGCCGCTGCATGCCTGCTGTTCCTCCTCGACGAGCGATGGTTGCTCGCCGGTCTGAGCGCAGCAGTGGCCACAGGGGCACGCCCGAACGGCATCGCGCTGGTGGCAGCGTGCGCGGTGGCGAGCGTTCTGGCCATCCGCCGTTCGCGCGACTGGTGGTCGTTGATCGCTCCTGCCCTGGCGCCGTTGGGTTTCATCGGGTTCCAGTTGTACGTCGACCGCACCGCCGGAGAGACCGGCGCATGGTTCCGCGTCCAGCGCGAAGCATGGGCCGAGGGAACGAGCTTCGGATTCACCGCTGTCGAGAACACCTTCGGGTTCATCACGAACCCGCTCGGTTCACCCACCGATGCGCTCACTGCGCTCACCCTCGCTGCGCTGATCGGCGCCGGGTACTGCGCCTGGAAAGTGCGCTTGTCGCTCGTCCTCACGGCGTACAGCGTCGTCGTGGTGGCGTTGATGCTGGCTCCCGAGACCGTAACTGCTCGCCCGCGGTTCATGTTCACCGCGTTTCCACTGCTGATCGCCATCGCCGCCTGGTGGCCGGATCCCGACCGAGGCGACGCTGACCACCATCGTGCCAGCTGGGACCACATCGGCTGGGATCTCGTCCTCGTTCTCTGCGGCGCAGGGCTGACGGCGGTGACCGGGCTGTACGCCGTGTTCGGGGCGATCCCGTGATCGCCCGCACGCTCGTCGTCGTTCCCACCCACAACGAGGAAGCGAACATCACGACGTTGCTCGGGCAACTCCACGTCAGCGTGCCCGACGCAGACGTGCTCGTCATCGATGACGCGTCGACCGACGCCACTCGCCGACTCGTCCGTGAGCGCATGGACGGCACCGATCACCTGCGCCTCGTCGAACGGCCCGACAAGCGCGGGCTCGGTGACGCATACCGGGAAGCGTTCCGGATCGGCATCGCCGACGGCTACGACCTGCTGGTCCAGATCGATGCCGACCTCTCGCACGACCCGTCCGCTCTCCCGCTGATGCTCGCAGTCGCCGACCAGGGCATCGCCGTGGTGATCGGATCGCGATACATCCCCGGCGGCACCGTGACCGGATGGCCACGGCGCAGGACCTGGCTGTCGCGTTGGGCCAACCGGTACGTCGCCGTGATGCTCGGCCTCGCGGTGAACGACGCCACTGCCGGCTATCGGGTGTATCGCACCGAGTCGCTCGACGTCGTCGGTCTCGACGATCTCCAGGCCAGTGGATACGGCTTCCAGGTCGAGATGACGTATCGAGCAGTGCGGGCCGGGCTGGCCGTGGTCGAGATCCCCATCGCCTTCCGCGACCGAATCGCCGGCCAGTCGAAGATGGACCGCCGGGTGGTCATCGAGGCGTTCCGTCTGGTCACCGCCTGGGGTATCCGCGATCTCGTGTCGCTTCGTCGTCGTCGTCGCGCGTACCGCACGTCGGACACCGCCACCGACACGCTGTGATGTCCGTTGCTACCATTGCCCCGCTGATGTCCCGTCCCGCTGCCTTCACGTCGCCTGTGGGACGCTTCGCCGATTCGCTGCTCGCCCGAGACCTCCCACAGCTCGGCGACGCCAGGCGACGTGAGGTGGTCGACTTCGTCGAACGCCGTGTCGACTCACTCCCGTCGGTGACCAAGCTGGGCGTGGTGATCATCAGCCGCGCCATCGACCTGGTTCGACGACTCGGTGGCACCGAGCGCATGCTCGACGTGGCCACAGGAATCCGGTTGCCCCTGCTGTCGGAGTACCCCAGGCTCGTCCGTTCGCTCGGGTACACGTTCGTGTGGGAGACCTGGCCCGACACCACGCAAGACGGTGGCGAGCCGTGACGGTCACGACCACGAGCGCGCCCACCGACTCGACCCACATCGCGAATCCGGGCCCAGATCCGGTACGGATCGATCGCCACCACGACTGCGACGTCCTGATCATCGGATCGGGTGCCGGCGGCGCGACTACGGCGGCCACGCTCGCCGAGGCCGGCCACGACGTGCTCGTCGTCGAGGAAGGGTCGTGGATCCCACAGGGCTCGATCACGCCGTTCTCACTCGAACAGATGGATCGCCAGTACCGCTCAGGCGGCGTCACCGTCGCACTCGGTCTGCCCTCGATCGCATACACCGAGGGTCGATGCGCAGGTGGCGGCACCGAAGTGAACAGCGGGCTGTATCGACGCCCGCCCGGCGACACGCTGCGGCGGTGGCGCGAAGAGTACGGCATCGTCGACTTCGATGACGATGCCGTCGGGTCGATCTGCGACGAGGTCGAAGCCGCGCTCAGTGTGCAGAAAGTTCCCGGCGCACAGACCGCTGCGAGCGACATCTTGCGACGTGGCGCCGATTCGCTCGGATGGCAGTACGACGAGAGCCCACGGTGGATGACCTACCCAGAAGGCGGCGCCGCCGTCGAGGGACGCCGCCAGAGCATGACCGAGACCTACCTGCCACGTGCGATCGCCGCCGGCGCTCGCGTGCTCACCGAACTCCGCCTCGACCAACTGGTGATGCACGACAACCGGGCGCTCCGGGCCGAACTCACCTCCACCGCCGACGGCGACCGCCCGGTCACCATCAGCTTCCGTGATGTCATCGTGTGCGGTGGGGCGATCCAAACCCCCGCCATGTTGCAACGGTCGGGGCTCCGTCATCGGATCGGGCGCACCCTTGCCGTGCACCCGACGGTGAAACTCGCGGCACGCTTCGATGGTGCGGTCAACACCCCCGGCGACGTCGCCGTGATCCAGGTGAAGGAGTTCGCCCCCGAGATCTCCTTCGGGGGCTCGGCCAGCCACCCGGGCCTCGTCGCGTTGGCCCTCGCCGACAACTGGCGCGACTTCGGTCACGCAGTCACCGCCTGGCCCGAGCTGGTCATCTACTACGCCGCCATCACCAGCCAGGGACGAGGCTGGGTGCAGGCCGTTCCCGGATTTCGTGATCCCGTCGTGACCTATCGCCTGACCCGGCGTGACCGCGACCTGCTCGGTCAGGGTCTGGCACGACTCGCACTGGTGATGCTGGAGGCCGGAGCGCTCGAGGTGTACCCGTCGTTTCGAGGTGCGCCGCTCGTGCGCTCGAGAGGCGACCTCGCAGCGCTGAGCGCGTCGTTTGCTGCGAGCAAGGCGACCGTGATGACCGTGCACCTGTGCTCGACGGCGCCGATGGGAGAGGACCGACGCCGTTGCGCCACCGACAGTTTCGGCAGGGTGCACGACATCGAGAACGTGTACGTGAACGATGCAGCGTTGCTGCCGGACGCTCCGGGCGTCAACCCCCAAGCCTCGGTGATGGCGGTCGCCATCCGCAACGCCCGTCGATTCGCCGACGCAAAGGCCGGCTGAGGGTGACCGGATCCACGCCGATGCACGACGCTCCCGACACCACCGTGATCACGGGGGCGGCCGGCTGGCTCGGCACGGGACTCGTGAGCGCGTTCACCACCGGCGACCATCAGCGCAACGGTCGACTCCGGCTGCTGGTACGAGACACGACCGAAGCGGCGCACGTCGAGTCGGTGACGACTGGTTCGCACGACCGAGTCGAGGTGGTCGTCGGCGACGTCACCGACACCGCCGACGTCGGGCGACTGTTCGCCGATCTGGGCGGGATCGTCGACGTCATCCACACCGCCGGCGTCATCCACCCCAGCACGGTTGCCGAGTTCGATGCCATCAACCATCGCGGCACCGCCAACGTGCTGGGCGCGGCCGAGCAGGTCGATGTCCGCCGTTTCGTGCACGTGTCGTCGAACAGCCCCTTCGGGACGAACCCGTCACGCTCCGACACGTTCCGCAACGATGAGCCGTACCACCCGTACCTCGGCTACGGCGACTCCAAGATGCAGGCCGAACTCCGTGTGCTCGAAGCGGTCGATCGCGGGCTCGATGCCGTGATGGTGCGCCCACCATGGTTCTACGGTCCGCACCAGCCCGCCCGCCAGTCCACCTTCTTCACCTTGGTGCGCACGGGGAGATTCCCCGTGCTCGGCGATGGGGGTCAACGTCGTTCGATGTCGTACATCGACAACCTGGTGCAGGGCATCGTGCTCGCCGAACTCACCCCGACGGAAGCAGGCCTGGCCTGGTGGATCGCCGATGCCCGTGCGTACACCGTCAGCGAGATCGTCGAAACGGTCGGTGCGGCGTTGCGCGACGAGGGATATGACGTGCGCCCCAACCGGTTTCGGCTGCCCGCATTCGCCGGCACCGTTGCCGAACGGATCGACCGGACGCTGCAAGGGACGGGACGCTACAACCAGCAGTTCCACGTGCTCGGCGAGATGAACAAAACGATTGCGGTCGACATCTCCGCGGCGCGACGCGACCTCGGCTACCGACCCGAGATCGAATTGCACGAGGGGATGCGACGCAGTATTCGCTGGTGTCGCGAGCAAGGCATCGAACTGTGAACGGCATCGAACTGTGAACGGCATCGAACGGTGAGCAGCATCCTCGTCGCCGGCGGGAGCGGCTATTTCGGTTCGCTCCTCGTACGACGCCTCCTCGACGCCGGCCATCGGGTCAGGGTGTTCGACCTCCAGGACGCCGACGACCGTCCGGTCGAGGTGGAGTTCGTCGCCGGCGACATCCGCGACGTCGACATCGTCCGCAGCGCCGTCGACGGCATCGACGTGGTGATGAACAACGTGGCCCAGGTTCCCCTGGCGCGCGACCTGCACCTGCTGCGATCGGTCAACGTCGACGGCACGCGTCGTCTCCTCGATGCGTGCGCCGACGCCGGTGTGGCCAAGGTGATCCACACGTCGTCGAGCGCCGTGTTCGGGGTGCCCGAGAGCAACCCGGTGCTGCCGAGCACCGTGCCGTCGCCGATGGAGGCCTACGGACACGCCAAGCTCGCCGCCGAGTGGGCCTGCCTCGATGCTGCTCGCCACGGCCTCGACGTGTCGATCGTGCGGCCGCGCACCATTCTCGGTCACGGCCGCCTCGGCATCTTCGGGATCCTGTTCGACTGGATCGCCGATGGCGACGACCCGATCGTGCTCGGCGACGGCACCAATCGGTACCAGTTCGTGCACTCCGACGATCTCGCCGACGTCTGTCTGCTGGCTGCAGAGCAAGCCGGTCCCGGGATCTTCAACGTGGGTACCGACCGGTTCGCCACGATGCGCGAGACGCTGGAGGCCCTGTGTCGCCATGCGGGCACCGGTTCCGTCGTTCGGTCGGTCCCCGCCGGTCCGGCAGGCGTGGCGATGGCGGTCAGCGCACGCCTGGGCCTCACCCCGTTCGCCCCGTACCACTGGCTGATGTACTCGAAGTCGATGTGGTTCGACCTCGACCACCTCCACGAGCAACTCGGCTTCACACCGAGGTGGTCCACCGACGACATGTTCGCCCAGAGCTACGACTGGTTCGTCGCGAACCGTGACGCAGCCGACGACGAAGGAGCATCACACCACCGGCGAACGGCCCGCCAGGGCGCACTGTCGTTGGTGAAGCAAGCGTCGGGCCTGCTGCCCCGGGCGCGGTGACCACGGTGAGCGCAACACCGGTCGGGTCGTGGATCGGCCGCCACAGCACCGCCGTCTCGGTCGCCGTGCTGGCGTCGCTGGCCGTCCTGCCGGCGCTGACCGGTGCACCGGGTCGCATGCCGGCGGACTCCAAGCTCTACGTGTACCTGAACCCCGGCCGGTTCCTCGTCGACACCACCGCGACGTTCGATCCGCGCCAGTTCGCCGGCTGGGTTCCGCATCAGCACATTGCGTATCTCTGGCCGACGGCACCGTGGTTCTGGTTCTTCGACCGACTGGGTGTGCCCGACTGGGTGGCTCACCGACTGTGGATCGCGACGCTGCTGATGGCCGCCGGACTCGGCGTGCGGTGGATGTCCCGCGTCGTCGGGTTGAGTCCGCTCGCGGCACTGGTCGCCGCGCTCGTGTATCAGCTGTCGCCGTACATCTTGGCGTACGTGTCGCGGACGTCGGTGCTGTTGCTTCCCTGGGCGGGGCTGGGGTGGATCGTAGGGTGCACGGTGCTCGCCGCCCGGCGAGGAAGATGGCGATACCCCGCACTGATCGCGTTGTTGGTGTTCACCGTCGGCGCGGTCAACGCGACTGCGCTGGCGATGATCATCCCTGCTCCCGCGCTCTGGTTGCTCCACGCCGGATGGCGCGGTGAGGTGACGTGGCGGCGTGTCGCCACCACCGCCGGCAAGGTCGCGTTGCTGTCGACAGCGGTGTCGCTCTGGTGGATCGCCATGCTCGTGATCCAAGGCCGCAATGGCGCTGACGTACTTGCGTTCTCCGAGTCGCTCGAATCGGTGTCGTTCACGTCGACCTCGACCGAAGTGCTGCGCGGACTCGGGTACTGGCTGTTCTACATCCGTGATTCGTTCGCGGCCACGACGACCGCATCGCTCGACCATCTCGTGTCGATCCGGGTGATCGGCGCCAGCTTCGTGCTGATCGCTGGGTGCATCATCGGTGTGGTGGCGACCGCATGGGTGCACCGGCGCTTCGCTGCCATGCTGATCGGTGTCGGTGTGGTGCTGGCAGTCGGGGTCCACCCGATCGACGATCCGTCGCCGGTGATGTCGCTGCTGGTCGGCGATGGCGAGGGCGGACTGGCACTGGCGTTGCGAAGTAGTACCCGAGCAGTCCCGGTCCTGCTGCTCGGACTGGCACTCGGCGCAGCGCTGTTCGTCGATGCGGTTCGCCAGCATCGCCTGTCACTTCCGCGCACGTCGATCTCCGTGCGAACAGAGCTGGTCGTCGCCACCGTTTTCGGGCTGATCGCCGTGTTCAACCTGCCGGCGCTGCGCAACGGTGGGCTCGTCGATCCAGCACTCGAACGCGATCAGGACCCACCGCAGGCGTGGATCGATGCAGCAGCCGATCTCGACTCGCTGCCAGCCGGATCACGAGTACTCCAGGTGCCCGGCACCGAGTTCGGTGCCTATCGCTGGGGCTACACAGTGGACCAACCCTTGCCAGCGCTCACCGAGCGTCCGTTGGTCACGCGTGATCTGCTTCCGCTCGGGAGTGCACCCGCGATGGATCTCGTGTTCGCCCTCGACGACCGTTTCCAGGACGGCACGGCCGAGCCCGCGTCGATCGCACCGGTCGCCAGGCTCCTCGGTGTCGACACCGTCTGGGTGACCGGCGACATCGCATTCGATCGGTTTCGTCTCGCCCGACCCGAGATCGTCGACGATCTGCTGACCAACGACGCCGCCCGTTCTGTCGACTTGCTGCCGCCGCGCCGGTTCGGCGAACCCACCACCATGACTCCCGACGTCACGATGATCGACGAGCAGTCACTGGGCGATACGCGTGTCGGTGCACCGATCGCTCCGGTGTCGCTCATCGGTATCGCCGATCCTGTACCGACCGCCCGGGTCAAGACCGACGAATTGGTGTTGTCCGGCGACGGTGCGGGCATCGTCGACGCGGCCGCCGCGGGCGTGATCGACGGAACGCAACTTCTTCGCTACAGCGCATCGCTCGGAAGTGGCCTGGACGACGCAGTGGACGATGCCGGCCGGCTGGTGGTGACCGACACCAATCGTGACCGTGCTCATCACTGGCGGAGCTCGCAAGATGTGACGGGGTTCACCGAGACGGGTGGCGCCGAGGCCGACGTGCTCCGTTTCGAGAGCGGCGACCAGCGCTTGGCTCTCTTCGACACCGTCGACGCCGACACGCAGACCGTCTCGATACAGGACGGCGCAGTCGTGGCTCGTGCGTCGGCGTACGGGGAACCGTTCGCCTATCTTCCCGAACGCCGGCCGGTAATGGCGATCGATGGTGATCACACCACGGCGTGGACCGTCGCCGACCGTTTCGCTGCGATCGGCGAATTCATCGAGCTCCGAACCGATGCGGGTGTCGATCACTTGACGCTCCGCCAGCCCGACAGCGACGGGTCGGATCGCACGATCACGGCAATCGACTTGACGATCGACGACCGTGCCCCCGTACGCGTCGACCTCGACCAGACGTCGCTCACCGGGAACGGTCAACGGATCGAGATCCAGCCGACCGTTGCGGCAACGACGGTCACGATCACCATCGCGGCCACCAGCGACCTGCAACCTCCGATCGGGTCCGCCATCGGGGGTGTCGGTTTCGCCGAGATCGACCTCGGCCTCGGACCGACCACCGAGTACATCCGGCCGCCAGTCGACGGCCTGACCGCGGGCGCTGGGGCCCCTGACACCCCGCTCACGCTGGTGTTCACCCGGCTACGGGTCGGTCCCACCGATCGTTGGCGTTCCGACCCCGAGCCTGAGCTGCGGCGGCGGTTCGAACTCGATCGACCGATGACCGCTGATCTCGACATCACCGTGCGGCTCGATCAACGAGCGAGTGGCACCCTGCTCGCCGAGTTGCTCGACGAAACCGTCAGCGACGACGCTCACCTCACCGGCGTGCCAGCGGCGCGGGGAACGAGCGCGTTCGACGATGATCCGGCGACGTCGTGGATCACCCCGTTCGGGCAACCGGTGGGACCGTCCGTGACGTTCACCGGGCCTGGCGACGCGGCCGCCGGTACAAAGACGGCGACGACCGCGACGACGATCAGCATCGACCAGCCAGGTGGCGACACATCGCCGGTCACACGGCTCACGCTCACCGATGCCGACGGCGTCATCGATCTCGAGCTTCCATTTCCCGATGCGCCCGGACCGACGACCGCCGAACTCGCACTCCCCCGGCCGGTTTCGCTCGCCAACCTCTCGATCCAGATCGCCGACGTCGAAGCCCGCACCACGATCGACCGGCGCTTCGGCGAACCTGTCACACTGCCGGCGGCGATCATCGAGATCCGGTTCGACGGAGTGTCACCGGCGGTGGAACCATCTGCAATCACGGCGGACTGTCGCACCGACCTGCTCACCATGAACGGCCAATCCGTCGGTGTCTCGTACACGACCGACGCGGCGACGCTGCTGTCCGGCGACGAGCTCGACGTCGAGCTGTGCGAAGCACCGCCCACCCTCGACGCAGGTCTGCACGACCTCGTCGCTCTGAACGCCGGCGCACTGCAAGTCGACCGAGTCGTGCTCTCCGAGCCGGGGACGGTCGGCGGATCGGATGTGATCGTTCCAGCGGGAGTGTCGAGCTCGCGTACGTCGCGTGTGGTCGAGGTCCCAGCGTGTCCCAGCGGCTGCTGGGTGGTGCTCGGCGAGGGCTTCAACACTGCGTGGTCCGCTTCCACCGACGCGGGATCGCTCGGCGAGCCACAACTCGTCGACGGCAACGCCAATGGTTGGTATCTGGCGCCGTCGACAGCGTCCCAGACCGTCACCATGACGTGGACGGCGCAGCGGCCTCTGTCGATCGCCCTGCTCGCATCTCTGCTGTCCGTTTGCGTCCTCGTCGCCGTCGTCATCGTCGACCGCCGTCGAGGTGACGACGAGCGGCTCGTCGATGCTCCGCCCGTGCTCATTCCGGTCGGGTCGGCCTGGACCCGACGCCAGACGCTCGCCACGGTGGGCGCCACGGTCGTTGCCGCGGCGCTCCTGATCGGCTGGGCCTGGGCGCCGATCGCCCTGCTGGCAGCGTTCCCCGCGATCGTCGTGCGCCGGAGCCGACTCGTCGGATGGACCGGAATCGCCATCGTCGTCGGTGCCGGACTGGTCGTGACGGCGGTCGTGCGTTCGGAGCGTCCGTTCCCGAACGCCGGTTGGCCGATCCGCTTCGAGTGGCTCCACGGCTGGACGTTGCTCGGCGTGATCCTGATCACGTGCTCGGCGCTGTTCGCCCGCGACTCCCGTTCACCATGAGCGCAACTGTGAGCGGAGACGCCACCATCGAGTCGTCGACGGCCCCGTACTTCCCGGCCCTCGACGGGCTGCGAGCGATCGCCGTCATCGCGGTGGTGCTGTACCACGGCGGCGCCACGTCGTCGCTCAGCGGCGTTGCGCCCGGCGGCTTCCTGGGGGTGTCGGTGTTCTTCACCCTCTCGGGCTTTCTCGTCACCGGACTGCTCCTTCGCCAGCTCGACGCACCAGGGCCACTGCGACTGGCCGGATTCTGGACCCGCCGGCTGAAACGTCTGGCGCCGGCGTCACTGGTGGTGGTGTTCGTCACCGTGGTGACGGCTCGATGGTTCTGGGACGGGATGGCGCCCTCCGACGGCCTGGCGGGAACGTTCGGCTACACCAACTGGCACGTCATCTGGTCGGGCCCGGACGCCCTGCTGCGCACGATCGTGGGTCCGCTGGGGCCGTTCTGGTCGCTCGCCGTCGAGGAGCAGTTCTACCTCCTCGTCGCTGCGGTCGTGTTCGTCGTTTCGCAAACCGCCCGACCGGTGCGCAACCTCACCATCGTCGTCGCAGTCGGCTGGCTGGCGTCGGCCGGGGTGCAGCTGTTCGCGGACTGGCCGCAATACCGCATGGAGTTCGGCACCGACGTGCGCGCCGCCGAACTGCTGTCGGGCTCGGCGCTTGCCATCCTGCTCCACCAGCGCCCGACGTTGCTCGCCGGTGTCGGGTCACGTCTCCAGCCGATCGGTCTCGTCGCCCTCACGATCGTCGTGGCGCTCGCAGCGACGACCGACTACGACCCGCCGTGGTTGCTCCGTGGCGGATACGCGGCGTTGTCGATCGTGAATGCTGCGCTCGTCGTGTCGTTGCTGACCCCGGGACCACTGACCCGAGCGCTGTCCTGGAAGTCGGCTGTGAGCATCGGACGACTCAGCTACTCGTGGTACCTCGTGCACTGGCCGGTGATCCTGGTGCTCACACCCGATCGGACCGGCCTCGAGTCGTGGGCCCTGTTGGGGACCAAGGTGGTGGTGTCGTTGCTCGTCGCGATGGCACTACACCACGCCATCGAACAGCCCCTCCGGCGCCGCGATCCGCCTCGTCGGGTTGTCGTCGGCTCATGGATCGTCGCTTCGTTGATCATCGCCGCCACGGCCGTCGCGCTCCTCTGACGCAGAACCTCGTTTGTGTTGCATTTCGGGCGGCTCAGTCCGCCCAGAATGCAACACAAACGTGGTTCTCAGGGCGACGGGAGCGCGCTGCGCAGGTCGTCGCACAAGGCCGAGGGAGCGGCCGAGCCGGCGATCGGGCCGCCGGTCGCGACCACGTCGGTCGGCAGCAGCAGGCCGACGTCGCCGACCTGGGCCAGGAACTCCCCGGTCACCGAATCGATGATGACCTCGTAGGGCAACGACAACGGGCCAGCGGCATCGGGATCGACGGGCTGCTCGAACACGGCGACACCGTCGTCGCCGACTATTTCCACTCGGGTACCGACCGGATCATCCGCGTAGCGCAGCGTCCAGCCCCGACCAGCGGCCAGGACATCGCCACTCGCACGAATCGTGCCCGTGGTGCGTCGAACGCCGTCGGCGCGCTCCAACGCCACCCAGCGACCCTGCTCGGAGATGTAGACGCCGAGGCAGTCCGGATCGAGCGCAACCACCCCATCGCGCGGCACCGTCGAACCGGCAACGAGCGTGATCAACGACGGTGAACCGGCCTCTCCGAATACGGCGCGGTCGATGCCGTAGCGCAGATCGGTGAACCCGGCTGACTTGTACTCGATCGTCCAGGTGGCGAGCCCGGCGTTGACCCAGAGGCCCCAGACAGCCAACCCGACAGTGGCAATCCGAATCGCCCGGCTCCAGGGGAGCGCCATCACGATCCACGTACCTACCGCTCCCCCGACCACCAGCGGCGGCAGCATGTCGATCAGGTACCGGTTGGCGATGAAGCCGATCGTGAACGTCGGCAGCGTGCCGATCGCCGTGGCGCCCACCACAAGCAACCACGTGCGACAGCGGTGGCGCAGCATCCACACCACGCCGACGACCGCCAACACCAGCAATAACGTGGCACTCGCCGTGATCGACGTGGCCGGCGTGATCGTCTCCACCGGATAGCTGCCTCGGTCGGTGGCCAGCGGGCCGAATCGGATCCCTGGCACGAGACGCTCGAACGCCAGCGCGTCGGGCCGCAAGTACTGCACCAACGTCGTGGGCAGGAACCGCAACGAGAAGAAGCTCTCGTTGTTGCCGGCGAACCACGCTGCGCGCTCCGGGTCCTGGAGCGACAGCAGCTGACGCCCTCCGGGCACCCCGAACAGGCTGCGGAACTTGGCCCAATTGACCGCAGCGTGGAGCACGACCGGGATGACGCCTGCGACGACTGGGAGCGCACCTGCACGGATTGCTTCCAGCAACCCCGATGCTCGCTGTCGCCACGCGAGCACCAGCCCGCAGACGACCAAGGCGACGCAGACCCCGACACCGATCGGCGCACGCGTCAGCGTGGTCGCCGCCGTTGCGAGGGCGGTCCCGATCAGCGCTCGTCGGTCGGTGAAGCCCGTCGCCGCCCACTCGACGAGCAACGTGACGGCGACGACCGCAAGGGCCAACGCCCAGAGTTCGGTCTCGTGGTAGACGCTGATCCATCCTGCAGCGAACATTGCCGGCGAGAACGCCACCGCTGCGGTGAAGATCCCGATCGCCCAACGATCGTCGGTCTCCGCCCCCGAACGCACACCGAGACCCACTGACCGCACGACGAGCCGACCGGCGCGTGCGAGTCGGGCAGACCAGCGACACAGCACGACGAGTGCGATCAGCATCGACACCCGTACCAGCCGCCCGACGAAGAAGTCGCCGAACAGCATCAACGGAAGTCGCACCAACGACAGGAACGGCCCGTAGTAGAGGTACGTCTTGCCATCGATCACGAATCCCTCCGGGCCCGGGATCGACGGGTCGACGGCGAGGCGACCGCGGAGGAACGCTCGTGCCTGCTCGTCGTAGAAATCGGCGCTGAATCCGGCGCGATCGAACAGCTGCCACGGCCGCCACGACGTCATGATCAGCCAGAACACCGCAACGGCGATCACCGAGATCGCCCACACGACCGCATTGGCCGAGACCCGCAGCGAGCGCCCGCCGTCGACACCGGCGCCGGTGTTCACGGGCCGGTCGTCGGCGATCAGATCGGTCACGTTGCCGGGAGGTCCAGCAGATGCGGGGCCGTCTGCAACTCGACCACGAACTGGTAGGCGAACAGCGTCGGCCACACTCGACGAGCGACGGCGTCGACTGCGGCGATGGTGGTGCCGCCAGCGCCTCCCACGCCCAACACGTCGAGGGGGAGACCCGCAGACCGCTCCGTCGCCACTTCGAGGCCGGTGCCGGCGAGCACCCGTCGAAAGCTGCGCCGCGTGAAGAACCGAACGTGGGTGCGATCGAGGATGCCTCGCTGGTCGTAGTCGAACAGGCCCGCCGCCACCCTCAGGCGCGGGTACCAGTGGGCGAAGTTCGGCACGCTGGCGATGATCCGGCCGCGTGGATCCATCCGTCCCGCGAGATCGGCGAGCAGCTCGTCGGGGTTGCGTACGTGTTCGATCACGTCCGCGGCGATCACGATGTCGAAACCGTCACCGACCTCGTCAGGGAGTCCCTGTTCGACGTCGGCGGCGAAGAACCGATCGGTCCGCTCCTCGACGCCCTCGTCGGCGATCAGGTCGACACCGGTGACGTGATGGCCGCGACGGCGCAACTCCGCAGCCACCCACCCGGGCCCGCATCCGACATCGAGAATGCGCAGCGATCTCGTGTCCGCCACGAGATCGAGCACCATCGCGTGCGAGCTGTTGGGCGACGGCTTGTACTCGTACGGTTCGGCCTTGCGTCCCAGGTCACCGCGCCCGAAACCCAGCTCACCGAGACGGTGCCGAACGGTGTCGATCATGATGTCTCGTGCGTACGCGATCCCGTTGACCCTCGAGATCTCGTCGCCGTAGTAGGTCGGAATCGGAACTTCGACGATCCGTTTGCGAGCACCGAGGAGTTGCAGGATGATCTCGGTGTCGAAGTCGAAGTCGTCGCTGTTGGACACGAAGAGCAGGTCGGCGAGCGCCGCCACCCGGTAGGCGCGATACCCCGAATGCCATTCGCTGAGCCGCGCTCCCGTGATCGCATTCTGCGCGGTGGTGAGGATCCGGTTGCCGACGTATTTGTACTTGGGCATTCCGCCGCGCAACGCACCGCCACGGTCGAGCATTCGCGAGCCGAACACTGCGTCGGCGTCGCCGTCGGTGATCGGCGACAGCAGCTCACCCATCTTCTCCGGCGCGTACTGGCCGTCACCGTGCAGCAGCACCACGACGTCCCAGCCGTGGTCGATCGCGTAGCGGTAGCCCGCCTTCTGGTTGCCGCCGTAGCCGAGGTTGCGGTAGTGACGGACCACCGTGATCGGAACATCGGCGCCTGTCGCCACGTACCGATGTGCCACCTCGAACGTGGCGTCGGTCGAATGGTCGTCCATCACCAGTACCTCGGCGAGCTGCTCGCGCAACTCGTCCGGAATGCGGTCGAGTACCCAGCGCAGTGTCGATTCGGCGTTGTAGGCGACGACGAGAACTCCGATCTTCACGTCACTCCCCCGCCGTGACCGAGCCGAATCGCCGGTACACCCATCCGCGCAACACTACAAAGCGCAGCACCGCTGCGGCGCCCCACGTCAGTGCCAACATCAAGAGCTCCAGCGTCGCGTTGCCCTCGACTGCGGCCAGAGCGAGCGTCGTCAGCAGCAGCGACATCAGGTACACCGAAAAGCTGGTGAGGTAACGCCACGACCGGTCCTCGTCGCTGCGGCGCCGGAACGTGAATCGTCGGTTGGCCCAGTTGTTGCCGAGCGCCGTGGCCGTGAACGCTGCCACGTTGGCCCAGATCGCACCGATCTCGGGTCGCAGGGCCAGGAACAGCAGCAGACTGATCGTGGTCGACACGATGCCGATCAGCACGAACGTGACCGTTTGACGCCCGAAGTCGTCGCCGAGCGGGCGACGTTCGTGTTCACCGAGTTCGACGTGCCCGTTTCCGCGCAGGAACCGCATCGCCATTCGGCGCACTCCGGCCAGGTCGGCGAGTGCTGTCGTGCGCACGTCGACTCGGCTGTCGGGGTCATCGATCCAGTCGACGGGCACTTCGTGCACCCGCAGTCCGTTGTACTCGGCGAGGAGCAGCAGTTCAGTGTCGAAGAACCATGCGTCGTCCTCGACGGCCGGCAGGAGCAGCTTGACCACGTCGGTGCGACCCGCTTTGAATCCACACTGCGCGTCGCGGAACCGGACGGCGAACACGAGGCGCAACAGCAGGTTGTACGCACGCGAGATCAATTCCCGTTTGGGACCGCGCGCCACCGACGAGCCGGCGCTGAGGCGCGAGCCGATCGAGATGTCGGAGTGCCCGGTGACCAGCGGTGCCACCAATGGCAGCAGGCCGGTGAGCCCGGTCGACAGATCGACGTCGGTGTACACGACGATGTCCGCGTTCGACTGCGACCAGGCCGTCCGGAGCGCTCGGCCTCGGCCCTTTCGTTCCAGGCGGAGGTGCACGATGCGGTCGTCATCGGTGGCAAGGCGGTCAGCGATCTCCGAGGTGGCGTCGGTGGACGCGTTGTCGGCGATGACGATGCGCCACGCATACGGGAAGGTCTCGGCCAGATAGGTCGCGAGGCGTTCGATGCTGGACGCAAGAATTTCCTGTTCGTTGTACACCGGCACGACGA
Organism: Actinomycetes bacterium; assembly: GCA_031426215.1. Classification (GTDB taxonomy): domain Bacteria; phylum Actinomycetota; class Acidimicrobiia; order Acidimicrobiales; family Ilumatobacteraceae; genus Sva-07. The sequence continues at coordinate 17,654 of JANPKU010000120.1, forward strand.
CGTCGACCGACACTGCGGCGGCGATGTTCGACGGTGATGACGTCCGCATCGGCGTCGGTGTCATGGCATCGCCATCTCGAACGCGGCCGGGCTGAGTACCAGGAACACACCGACCGCCCGATCGGTCACGTTCTCGGGGCTGTACGGACTGCGGTCACCATCGTGGAAGGCAATCCGTTGCGCTCCAGGCGGGGCCTCGACCGCCGCTTCTCCCGCTCGCACGAAGACCAGCGGCAGCGTCGCCGGGCCGTCCTGAGGTTCGGTGAGCAGGCGATCGGGCCCGAGCTGGCGTGCCAACGCCCGATTCTCGACGAACACGTCGACGCCGTTGCGCAACAACTCGGCCATCACCGGCGTGGTGTACGGCTCGGCGAATCCGATCCCCTCGGCGTCGAAGCTCACCGCCGTCGGAGAAGCACTCTCGTCGAAATAGGCGTCGAGCTGTTCTCGCAGGTCGGTGACCGAGGCGTACGACTCCCGGAAATAGAGCGGGCCCGACTCGTTCACGAACATCGGCACGGTGGCGAGCACCGCCACCATTCCCAGCGCACCGAGGCCGGCCACACCGAGGCGCCGACGATGCTCGTCGAGCCCGGCAAGAACCGCCATCACCAGGAGGTATGTGGCGAACGCACCGATCACCCAGAGCCAGCGGACCTTGTGCGGCGACAGTCCGAGCACGTCGATCGGGGTGATGACCACCGTGATGGCGGCGACGACCCCAGCAACGGTGAGGGTGAGGAACCCTGCCTCGAGCTGGCGCGACCCGACACGGCGCACGCGGCGCCAGGCGATTGCCACCACGACTGCCAGGATGACCAGGCCCACGACCGACGGACCGAGCGTGCGTAAACCCGGCGCAGCGAACGTGCGACCATCGGGCCCATCGATCCACCTCGAAGACGGGATCGCCGAATCGAACCCCGGCCGGCCCCACCACGGAGGGAGCGCCCACACCGAACCGAGTACCCGGAGGCCCGCAGTGACACCCGTGGCCTGGCTGTCGATCGGCTCGAAGTCGTCGCCGCCCACCGTGCCGGCCACCACGATCCGTCCGATGTTGCCGTACCCTGGGCCGAAGAGCTGCTCCCAGAACGGTTGCGCCCACAGCACCGCGCCGACCACGAGCGACAGCACGATCGGTCGCCGCAGATCGTCGAATCGACCGGGCCCGAGTGGTCGCCGACGCAGCACCACCGCGGCCAGCGCGAACGCCAACAGGATCGGCACGATGAACAAGTAGCCGAGATGTGTCTGCATCACGAACGATCCGACGCCGACCGCCAGTGGCAGCACCACCACCTCGTCGGCAGACACCGCCCAGATCGCACACAGGAACAGCCAGAACGGCAGCACCAGAACGTTGGGTTGCCACGGGTCGTAGAGCAACTCGCTGCCCAGTGTCCACACCAGCAGTGCCGTGATCACCTGCGCCACGATCGCCGCCGTGGCGCCACCGGCACGCGCAGTCACCCACCCGACGAGCCAGACGACGCAGATCTGCAACAACGCGATCGACATCGCGATCCCGGCTGCTCCCCCGAACACCTTGACAGACAAAGCGACGAGTTCGAACAGCAGCGGGCCGGGATGGTTCACGTCGATACCGGCGCTGATCGATGCCGACGACCAGGTGCCGAGGAAGGGATGGTCGCCCGTCAGCACGTCGCGACCACGCAGTTCGATCAGTGCGTTGTCGCCGATGACCTCGTAGCCCCGTCTGACTCCACGGATGGCCGAGAACGCAATCACCATCGACGTGGCCAACGCCAGCAGGGGCCATGCGAAACGCCGAGCTCGTTCGGTGCCCACGACATCGTCGATCACGATCACGGCGGGCCTCCTGGGGCGCCGATGAACACCGCCGTCTCCTGTCCGAGATGCAGGAGGCGATTCGCCAGCTCCACCTCGTCGTCCGACAATCGGAGGTCGACGCGCACGCCGAACAGGTTCGAATCGACGAGCGGCACCAGGTCGTCGAGACCATCAGCGCGCAGATCGGCGATCAGGTCGGTACGTAGCCGGTCGTACTCGGCTCGTTCGTCGACCGAGCGAGGATCGATCGCGGCAACCTCGACGACGCGGTCGTCGCCGCGCAACTGTTCGACGTACGAGCCCGTGACCAGGATGACTTCAGCGGTCGCCTGTTCGGGCGGGATCACCCGGTGGTGGGTCACGGGCACCCGCCAGGTGTCGTACACACCGACGTCGAATCCGACGCGTTCGAGTTCACTGACCAACCCGTACCCCTGACTGCCGAAGTGCGCCACGTCCTCCCAGCGAACCACATAGCGACCGTCCGGACCCGTGGCGGCGCCGACACCGTCATCGAGAGCGGCGACCGTCGGTTCGACGAGTTCACCGAGTGTGTCACCGAGGCGCTCCTCCGGATGGTCGGTGCCGATCGCAGCAACCGAGGTCGCCGCGGTGACCACTACGGCCACGGCACCGATGGCTACGGTCAACACTCGCACGTCGACCACGCGGTCACGCTCACGCATCCAGGCGACCCCGGTCCAACAGATCGCGACGAGCAACAGTGTGGTCGTTCCCCATGCCCACAGTGTCAGGTAGTACCAGATCAGCCCGAAGATGCGCATCATCGACAACAGCGACACGAACAGCGTCACCGCGACGGTCGCGTGGAGGTACGTCCTGGCACTGACGTGACCACGGCGGCGATCGATTCGGATCGACACGACGACCGCACCGAGCCAGGCCGCCAGCACGATCATCCCCGGCCAGATGACGCCGCCCGGATCGAGGCTTGCGTCCAGGAACGAACCCGTGCCGATGAGCAGACCTCCGTACGCATGGACCACGTCGAGATGACGCAACAGGAGCTCCACACCACCGACGAGACCCAGTGTGTCCTCCGACGGCGAGGTGAAATGGTCGATCAGCCGACGGATGTTGCCCGGATCACGGCGCCACTGGTCGATGGCCGGGCCGAGCCACATCACCACGAAAATCGCGGCGCTCGAACCGAGGAGCACGAACCCAGTTCGACGGTCCTCGCGACGAAACGTCCTGGCGGAGACCACCACGACCGCCAGGATCCCCAGCGAGCCCGCCAGCACGAGGTACGGAATGTGGGTCTGGGCCACGAAGATCGCTGCCGCGGTGAGCGGAATCAGCATCAGATGGTCACCGACGAGCACCGACCACAACGCCAGCAGGACCACCAACCAGGCCAGCAGCGGCAGGTAGGGGTTCCACGGTTGGATCAGCACGATCAGGCCGTAGCCCCGGATCGAAACGGCAAGGACTGCGGCAATGGTCACGAGGCCGAACAGGCCGCCACGACGTTGGCCGATCCACAGCGCCACCGACGCCCATCCGATCTGCAGCAGCACGGTTGCTGCCTCCATCGCCCACGCCGAACTCCCGAAGAGTCGGTAGCCGGGTGCGAGCAGCCAGAAGCTGATCGGCCCGGGGTGGCTTCCCTGGTCCGGGAACGTGCCGATGCGTCCAGGCAGTCCGATCAGCGGAGTCTGACGGGTCCCGACGTCACGCAGCCGGAGTTCGGTCATCGCCAGGTCGAGCACCGGATACCAGCGCCGACCGGCGAGCGCGATCAGGGCCACGAGCAGCGGCACGACCACGGCGGCGGCGACGATCGCAATGTTCCAACCGCGTCCGGGAGGACGACGCATCACCCGCTCCGTCGCCGATGAATACGGTCGGCGATACCCCAGCGGGTGACCAACAGCATCGACTCGACGATGATGCGACCCGACATCTTCGACTTGCCACGGGTGCGGTCACGAAAAATGATCGGCCGCTCGACGATCACCGACCCATTGGTGGTGAGGCGACGAACGAGTTCGGTGAGGAACGCGTAGCCCTCAGCCGAGGTCGACGTCGGATCGATCGCCGCCAGTGCAGTCGCCCGATAGGCGCGATAGCCGCTCGTGCAATCGCGTGCGCCGACACCCAGGATCGACCGGGTGTAGGCGTTGCCCCACTTCGACAACAGCTGACGGTGCACCGGCCAGTCGGTGGTACCACCACCGGTGACGTAACGCGAGCCGATCACGAGATCAGCGCCGTCGCCGATCGCAGACAGGAATTCGGGAATCCTCTCCGGGTCGTGAGAGAAGTCGGCGTCCATCGACACCACGATGTCGTATCCCTCGGTGAGCACCCGGGCGAAGCCCTCTCGGTAGGCGCTGCCGAGGCCGTCCTTACCGGCACGGTGCACCACCTCGACGCCGCCGACCTCGGCGCCCACCTCCTCGGCGACACCTCCGGTGCCGTCAGGGCTGTTGTCATCGACCACCAGGACGTCAGTGTCGGGCGCAGCGGCACGGATGGCGCGAAGGAGCAGGCCGACGTTCTCGGCTTCGTTGTACGTCGGGAGCACCACCACGCTGCGCATCGTCGCAGCAGGCTAGTTGTGCGCACACCTCCCCAGCCGTATGCCCCGCCAGCGAGCGATGAGCGAACCGCCGGTATGAGGTCGGTTCGCTCATCGCCTCGGAGAGACATCGCGCAGCCATGAGCCAGCCGCCCGGATACCGGCGTTTCGCTCATCGCCGAGACCCCACGGGCAAGAGTGGAGTCAGGCGGTGCTGACCTGATGGAGGACGCGGATGATGCCGAGCGCCGATGCGTCCCAGGTGAGGCTTTGGGCCCGATCGCGAGCGGCGCCACCGAGTCGATTGCGCAGCGCGTCGTCTGTCAGTACTCGGACCATTGCGTCGGCCAGATCGACGGGCTCGGCCAAGATGCCGGTGACGCCGTCGACCACGCTGCTGCGGTGGCCACGGATGTCCGTCGCCACTGCGGGCGTGCCACAGCCGGCGGCTTCGGTGAGGCTCAGCCCCCACCCCTCGGCCAGCGACGCGCTCGCCACGATCCACGACCGCTGGTACAGCTCGACCAGGTCGTCCTGGTCGACTCGCCCGGCGAACGTGACCCAGCCGCCGGCGTCGGCGGTGGCAACCTGGCGTTCGAGGTCGTCACGATCCGGGCCGTCGCCGACGATGGTCAACGACAGACCGGGAAGACGTGCTCGCGCTGACACGGCCGCTTCGACCAGCAGCGACAGCCGCTTGACGGGCGCCAGCCGGGCGACTGCGACGATCGACGGCTGCGGGGTCTTCTCGCCGCCCGGCGTGAAACGGGGATCGGTGCCGTTGGGGACGGCGGTGACGAGTTCGGGGCGGAACCCGAGTTCGAGCAACTCCTCGCGGGTCGCGTCCGACGGGGTGACGGTCTCGGTGCGCCGGTAGAACGGCGGCGCCAGGCGACTCTCCAAGCCGCGACCGAGCGCAGCGAGAGGGCCTGGGAGGATCTGATCCCACATCGGCCCGTGGACGTGGTGCAGGAACGTGATGTGGGGGCGCCGGCACCACACCGGTGAGAACCACGGCACCCCGTTCCATATCTCGACGAGCGCATCGAACTGACCCATCGAACCGGTGACCTCGGCGACGATCGCACGAGGAAACACCGTGTAACGACTCCCCCGTCGCACGACGTCGTATCCGTTGCGGTGCGACTTCGCAGGCTGACCGAGCGCGCTCGACGTGCGATGCGTGACATCGAGGCCCGCCGCCGCCCAGCGGCGCATGAACTCATCGGCGTGCACCTCGGAGCCGCCTGCATCGGGATCGTCGAGGTCGCGCCAGGCGAGCGTGTGCACTCGACGAACGCCTCGGTCGATCATCTCGTCGGCGTACGCCTCGAGCTCGAGGGCGCACTGCTCGGGCGTCGGGGCAGGCATCGAGCCCGACGATAGGCCACGTCCGACGCATCTCGGTGGCTACCATCGGCACGCTTGCAGGATCTCGACGCCGACCAGTTGCCCGAACTCGACACGGCGCCGACACCACCCGAGACAGCCGCGGTCGCCGTGCCGTTCGTGAGCGGTGGTCCGCTGCGATGGTCGGTACGTGGCGGTGCAGCGGTGCTGGCCCTGCTTGCATTCGTGATGCTGCCGGTCCGCGGCCTCTACCGAGCGACCGGGTCGTCGATGGAAGAGGGCTTCATGCTCGTCTTCCCGAAGTTGGTGCAGGAGGGGCGCATCCCCAACGTCGATTTCCTGCATCTCTACGGTCCTGGCGCACTGCACGTCCTGTCCGTCTGGTACCGGATCTTCGGCTACACCCTCGAGAGCCAACGCACCTTCGGACTGGTCCAGCACCTCGGCATCATCTTCGCCGTCTATGCGCTCACCAGGGCGTGGGGCCGTGTCACCGCAGTCGGCTGCGGGGCGATCACTGCGCTCCTCATCGTCACGCCGATCGGCCTCTCCGCACTTGCGTGGCATGGCGCGGTGGCGTTGGCGATGTGGGCCATCGTGTTCGCGCTGCGGGCGCGTCACACCGAGCGGACCGCGGACTGGGCGATCGCCGGGCTGCTCGCCGGTTTCGCGCTGACGTTCCGGCCCGACATCGTGATCGCCGTGTCGATCGCCCTGGCGTGCGCCGGGTGGACGATGCGGCGCCGCGCGTGGAAGCCGCTCGTGATCGGCTCGCTCGTCGGACTGCTCCCGATGTGGGTGCACCTCGCAATTGCGGGGCCGGTGCAGGTGTTCGAGGGCATCGTGCTCGACCCCGTGTTCCGTTTGCGCCCCGGCCGTGAGCTGCCCACACCACCTTCGTGGGGGGTTGTCGACGGTGCGCTCCAGGCGGTCGCCGAAGGGTCGCCACCGTGGTGGGGTCTTCCTGCTCCTGCGGCCAACCACCAGTTGTTCCTCTGGTTCTTCGCCGTGGTGATCATCGCGATCGCGGTACCGCTGTGGGCGTGGCGTCGTCGGAGAGCCGGAGCCACCGACGAACTCACGATGGTGCTGCTCGCTGCTGGACTGTTCGGGCTCGGCATCGTGCCCCAGGCATTGCAGCGACCGGATTCGACCCATCTCGCTTGGGTAGCAGTGGGTTCGTGGCCGCTGCTCGCGGCGTCGATCGTCGACGTCCGCAGCCGCCGTGTCGCCGACCGCCAGGAGGGTGCGACTCGCCGTTTCGGGCCGGTGGTCGCCGGCCTCGGCGTCGTGGCGGTGCTGATGCTCGTGATCGCCCCCTTCTACACGTATCGCCATTACGTGCTGCACACCCGGGTGTCGGCGGGCGACCTGCCGTTGCCGTTCCTCGTGGAGCGCGACGGTCGCCGATTCTGGTTCGGTGACGCGTTCGTGGCCTCGGCGCTGAACCAGATGGTGGTCGATCTCGACGATCTCACCGAGCCGGGCGATCGTCTGATCGTCGGTCCGGCCGACCTGAGCCGCACGATCTACAGCGACGTGGCGGTGTACTTCCTGTTCCCCGAACTCGAACCGGCGACCTACTTCATCGAGATGGACCCCGGTCTCGCCGACACCGAGGGATCGGGACTGGCCGAGGACATCGCCACTGCGGACTTCCTCGTGCTCACCAACATCTGGACGGGTTGGAACGAACCGAACGCGTCATCCGACTTCTTGTCGCAGGAGGCAAACCAGGCGGTGGCCGACAACTTCTGCCTCGTGCGCCAGTACGAGGAGAACCTGGTGATGATCTTCGAGCGCTGCGAGGGCGGGGGCGGTGTCAGCCCGGCCGATGTGCCCGGCCGATATCCGCTTCCCGAGAACCCTGACGCCTGAGCCCTGACGCCTGAACCGTCGCCGGCTGAATCGTCTCGGCTGAAATCAGCGGTCGAGTCGGCGCCAGATCGGCCCCGGGACGAAGCGCAGGATCCCGAACACGAAGCGCAGGATGCCCGGCGCCCAGACCACCTCGGCACCACGCCGCAGACCCGCCACCGTCGCGGTGGCAACATCGGCAGGGTCGACGGCGAACGGTGCTTCGTCGAGCCCCTCGGTCATCGACGAGCGCACGAAACCGGGTCGCACCGTCATCACCCGGGCGCCGCTGCCGTGCAGTGCGTGGCCGAGGCCGGTCGAGAAGGCATCCTGGGCCGCCTTGGTCGAGCCGTACACGAAGTTCGACGGTCGGGTTCGGATCCCAGCAACACTCGACAGCACGATCAGCGTGCCGTGTCCCTGCGATCGCAGCCGACGTGACACCGCCAACCCGGAACTGACAGCGCCGACGTAGTTGACCTCGGCCAGGCGGGCGCCGGCTTCGGGATCGTCGCCGTCGTCGACACCCAGTTCACCGAATGCCTGGATCACCACGTCGAGATCGCCGACATCGGCGGCGATCTCTGCGATCAGTCGTTCGTGGTCACCATGCTCGAGCGCGTCGAAGCGCAGCGCGGTGACCTCGGCGTGCTCGCTGAGTCCGGTGGTGTCGACCTCGTCGGGTCGCCGGCACGCCAACACGACCTTGCGCAGCACCGGCGAGTCGAGCTCGCGCACGATGGCGCGGCCGATGTTGCTGGTGCCCCCGAGGAGCAGGATCGTCTGTGGTTCTTGGATGGCGTTCTTCATGGATGTCGCTCCGGGATTCGTGGACGTGTGGTCGAGGTATCGCGGTGTCGGTCAGATCAGCTCGAGACGGCGGGCCTGATCGCTGACCCACAAACCGTCGGGATCGACGCGTCGGCGGATCGCCAGCCAATCGTCGAACCGGGGGTAGCCGGCACGGATGACCTCTGGCGAGCTGACGGCATCCTTGGCCAGATAGTGGCGCCCACCGGCTGCCATCACCAGGTCGTCGAGTTCGTGGAGCAACTGCCCAAGGCCGTCGACACCTGCTGGCAGGTCGAGCGTGAGCGTCCAACCCGGTTTCGGGAAACTCAGCAGTCCACCGCTCTCGGCGCCGAATCGTTTGAGCACCGCGAGGAAACTCGCATGTCCCCCCGCCGACACCTTGGTGATGATCGTGCGAAGCGTGGCGACCTCGGCGAAAGGGACCACGAACTGGTACTGCAGGAACCCGTTGCGTCCGTACAGCCGATTCCAGTGGCCGACCATGTCGAGCGGGTGGAAGAACCCGGTGAGCGTCTCGGTGCCGTGGTGTTCGCGCGGCGTCTTGCGATACCACACTTCGTTGAAGGCTCGTACCGCCGCTCGGTTCAACACGTTGGGCATCCCGGCAGGGATCCCCGGGAGTGCGGGCGGGTCGAACTTCAGCGGGTCGACGGCGGCGCCGGGTACGTACGAGCGCAGCTCGTTCAGCGTGGCGTGGTTGCCGCGTGACAAAACCGCTCGACCCAACGACGAACCGGTGGCGACCAGGTCGATCCACGCGACCGAGTAGCGGTACTGATGGTCGCCGGTCTCCATCCGATCGAGCAGTGCGTCGAGGTTCGGGACACGTTCGGTGTCGACGAGGCAGCGCACGGTCTCGATCGGTATCAGGCCGAACGTCGCGTCGATGATGATTCCCGTGAGGCCCATCCCGCCGAGTGTCGCCCACCACAGGTCCGCGTCGGACTCGGAGGTGATCTCGCGCACGCTGGCGTCGGCGAGCAGCATCCGCATCGAGATCACATGCGAGCCGAACGATCGATCGGCGTGATGGTTCTTACCGTGGATGTCGCTGGCGATCGCTCCGCCGACGGTGACGAATCGGGTGCCGGGTGTCACGGGAACGAACCAGCCCTGCGGGACGATCCGCCTGAGCAGGGTGTCGAGACTGACCCCGGCGCCGACCGTGACGGTACCGCTGGTGGCATCGAGTTCGATCTGGCCTTCGTCGAGGCGGATCACGGTGCCACCGGCGTTCTGGGCGGGGTCGCCGTACGAGCGTCCGAGACCACGGGCGATCACACCCCGATCGAGGTCACCCAGGAGTTCCAGGGCGCCGGGATGTGTCAGGTCGGATCCGGAGCGCTGGACCACCCTCGCCACACTGGGTGCGGTATTGCCCCACCCGGACAGTGAGTGTCGGTCGGTCTCCACGGCTCTCGGAGGCTACCGGAACGGGTCGTCTCAGTACGGCCAGTCGGGCACGGGCCGACCCAGCCGGGCGAGCACCTTGCCCAACCCGAGCGAGAGGAGCACCTTCAAGGTCACGTTCTTCACGAACCACGGCACCTGAGCGAACTGACGAGCGCCATTGCCGAGTCGGGTCGACCAGCCGGCACCGAGGTCCTTTCGATAGATCGTCATCGAACGCGACCGACCGACGTAGCGGAATTGCGAACCGAACGCCAGCTCCCGCAGGATCGCCGCCGTGACGCCGATCGACGAGAACGAGTCGTGGATCAGCATGGTGCCGCCGTCGGCAACCCGATCACCCCACGATCTGATGTCGGCACGAGCCGGGGCGAATCGGTGGGCGCCGTCGACGTAGAGCGCGTCGATGCTGCCATCCACCTCACTCAACGCCACATCGGAGAACATGCGCAGGTGGCGCACCCGTTCGGTCACGCCGGCCGCTTCGAGATTGGCGACGAACACCGCATGGTCGTCGGAGGCCTCGGCAGCGAAACCGTCGATCTCCTGTGGGCCACGGTCGTTGCCCGCATGGGGATCGATCGCCACGATGGACACCGACGGTGCCGCGGCGAGCGCGAGCACGATGGTCGAACGACCGCGAAAGCTGCCGATCTCCACGATGGTGCCATCGGCACGGCATCGGCGGGCGGCGTCGACGAGCGTCTCACCCTGGCCACGCGTCATCCAGCCCTCGATCCCGTCGACCGCTCCCAAGATCGCAGAGACGTCGTCGGAACCGGCGTGGTGGGGAGAATCAGGAGACATAGACGGCGAGACCATAGACCACGGCCCAACACAACCCGAGGAACTGCAGGAGCCGGTCACTGACGAACACTTCTTCAGGTGCTGCGCCGCCACCTTCTTCGAGCACCAGCAGGTACCGCATCAACGCCATCAACATCGGCACGATCGAGAGTTCGTAGAGCGGCCAGTTGCTTCCGGACGCAGCGCTGGTCTCGAACGCCCACACGCAATAGCTGATCAGCACTCCGGCGAGGCTCACCGACAACAGGATCCGCAGGTAGCCCACCGAGTACACCTCGAGCGTGGCACGGGTGCCAGCGCCGTCGCCGACCTCGTTCAGCTCGGCATATCGCTTGCCCACGACGATGAAGAGTGACCCGAAGGTGATGCACAGCACGAACCACCGCGACATCGGCACATCGACCGCCACGGCTCCCGCTGCGGCCCGCAGGACGAACCCGGCGGCAACGGTGACGAGGTCGACGACCGGCACGTGCTTGAGATGGAGGGTGTAGGCGATCGTGATGACGATGTACGTCGCCACGACTGCCACCGTCTGCCACCGTCCGGTCGCCGCCGCCAGTGCGAGCGCAATGATCGGGAACACGACACCGGCGACTCGGGCGACACCGATCGCCAACTCGCCGGAGGCGATCGGCCGGTTGCGCTTGGTCGGATGGCGTCGATCGGCTTCGACATCGAGCAGGTCGTTCCAGATGTAGATCCCGCTGGCAGCAAAGCAGAACGACACGAACGCCACGATGGTGAGCAACAGATTGTCGCCCTCGTCGAGCACGCCGGCGGCGCCGGGTGCAGCGAACACGAGCACGTTCTTGAGCCACTGCTTGGGGCGCGACTCGCGCAGCAACGCCCTCAGCACGGTGTGTGCCCGGAGATGCTGGCGCTGGCGTTCATGGCGTCGACGACGGTAGTTGGCCGACTCGTCTCATCGCTGTATCCCAGGCATCACTCCACGGCCGAGCCAGTGCGCGACGTCGGCGTCGGCGAGCAGTTCGCGGTCACCGTGCGAGTCGCCGTACGCGCTGAGGTGAACAGCGTGTCGTCCATCGGCGTGGCGATCGAGCCAGTCATGGAGCCGAACGACCTTCTCGGGCCCGCGACAGTTCGGTCCGTCGAGTTCGCCGGTGAGCATCAGGTCGCCGTCGACCTGCAATCGCACCGCCAGCACGTCGTGGGCACCGAGCAGCTCGGCCAACGGTCGCAGGTACACCTCGAACGACGCCGACACGAGCACCACGGTGTCGCCGGCATCGACGTGGCGGTGCAACGACTCGACGACGTCGCTGCGCAGACGATGTTCGTGGACCTCGCGAGCGAACGCCGCTGCGTCGGCCTCGACCTCGGCGAGCGCAAGACCACGGAACGTCGCCGCTGCACTGGCCGCTTTGAGCGCATCACGGTCGCGTCGTACACCGGCTCGAACCAATGACAGCGGCGATCCCAACATCCGACGCACCAACGTGGGCGTCCCCACGGTCCGACGCAGGAACGGGACCACGCAATCCGTGGTGGTCAGCGTGCCGTCGACGTCGAACGCCGCGATCCGCCGACGGTCGAGGTCGCCAGATGTGCTGGTCACGTGAGGTGTGCGGGGACGGCGGCGAGTGCATCCCAGTAGCTCGGCCAACTCTTCGACACCACGGCCGGATCACCGATCTCGATGCCGTCGACCACGAGCCCGAGCAGCCCGAACGCCATGGCGAGGCGGTGGTCGTGGTGGGTCTCGAGCCGAGCACCGTGCAGGAGGTCGGTCGGCTCGATCAACAGCCCGTCGGGCTCGACGCTCACCAACGCTCCGGTCTTTGCGAGCTCGATGGCAAGGTCTCCCAACCGGTCGCTCTCCTTGCCACGGATGAAACCGACGCCACTGATGCGCGTCGGGGTGACCGCCTGGGTGGCGACGACGGCGAGTGTCGGCACCAGATCGGAGATGTCGGCCATGTCGACGTCGACACCGCGCAGCGGGGTGTCACGACGACGCATCACGACGGTGTCGGTGGGTCCGGCCGTCACGATGCAGCCCATCGAGGCCAACACATCGACGAATCGGGCGTCGCCCTGGATCGACGTGGTGCCGAGCCCGGGCACGCTCACGGCCCCTCCCACCATGGCAGCCGCTGCGAGGGGGTAGCTGGCCGAACTGGCGTCGGGCTCGACGACGTACTCGGCGGCGACGTAGTGGCCCGACCCGACCGTGACGTGGCGGTCCTTGATGTCGACATCGGTGACACCGAACGCTGCCATCACCGACTTGGTGATCTCGAGATAGGGACGCGACACCAGGCCAGACGACAGCCACAGCTTGAGCCCGCCGGGAATGTACGGCGCGATCAGCATCAGCGCCGTCACGTATTGGCTCGACACATTTCCCGGCATCACCACGGCGTCGGCTCGCCCGAGCGGACCGGACACGGTGACGGGCAGATGGCCGGCGGTCTCTCCTGGCACGACCGACGCTCCGAGCGCTCCGAGCGCGTCGTGCAGCGGGCCCATCGGTCGGGCGCGAAGGGGGGGCGCTCCGTCGATGGTGTACTCCCCCACCCCGAGCGTGCACAGCGCCGTCACGAAGCGCGAGGTGGTGCCCGCCAGTCCGGTTTCGAGATGCAGTGGCCCCGGCGTGAGTTCGGCACCCGTACCGATGACGTCGGCGACACGGTGGACGCCGTCGATGCGAACGCCGATCCCGCAACCGAGGCGTTGGAGGCAGGCGATCATCGCAGCCGTGTCGTCACCCGGGGCCACGCCCACTATCTCGCTGTTGCCCTCGGCGAGCGCAGCGCACACGAGGGCCCGGTTGACGATGCTCTTCGACGGAGGGACGACGACCTCGGCGATCACCGGCCCGTCAGCTCGCCGGACGCGGTACGAGCGATCGCCGTCGCTGCTGTACGTGTCGTCGCGTGTCATGACAGCGACTGCACGGCTGGACGGAAACCGCGTGCGAGCAGCCCGCCTCGGAAGAGTTCGACCATTGCACGATCGACCAGGACGACCGCAACGCCCCGTGTGCTCTCGGCCACGTGGACGACCTCGAAGCTGGCGATGTTGACACTGAGTTCGGCGGCGAGTGTGAAGACCTCGGCTGCAGCGCCGGTCCGGTCGGCCATCGGTATGCGCACCTCGGAGAGCTCGTCGGGGTGCACGACCCGCACCGGGAGGTTCACGCGAGCCTGGCGGGCTGCGGTGAGTCGGGCGTGGAGGGCATCTCGATCGTCGGCACGAATGATGTCGCGCATCTCGCCGAGGCCGTCGATGAGCTGATCGAGCACGCTCACGATCGCCGTTCGGTTCTCGGCGCAGATGTCGAGCCAGATCGCCGGCCGGCCGCTTGCGACCCTGGTCATGTCTCGGAATCCACCGGCCGCCAGACGCAACAACGCAGCGTGTTCCTCGGCGCGTTCGCTCGCCAAACCCATCAGCGTCGCTGCGGTGAGGTGGGGAACGTGGCTGACCACGGCGACCAGCTGATCGTGTCGCTCGGGGCTCAGCGCGACCACTTCGGCGCCGAGTGATGCGACCACCGTGGCGACCTGGGCGAACACCGCGTCGTCGCTGTCCGGGCCTGGGGTCAGTACCCACACTGCGCCCTCGAACAGATCGCTCTGCGCGCCGTCGAGCCCATCGAGCTCGGAACCAGCCATCGGGTGACCCCCGACGAACCTGGTGTCGGTCGCAGAGGCACAGATGGCCGCCTTCACACTTCCGACATCGGTGACAGCGCCGCTGGTCTCGGCCAACGCTCGCTGGACCTGGTCGGCGGCCGCCAACACTGGCACTGCGACGAAGGTGATCTCGGCGTCGGCGTCGATGCCCAACTCGTCGATGACACCTCGATCGAGCGCGGCGTCTGCGATGGACCGGTCGACGTCGTCACCGCTCACGTGCCAACCCTGGGTTCGCAGACTCAGTGCGACCGAGCCCCCGATCAGGCCGAGCCCGATGACGTTGGCGCGGCGCGGCGGCGCAGAACGGTCAGTCACGGGGCTCGATCGTACCTGCGACGTCTCGCGCAGGTCCCGCATCGACCGCAGCTCCGGCCACCGCTTCGGTCAACGCCCGCCACTCGTCGGTGGTCAGCTCGCGCCAGGCTCCGGGCTGCAGCGACCGGTCGGTGAGCGGCCCGATGCGTGTGCGGACCAGCCTGGTGACCCGATGGCCGACGGCATCGCACATGCGGCGGATCTGACGATTGCGCCCTTCGTGGATCGTGATGCGCAGCACCCCGGGTTCGGGTTGCGACACCTTGGCCGGGGAGGTGATCCCGTCGTCGAGTTCGACGCCCTCTCGCAGCGACCGGATCGAACCGGCCGACACCGCACCGCCACCCACCTCGACCAGGTAGTCCTTCTCGATGCCGTGCGAGGGGTGAGCGATTCGGTTGGCCAGGTCGCCGTCGTTGGTCAACAGCAGGAGCCCTTCGGTGTCGACGTCGAGGCGTCCCACCGAGAACACCCGAGGTTCGCTCGGCACGAGATCGATCACCGTCGGTCGTCGGTGGGTGTCGCGCGACGTGGTCACCACGCCGACGGGTTTGTTGAGCAGGTAGTACACGAGGTCGGGTCGGACACCGATCGGTGCGCCGTCGACTGCGACGAGGTCGTTGGCGACGTCGACGCGGCGACCGAGGACAGCCACCTCACCGTTGACGGTGACGCGACCGGCGGCGATCAGGTCCTCACAGATCCGGCGACTGCCGTAGCCAGTGGAGGCGAGTACCTTCTGGAGCCGATCGCCCTGGGGCAACTCGGCGCTGCGCTGTGCCATCTGCTCCCACAGCGGTGGCTCGGGTGTGTCGTCGCTCACAGCGGCGAGTCGGATGGCTTGCCGGCGGTCGACACCTCGATCAACGGGGTGA
The DNA here is from genome assembly GCA_031426215.1 of Actinomycetes bacterium. Taxonomy (GTDB): domain Bacteria; phylum Actinomycetota; class Acidimicrobiia; order Acidimicrobiales; family Ilumatobacteraceae; genus Sva-07. The sequence goes on from JANPKU010000120.1 coordinate 33,106, forward strand.
CTCGCAGACCGATCTCGAGCGCTTCGACGACCTCGGCGCTCGGGATGAACTCGGCAATCGGTGGGAGGTCGTCGAGCGAAGCGAGACCGAGCTTCTCGAGGAACGTGGCCGTGGTCCCGAACAGGATCGCTTGGCCAGGACCGTTGTCGCGTCCGACCTCGTCGACGTAGCCACGGGCCTGGAGGGTGCGCAACACGCCGTCGGGATCGACCCCACGGATCGACGCAATCTGTCCCCGCGAGATCGGCTGTTTGTAGGCGACGATCGCCAAGGTCTCGAGCGCCGCTCCCGAAAGTCGAGCACGTTGGTCGTGCAGCAGGAACCGCTCGACGTATGGCGTCAGGTCGGCTGCGGTCTGGAACCGCCATCCGCCGGCGACGTTCACGAGCTCGAATCCGTGGCCGGCAGCGACGTACGACTCGGCGAGCTCTTCGCACCACTGCTCGACCATCACCGTCGGCTCCTCGATCAGCTGAGCGAGCAGTTCGGCCGGCACCGGGTCGTGGGCGACGAGCACGATGGATTCGATCGCCCGCTTGTACTCGTCGGTCATCGGCTCATCCTTCGTACGCGTCGATCAGGATCGCTTCGGTGTCGAAGTCGTCACCGGCGCTCCACGTCACCTCGATGTCGCCGAATCGTTCGGGTTGATCGATCTCGACCGCTCCCTGCTTGTACAGCTCGAGTACCGCCAGGAACCGGATGATCACCTCGATGCGATCGGTGAGGTCGGCGGTGAGCCGCCGGAACGTGATCGTGCCGGCACGGGGCAACTCGTCGAGGAGCTCGGCGACCGCATCCGCCACCGTGGTGGTGATCGGGTTGACGTGGAACAGATCGACGACGGGCACCGGCTTGGGCGTGAGCGCCCGGATCGCGGCGTTGCGCAAGCTCGTGATCGTGGTTCCCTCGAGCATGTCGGGCACGACGTCGGCGAAGCGCTCGTCCGGACCGACGACCCGTGGGAACGACAGGTCGGCGTCGTCGGCGAGCTTCGACAGGATCTGGGCGACGTCCTTGAACGTCTTGGCCTCGAGCAGGCGGGAGAGCAGCATGTCGCGCTCCTCCCACAGGGCGAACTCGTCGTCGAGGTCGATGTCGGTCGGGTTCGGCAGCAGGCGACGGGCCTTGAGCTCGACGAGCGTTGCAGCGATCAGCAGGAACCCCGTGGCGACGTCGAGGTCGAGCACCTGCATTCGCTCGATCTCGACGAGATAGGCGTCGACGATGCCGGACAGGTTGACCTCGTAGATGTCGACCTGTTCGCGCAGGATCAACTGCAAGAGCATGTCGAAGGGCCCCTCGTACACGGCAGTGGAGACGACCGTGCCGGAGTCGGTACCGGCGGGGGCACCTGAGACGATGGAGGAAACGGGGGGCATCGCCGCCCAACCTACCGGAGCGACCAGGGTGCAACGAGGTATCGTCGGCGCCCGTGGACACCGCTGCCGAACCCCTCCCGACCCAGCGCGCAACGCGTGTGTTGTCGTGCATGCAGCCCACCGGCGACGTGCATCTCGGCAACTATCTCGGGGCACTGCGGAACTGGGTGACCGGCCAGCACACGTGCGATGCGTTCCACGGCATCGTCGACCTCCACGCGCTCACCGTCACCGACGAGCCGGGCGCACTCGGCCGACAAACGATGTCGCTGGCGGCGATGTTCTTCGCCATCGGACTCGACCCGGACGTCGCAACGGTGTTCGTGCAGAGCCACGTGCCCGAACACAACCAGTTGGGTTGGATCATGGAGTGCACGGTCAGCTACGGCGAGCTGTCGCGGATGACCCAGTTCAAGGACAAGAGCGCCAAACGCGAGCACGAGTTCGTGTCGGCGGGGTTGTTCACCTACCCGGCGCTGCAGGCGGCCGACATCGTGCTGTACGACGCGAACGAGGTGCCGATCGGTGACGATCAGCGTCAGCACGTCGAGATCACACGTGACATCGCCATTCGCTTCAACCACCGTTTCGGCGAGACGTTCGTGATCCCCGAGGCGGTCACCCCCGCCGCCGGCGCTCGGGTGATGAGCCTGCAGGACCCGACGTCGAAGATGTCGAAATCCGACGACTCGGATGCGGGGTGCGTCTACCTGGTCGACGAGCCGGCCGCGGTGATGAAGAAGTTCAAGCGGGCGGTCACCGACTCCGACACCGGGACCGACGCGGTGCGGTACGACCGGGCGGCCAAGCCCGGCGTGGCGAACCTGCTCGAGATCAACGCGGCGGTCACGGGACGCACCCCGCAGGCCGCGGCCGACGAGTACGAGCAGTACGGCAGGCTGAAGGTCGACACGGGCGAAGCGGTCGTGGCGGCACTCGAACCGATCCGCGTGCGATACCACGAACTGCTCGATGATCCCGGCGAACTCGCCCGACTGCTGCGCGTCGGCGCCGACAAGGCCCGCGAAGTTGCCTCGGTCACGCTCGAGCGGGCCCACACCAACATCGGCCTCCTCCCCGCCTGACTCCCCATTCTCGTGAACAAGATGCGTCCCATGTGCGCACCTTGTTCACGAGAATGGCTCGGCGAGGAGCTCAGGCGTGGTCGGATGCTCGAAGGGCGTCGAACGCCGGGCCACGCTGGGCGATCAGGTCTACGGTGGCCCCGTCGGATCCGACCGCCAGTGCCATTGCGGCTCCGATCTCCTCGTGGTCGTGATACGCGGCGAACGCCCTGGTGCGCGGACCCGCAAGTGTCGCGACGACCCGGCCGAACGTGCCGAGGCCGCTCTCGATCTTGCCGACGTCGTGCAGGATCGCTCCAGCGATCTCGGCCCTCGTGGCCGTCGGTCGACACTCGACGAACCGTCGCGCCACTGCGGCGCTGTGGCGGCGGTCCTGATTCGACAGTTGCAGCCACAACGTGCGTTCTGCGGGCAGCAGATGATCGTCGACCCACACCTCGTCGTCGACCGACGGCGGGGTCGGGGGGAGCGATGTGACGAATCGGGCTCCGAGGTGCCAGACCTTCGAGAACGGATTCGCTGCGCTCATCTGGCCAGTGTGGCCCGAGGGTGCGCCGATCGGTACACGTCCCACAAGCGCTCCTGGCTCACCTTGGTGTAGATCTGCGTCGTCGAGATCGACGCATGTCCGAGCATCTCCTGGACCACTCGGAGGTCAGCGCCGTGATCCAACAGGTGCGTGGCACAGGAGTGCCGCAGGACGTGCGGCGAGAGTTCGCTGCCGATCCCTGCTCGAACCCCGTACTTGTTGATCATCTGCCATGCCGCTTGGCGGGTCAACCGTCCGCCACGGGTGTTCAGGAACACTGCCTCGGCGTCATCGCGACGTCGCCACTGATCGGGAACGATGCGGGCACGGCCACTCGGCGAGAACCAGTCCTCCAGCGCCGCCGCAGCGGTCGTTCCGAACGGCACGATGCGTTCCTTGGCGCCTTTGCCGTACAGGCGAACGAGGCGGGCATCGAAGTCGATTTCACCGATCGACAGCCCGACCGCCTCGGAGATCCTCGCACCGGTGGCGTAGAGCAACTCGATCAGCGCAAGGTCGCGGCGGTGGATCGGTTCGGTCACCACCACGGCATCGATCAAGCTGGTCACCTGAGCCTCGCTGAGCGGCTTGGGGATGCCGGAGGGGACTCGGACCCCTTCCAGTTCGGCGGCAGGGTCGTCGCGCCGCTCGCCCTCGATCGACAGGTATCGGTGCAGCATCCGGATCGCGGCCAGCTGCCGGGCGATCGACGACGTGGCGGATCCACTCCGGCGGCGCACGCCGACGAACGCCACCAGCTGCTGGTGGGTCACGTCGAGCACCGTGGCACCCTGCGTGGTCAGCCATTCACAGTACGTGCCGAGATCTCGGCGGTAGGCAGCGATCGTGTTCGCCGACCGACCCTTCTCTGCGACCATCCACGACAGGAACTCCTCCACCTCGATCGGCAGCATCGGGCGGGCCATGCACGGAACTCAGCGGTCTGGATGATCCGAAGCGAGGAGGCGTCGATCGGCGAGCAGCAGTGCCACGACCGTCTTGGCGTCGACGATCTCGCCACGTTCGATCATCGCCAGCGCCTCGACCAGCGGGACGTGGTGCATTTCCATGTGCTCTTCCTCGGGACCCTGGCGATCGTGAGGGACGGGCGTACAGCCAGTGGCCAGGTAGAGCGTCGTGACCGAGTCGGTCATGCCGGGCGACGGCAGGATCTCTGCGAGCAGGACGAGCTCACCCGCCTGCAGGCCGGCTTCCTCGATCAGCTCACGTCGAGCCACCTCCGCGGTGTCCTCGCCGTCGATGTCGCGCATCCCGGCGGGCATCTCGAGGATGGAGCGCTCGTACGGTGGCCGGTACTGCGACACGAGCACGACCGACGCGTTGCCTTCGGCATCGAAGATCAACGGCAGGACACCGACGGCACCCGGCGAGCGCACGATGTCTCGGGTGAACGTCGACCCGTCCGGTGCCTCGAACTCGGCGACAGCGACGTTCCACACATAGCCCTCGTGGATGGTCCGCTCGGAAACCCGGCGGAACCCGGTCACGAGCTGAGCGATGCCGAGGGATCGCTGGCCCGCTCGTCGGCGGGCGCCGGCAGCGCCAGACTCGACGACCCGGGATCGGTGAGGGCCCGTCGCTGCAGCGCCGCCGCGATCAGTTCGCGGAACAACGGGTGCGGCCGGTCGGGTCGGCTCTTGAACTCGGGGTGCGCCTGGGTGCCCACCCAGAACGGGTGCCCAGGCAGCTCGATGAACTCGACGAGTCGGTTGTCGGGCGACGTGCCCGAGCACCACAGTCCCGAATCTTCGAGTTGCTTGCGGTACCGCTCGTTGAACTCGTAGCGGTGACGGTGCCGCTCGCTGACGACCGGCTCGCCGTAGGCCGCTGCGACCTGCGAGCCCGGTGCCAACACGGCGTAGTACGCACCGAGGCGCATCGTGCCGCCCTTGTCCTCGATGCCACGCTGTTCGAGCATCAGGTCGATCACGGGATGACGCGTGGTCGGGTCGAATTCGGTGGAGTTCGCGTCGACGAGTCCGACCACGTCACGGGCGAACTCGATCGTCATCGCCTGCAACCCGAGGCAGAGGCCGAGACACGGGACGCCCTCCTCGCGGGAGTATCGCGCCGCAGCGATCTTGCCCTCGACACCTCGGGAGCCGAACCCGCCGGGGATGACGATGCCGTCGAGATGGTTGAGTTGGCCGGCGGCGAGGAGCCCTTCGACGCTCTCGGACTGGATCCACACGATCTCGACGTCGGCGCCGTGGTGGAATCCCGCATGTTTGAGGCTTTCGACCACGGACAGATAGGCGTCGGCCAGTTCGATGTACTTGCCGATCAGACCGATTCGCACGGGCGTGGTGGCCGCTTCGACCTTCGCCACGAACTGTTCCCAGTAACGGAGATCTGGCTGACCCTCGATGCGCAGGAGCTCGCACACGAAATCGTCGAGACCCTCGTCGTGCAGGATCAACGGCAGTTCGTAGATGTTCTTGGCGTCGGCCGCGTTGACGACGGCTCGCTCCTCGACGTCGCAGAGGCTGGAGATCTTGCGCTTGAGGTCGTCGGACAGCGGCTCCTCGCTCCGGCACACGATGACGTCGGGCTGGATGCCACGGCTACGCAGCTCGGTCACCGAGTGCTGCGTCGGCTTGGTCTTCTGCTCACCCGACGGCCCGATGAACGGCACCAGGGTGACGTGGATGTAGCAAACGTTGTCACGGCCGACCATGTTGCGGAACTGGCGGATCGCTTCGAGGAACGGCAGGATCTCGATGTCGCCGACGGTGCCACCGACCTCGGTGATCACCACGTCGACGTCGTCGTGGGCCACACGTTGGATGCGACGCTTGATCTCGTCGGTGATGTGCGGGATGACCTGCACGGTCTTGCCGAGGTAGTCGCCACGTCGTTCGGCCGCCAGCACCGCCTGATAGATCGAACCCGTCGTGGCGTTCGAATTGCGCGAGAGATTCTCGTCGATGAACCGCTCGTAGTGGCCGAGATCGAGGTCGGTCTCGCCCCCGTCGTCGGTGACGAACACCTCGCCGTGCTCGAACGGGTTCATCGTGCCGGGATCGATGTTGATGTACGGGTCGAGCTTCTGCAACGTGACCCGCAGCCCACGCAGCTTGAGGAGGCGCCCGAGCGACGACGCCGTGAGACCTTTGCCGAGCGAGCTGGCAACGCCTCCGGTCACGAAAATGTGCTTCGGCATTCGACCATTCCTCCGTCTCGACGTTCGTGTCGTACCCAGGTGTCGTGCGACACCATGACGGAAAATCACCATACCCCGCGCGACGCCGTCGCCGCGGTTTCCCCGCGATTACATCAGGGGTCAGACCCGCGATGTAACAACGTCACGCCCTCAATGGAGCAATTCGCGTGCGTGCTCGAGCGCCGAGGCCGACGTGGAACCCGACAGCATGCGGGCGATCTCGACCACCCGATCATCATCCGTGATCGGGGCCGCAGTGGCATACGTCGCGCCGTCGTTCACCGACTTGGCCACCGAGATCTGGGTGGTCGCCGACGCTGCCACCTGTGCAAGGTGTGTCACCACCAACACCTGGTGGGTTCCGCCCAACTCGCCGAGCGCATCGCCGATGGCCTGGGCCGCGACGCCGCCGATGCCCGCGTCGACCTCGTCGAACACCAGCGTGCGGCCCAGGTCAGGTGCTGTGGCGTTGCTGTCGACCGTCGCTGACGAGAGCACCAGCCTGAGCGCGAGCATGGCCCGCGCGAGCTCGCCTCCCGATGCCACCCGCGTCAGCGGCAGCAACGGCGAACCAGGGTTCGCCGCCAGCAGGAATTGGACCCGATCGCCGGGGTGGTCGTCGACGTGGTCACCGACCTCGACAGCGAGCGCAGCATGCGGCATCGCGAGCCGCCGGAGCTCGACCTCGACCGCTGCTGCCAACCGGGGACCGGCCTCGCGCCGTTGTCGGCCGACCGATTCGGCCGCATCACGCTCCGCCGCGAGCGCCGACTGGCGCTGACCGTCGAGTTCGGCTGCACGTTGGTCGAAGCCTTCGAGCTCGCGCAAACGATCCTCGGCCTCTGCGTGGAACCTCATCACGGCCACGAGGTCGTCGCCGTACTTGCGGCGGAGATTCTTCAGCAACTGGCGACGTTCTCGGATCTCGGCCAGTCGGTCAGGTGCCTCGTCGATCGATTCGCCATCGTCGCGGATCTCGGCGACGAGATCGTCGAGTTCGGCGAGGAGATCACGCAGGCGCAAGGCCTGATCGGCGAACGGCGACCGATCGTCGATGGCCCCGAGAGCGTCCGAGATCGAGTCACGCGCTCCCCCGTCGTCGCCGAGCGCGGACACCGCCGCGGCAGCCGCCTCGCGATGGGCAGTTGCATCCGCCAACACGGTCTCCTCGGCGTCGAGCGAGGTGTCCTCGGCCGGGTCGACGACCGCCGCAGCGTCGAGTTCATCGACCTGGAATCGCAACAGATCCATCTCACGGGCACGAGCTCGTTCGTCGCCGCCCAAGGCTGCCAGTTCGGCATCGATCTCGGTGAGTCGGGCCCGCGCCGAGCGAAGCGGTCCGAGATCCACGTTGCCGAAGTCGTCGAGTGCCGCTCGTTGGGTGCTCGTCGAGAGCAGCGACTGGTGGGCGTGCTGACCATGGAGGTCGACGATGTCGGCGGCGACGTCGGCCAGCGACGCCACCGTGGCGAGGCGACCGTCGAGATAGGCCCGCGAGCGGCCCTCGGCCGGGATCACCCTGGTGAGCACCCGCTCGATGCCGTCGGCGGTCACGAACCGGCCGTCGACTCGCGCCTCGGTGGCCCCGTGGCGGACCATCGAGGCGTCGGCTCGACCGCCCACCAACAACTCGATCGCCTCGACCAGCATCGTCTTGCCGGCTCCGGTCTCACCGGTCACCGCGGTCAGCCCGGGGCCGAGGGTCAACTCGATGCGTTCGATCACACCCAGGTTCTCGATATGGAGTTCGGTGAGCATGTTCCTCGGCGCCTCAGCGATCGGCCAGGCCGAACTTGGCCTTCAGGATCTGGTGGTACCGCTCGTCGCCGAATCGAACGAAATTTGCCGTTGATTCCGATGGACTGCAGGCAACGACGTCACCGTCCTCGAGTGCTGCGACCGACTGGCCGTCGAGCACGAGTTCGGCCGCCCGGTGGCCGGACACCTCGATCTCGATGATCTCCGACGGGTCCAACACCAAGGTCCGATCGAACAGCATGTGAGGCGACACCGGGGTGAGCAGCATCGCTCGGTGCCGAGGCGACACGATGGGTCCGCGAGCTGACAACGAGTAGGCCGTCGAACCGGTCGGCGTGGCCACGATGAGTCCATCCGCGGCGTAGTAGGTGAACGGCTCACCGTCGATGCGAGCGAGCAAGCGCACGGTGTGACCCGATTCGGAGTTCTCGACCACGGCCTCGTTCAGCGCACGCCCGATGACGACGCCGTTGACCGCCACATCGAGCATCATGCGCTGATCGAGCTTCCAACCCCCCGACTCGGAACCGGCCACGAAGCGCTCGAGCGAATCCGTGAGACGGTCGGGTTCGACCTGGGTGAGATAGCCGAGCGACCCCAGGTTGACCCCGAGCACGGGAACCGGCGACCCCTCGAGGAGGCGCACGCTTCGCAACATCGTTCCATCGCCGCCGAGACTCAACACGAGATCGGCCTCGGAGATCGGGCGCGTACTCGCACAGCCGCCGAGATCGAGTGCCTCGGCGTCGACGGCAGGCATCCAGAAGGTCACGTCGTGCTCGGTACACCAGGTTGCGGCCTGGTCGGCGAGCGCTCGGGCCGTCGATCGTTCGTGATGGGCGACGACCGCGACGCTCGTCATATCGGATCACCGACCGGCGAGGTTGCGTGCACGAGGAACTCGCGGTTGCCGTCAGCACCCGTGATCGGCGAGTCGGTCCGTCCGACCACGTGACAGCGCGCAGAGTTCAGCGCCGCCTCGATCTCGGTGCGTACCCGGTCGTGGATCGCGGGGTCGGTGATGATCCCACGTCCGCGATCCACCTCTTGTCGGCCGGCTTCGAACTGGGGTTTCACGAGAAGCACCATGGGCGACCCAGGTTGGCACAGCCTGGTCAGTGTCGGGATCACCAGTTGCAACGAGATGAACGACAGATCTCCCACGATGATGTCGACCAGGCCGCCGATCGCGTCGCGGTCCGCATGGCGCACGTTGTGTCGCTCGAGGTTCGTCACGCGTGAATCCGCCCGGAGACGCTCGTGGAGCTGACCGTGGCCAACGTCCAGCGCAACGACGTGATCCGCACCGCGTTGCAGCAGACAGTCGGTGAAGCCGCCTGTCGACGCACCCACGTCGAGCGCTCGTTGGCCTCGCACATCGAGAGCGAACACCTCGAGGGCGTGGTCGAGCTTTTCGGCGCCTCGTCCGACGAACCGTGCGGGTGGTCCGTCGACGACGAGCGCGTCGCCTGGCGCGACCTGGCGCGCGGGTTTGTCGGCGACCGAACCGTTGACGAACACCCGGTTCGCTGCGATCAGCGCCTGCGCTTCGGTTCGGCTCGTCGTCAGCTCACGACGAACGAGTTCGGCGTCGAGCCGTCGACGGGCTCCCACCAACGCTCAGCCGGCGCTGGGGGCAGCAGCGGCGGCGGCCTTCTTGGCCGGAGCCTTCTTGGCGGCAGCCTTCTTCTTGGCCGGAGCCTTCTTGGCCGGAACCTTCTTTGCAGCAGCCTTCTTGGCCGGAGCCTTCTTGGCCGGAGCCTTCTTGGCCGGGGCCTTCTTCGAGGGGGCCTTCTTGGCGGCAGCCTTCTTCTTGGCGGCGGCCTTCTTCTTGGCCGGGGCCTTCTTCGCCGGAGCGGGCTGCGCTGCGGCGACGTCGTTCTTCACCCGTTCGGCGATCTTCTCTGCGAGCTCCTCGAAGCGGTCCTCGAGTTCGTCGAAGCGCTCGGAGAGCCAGCTCACCTGCTTGGACACCTCGCGTTGCACGTTCTCGGTCAGTCGGTCCGAGGTCTCACGGCCCCGTTCGAGCAGCGTCTGGACCGCCTTCTCGGTGTCAGCCCGGCGAACTTCACCGGCCTTGACCAGCGATTTCACGATCGATTCCGCCTGCTTGCGGGAGATGTCGGAGAACTCGACACCTGCATCGACGAGGCGTTGGACTGTCGTTTTTGCCATGCCGACAGACTAGTACCCGGAAACTCTGGCATCGACGAGACGACGGGCGACGGTAGCGAGGTCAGCGACGTCGAGATCGACCGGCGTCGAGACGGCGATCGCCGTACCGGGAGCGCTCACTCCAGATCGCACGAGGGCAAAGCGACTTCGCAGACGAACTGCGAAGAGTCCGTCCGTCTCCGGGCGGTCGCCGACCATCAGCACACGCTCGGGAGCCATCGGACCAGAAGGCCCGGTGAGCATCGAGGCCACCAGCGCCGCCATCGGGTCGTGCGGCTTGCCGGCGATGATGGGGAGAACCCCCGAGGCCGACGCGATTGCGGCCAGAATCGAGCCACCACCCGGCTGCAACCCCTGGGCGGTCGGATAGGTGCTGTCCGTGTTGGTGCCGATCAGGCGACCGCAGGCACGTGTGGCGGCCGCGGCGACGGCGAGGCGGTCATAGTCGAAATCGCGATGCAGCCCCACGACGACCGCATCGAACTCGCCATCGGTCGGCCGGCCATCGTTCACCACGCCCTCGCCTCCGGCGAGCGCCACTGCTTCCACGACGCCTGGTCCGGCAGCGATCAACACGCGTTCGCCCGGTTGGATCAACTGAGTCACGGCCAGTGCCGAACTGACGACGTCGCCGCGGGACGGGATCCCGATGTGTGCCAACGCCGCTTCGTGCTCGGCGAGCGTCGCAGCGGAGTTGTTGGTGACGAACAACACTCGCCGACCCGATTCGCGCAACGCGGCGACCGCATCGACTGCGCCTGCGATGGGTTCGTGGGCCAGCCAGACCACCCCGTCGAGGTCGCACAGAACCGTGTCGATCGCTCCGATCCAGTCGTCCACATCATCGATCGTTGCAGTCGCGCCGTCGAGCCGTGACATCCTGTCGTCGTGCCCCGTTTCACCCCATTCCCCGCCCTGCGCTACCGCGACCCTCGGATCGATGACCTCATCGCGCCGCCCTACGACGTGCTGTCCGAGTCGGATCTCGATGAACTCGGTGACCGCAGTCCCTGGAACATCACCCACGTCGACGTCCCGCGTGACTCTGCGGGCGCAGGACGTTACGACGCTGCTGCGGCCATCTTGCGCGAGTGGATCGAGGCCGGCGTGATGGCGTACGACGAGGTCCCGACGTTCACGATCTACCGGATGCGTTTCACTGACGCTTCAGGTACCGCCCGTGACATCGCCGGCGTACTGGGTGGATTGGAGGTGGTCGACGACGGAGCGGGGGGCGTGCTTCCGCATGAACGCGTGACGCCGAAGGCATCCACAGATCGCCTCGACCTGACTCGAGCGACCCAGGCCAACCTGTCGCCGGTGTGGGGACTCTCGTTGGCGAACGGGCTCACGGCGCTGCTGGCCGAACCTGGCGAACCGGTTGCATCGGTCACGGTGGATGGAGTGGAGCATGTCGTCGAGCGGGTGTCGGACCCCGACCGAATTCGTGCCATCGCCGACAAGATCGGATCCGACGACGTGCTGATTGCCGACGGTCACCACCGCTACGGCATCAGCCGCACCCTTCGCGATGAGGTGCGCGCAGCCAACGGCAACACGGCACACCTCGCAGATGACACGCTGGCGTTCGTCAACGAACTCGTCGCCGACCAACTCTCCGTCGAGGCCATCCATCGGCTCTACCACGACGTGACCTTCGGCGAGCTCGTCGAAGCACTCGACGCATGCTTCGAACGAAGTACGGCACCGACGCCCGACTCCAACACCCTCGCAGCGATGGACGACGAAGGTGTGCTGTGCCTGGTCGGCCCGGACGGCACCGCACAGTTCCTGCGCCCCCGTTCCGGAGTCTTCGACGACGTGCGATCGCTGGACGGCGCGTGGCTCGAACACGCACTGGGCGAACTCACCCACTCGGTCACCTACCAACACGGTGTCGACCATGTCGTCGACGCCGTGTCGTCTGGAGCCGCGGTCGGTGCGGTGTTGATCCGCCCGGTCAGCGTGGCCGAGATCGAGCGCACCGCCCGCGAAGGCGCGCTCATGCCGCCGAAGTCGACGTTCTTCACTCCGAAGTTGCGCACCGGGCTGGTGGTGCGCAGCCTCGTCTGAGCACACGCTGATCGAGATCTGGCCCCTCAGGCGGCGAGTTCGAGCAATCGTTCGGCGGCTTCACGCAGCGCAGCGACGACCCCCTTGTGCCGTCGGGCCGGGATCACTGCGTCGGCCACCACTTCCGTACGGCTCTGGGTTGCGCCACCGACGCGGAAGAAGCGCCGCCGAACGGTGCCGACGACGACCAGCTCCGCGCCGGTGACGACGACACCGAGTTGCGCTGATGTCGGATCGTTCCAGGCGATCGGCACCGAGACGTTTGCCTCGCGCCCCTTCGTGTCGATCCTGGTGGTCACGTCGAACTGCACGACGATCCCACCGCCGGGAAGGTCTCGAATCTGAGGTTCGGCGGGCACGGTGCCGCGGATGACGGCAAGATTGCTGAGCGCCGTCGGCTCGTGGTGGTCGTTCATGTTGGCTCCTTCGGGTCGTGATTCCGTCGGGAGGAGTCGGTCGAGCTCCAACTTAGAGATGGCCTGTCGCAGAGTTGGCTGGAGCCGTGCCTCGTCTGATCGGGTCGTGGTCGGGTCGTGGTCGGCCACGATCGGATTGCTACGTTCCGGCCATGACCGACGTCTCCGACCTGAGCCGCCTTCGCTGGGGCATCGCCGCCACCGGAAAAATCGCAGCAAGCATGTGCGAGGCACTGCGCACCCTTCCCGACGCCGAGATCGTGGCGGTCGGCTCACGCACCCGACAAGCTGCCGACGCGTTCGCGCAGCGGTTCGGGATCCCACGAGCACACGACAGCTACGAAGCGCTGTGGGCCGACGACGCAGTCGACATCGTCTACATCGCATCACCGCACAGCCACCACCACCATCAGACCATTGCCGCGCTCGATGCCGGCAAGCACGTGCTGTGCGAGAAGGCGTTCGCTGTCAATGCCGCACAGGCCCGTGAGATGGTCGAGGCCGCACGACGAAACGACCGCTTCCTCATGGAAGCGATGTGGACCTGGTTCATTCCGGCGGTCGTCGAGGTCCGCCAACGGGTGCTCGCCGGCGACATCGGCGAGTTGAAGGTGGTCGAAGCGAACTTCGGTTTCCGGGTGACCGAACCCGACGGCCGGCATCGGCGTATCGACCTCGCGGGAGGCGCGATGCTCGACATCGGCCTCTATCCGGTCACGTTCGCCCGCTACCTCGCCGGTGACCCGGTCGATGTGAAGGTCAGCGGCAGCCTCGGCGACACCGGAGTCGATGCGACGGTCGGCGGCGTCGTCACCTATTCGAGCGGGGCGCTCGGTGTGTTCCACACCTCGCTCGACATGGCGACCAGCCTTGATGCGTCGGTGTACGGCACCGTGGGGCGTATCGACGTCGATGCTCCGTTCTGGTTCCCGACGCGGTTCACCGTGCGAGTTGCCGGCCAGGAACCGGAGCACGTCGAGATTCCGCACCAGGGGTTGGCCCACGAAGCCGCTCACGCAATGCAGCGCATCCGCGAGGGCCATCTCGAGAGCGACGTGATTCCGCTCGCCACCTCCGTGTCGACGATGGAACTGCTCGACGACATCCGCGCCCAACTCGGTGTGATCTACCCCGAAGAACGCTGACCGCTGACCGCAGGACTCGTGGCTCAGGTCGGATAGTCGGCGAAGCTGGCCTTGAACACGCCCTGGTGGAGCAGCACGGTGGCGGCGTGCGTGCCGGTCTCGGAATCGGTGATGGTCGACTCGGTCCAGTACGACTCGACCCGCTTGGTCTGGCCGATGCCGACCAGGGTGTGCTCGACCCGGTAGGGCCGGCCTACGAACACCGGTCCGTCGACGAAGCGCACCTCGAGGTCGATGAACAACCCGACCGCAGGCCCACGCACCGGAAAGTGCGAGTTCGACTGATGGGCAAGCACACTGATCATCTCGGTCGGCACGATCGGGTTCCCCCACGGGCTGTCGCCGTCGGGCAGGTACCACGTCGAGCGTTCAGTGATGTGTTCCAGCTTTTGTGCCAGCGTGAACGGGTACAAGTTGCCGTTGTGATCGTCGAAACCCATCATCACCGGGTCCGAGACGCTCTCGCTCATCCCGATCTCGAGTTGGTCGACGATGTACAGCCGACCCGGGTCGTCACTGCCTCGCCGGCGACGTTCGTCGAGTTCGGTGACGTCATCGCGTCCGATCGAGGCCGTCCCGGTCAGTACCGGGGTCGCATCGGCCTTCTCGGCGCCGATCCGACCGAGCGTGGCGGTCACGGGCTCGAGCGCGGTTCTCACCTGTTCGCCCTCGACCACCATGTTCAAGAAGTGTGAACTCACGCATCCGCGTTCGAACCACGTGTGGCCCCATCGATCGACCGCCAGGGGATCGATCTGGCTGAAGTGCGTCGGCCCTTCGATCGGAGCACCGGCCAGACCGAGCTTCGCCGCTGTCTCGTCGTCGTGGACGCTGGTGTGGCCGGCGTACTCCTGCTCGGCCAGCATCTGCACGGGTCTGCGCAACGGCCCGTTGAGCCGCTCCCCGTCACGTGTGAGGTGTGTCTCGAAGCTCATCGCCCGATCCTGCCAGATCGACCCACCCCGCGAGCGATGAGCGAACGAACGGGATCCGGGCGGTTCGCTCATCGCCTCCGAGGATTTGGCCCGAGCGATGAGCGAAAGAACGGGATCCGGGCGGTTCGCTCATCGCCTCCGAGGTGTCGCTCGGGGACAGCTCGTGTCAGGTGGCTGGTGGGAGGATCTTGAGGCCGAGCTCGGCCATCGCCTTCGGGTCGCCCGGGATCGGTGAGTTCGTCATCGGATCCTGGCCGGACTGCGTCTTCGGGAAGGCGATCACCTCGCGAATGTTCTCCTCACCCGCCAGGATCGCCACCAGCCGGTCGAGGCCGAACGCGAACCCACCGTGCGGCGGCGCCCCGTAGTCGAACGGGTTGAGGAAGAACCCGAACTTGCGCTCGGCCTCCTCGTCGGAGATGCCGAGCGCATGGAACACGCGCCGCTGGAGTTCGGGCTCGTGGATCCGGATCGATCCGGAACCGAGTTCCCAGCCGTTGAGAACCAGGTCGTACGCGATCGACCGAACGGACAACGGATCGGTCTCGATCTTGTCGAGATCGTCGGGATGCGGCGTGGTGAACGGGTGGTGGCCAGGCTTCGGACGCCCCGACTCCTTGTCGACACCCACGAACAGCGGGAACTCGACGACCCACACGTATCGGTACGGGCGCTCGTAGGTCGGCGGGCGCCCGATGTCGTTGCGCAGCGTGCCGAGCACTTCACAGGTCGTCATCCATTCGTCAGCGACGATCAGGATCAGGTCACCGTCGACGGCAGACATCGCCGAACGGACGTTGGCTGCCTCGTCAGCCGACAAGAACTTGGCAACCGGTGAATCGAAGCCGACGCCGTCGGACGCATCGGTGACCTTGAGCCACACGAGGCCCTTCGCTCCGAGCGACTTGGCGCGATCGGTGAGCTTGTCGAGTTGGTTGCGGCCGTACTCGCTCGCCGCGCCGGGCACCCGGATGCCCTTGACGGCGGCGGCGCCTGCGAACGCCTTGAACTCGGTCGCTGCGAACACCGATGTCAGCTCGACCAGTTCGAGACCGAACCGGAGGTCGGGCTTGTCGATGCCGAATCGGTTCATCGCCTCGTGCCAGGTGATCCGCTCGATCGGCTGCGGGCGCTCCCCCGTGGCCACCTCGGCAGCGTCGAGCACGGCTTCGCTGACAGCGTCGAGCACGTCGTCCTGGGTGACGAAGCTCATCTCCATGTCGAGCTGCATGAACTCGTACTGGCGGTCAGCGCGGAGGTCCTCGTCGCGCAGACAACGTGCCATCTGGTAGTAGCGATCGACACCGCCGACCATCAGCAACTGCTTGAACAACTGCGGCGACTGGGGCAAGGCGTAGAACGACCCGGGTTCCTTGCGCGACGGCACGAGGAACTCGCGTGCGCCTTCCGGCGTGGACGGCACCAGCATCGGGGTCTCGACCTCGACGAAACCCTGGCGCTCCATGCCGTTGCGTACCGCCGTGTTGATCGCAGCACGAACCCTGAGGTTCTTCTGCATGCGTTCACGCCGCAGGTCGAGATATCGGTGCTGCAGGCGGATGTTCTCGTCGACGTCGTCGGCGCGAGCGTCGATGGGGAACGGCGGCGGATCGGCCTTGCGCAGAACTTCGACCTGACATTCGCCCAACTCGATGTGACCTGTCGGCAGGTTCTCGTTGACGGTGCCTTCCGGGCGTTGGCGCACCACGCCGGTGACACGCAGGACGTACTCGCTGCGAACATCGACGTCGTCGTTGATCACGCACTGCACGATGCCGGAGTGGTCGCGCAGGTCGACGAATGCGAGATGTTCGCCGTGTTCGCGACGCCGCCCGACCCAACCGCACATGCTGACGGTCTGGCCGATGTGGTCGGGGCGGAGCTCACCGCACAGATGTGTGCGCATGCTCGTTGCCTGCGACGACGACGTGGCAGCAGATGTGGGGGTGGTGGGGTCGCTCATGGGTGGATCAATTCTGTCGGGGTTGGGACGCGAGGTAGGTGGAGATTTCGGAACGGGGCACGGCGAGCTGTTCGCTTTCGCCGTGCATCGCCTTGACCACGACGGTGCCGGCAGCGACCTCGTCGTCGCCGACGATCACGGCGAAGCGGGCACCGCTGCGGTTGGCGAGTTTCATCTGGGCCTTCATCGACCGGTTGTCGTAACCGCGGTCGACCGCGAAGCCCTCGGTGCGGAGTTCAGCGGTGAGCGCAACGGCCTCGAGTCCACCGGTGACGTCGACCACGAACGCGTCGAGCACCACCGGATCGGCAGCGAACACGCCCTCGTCGTCGCAGGCGAGCAACGTCCGGTCGACACCGAGGGCGAACCCGACGCCGGGAGTGGACGGACCGCCGAGCGCCTCGACGAGGCCGTCGTACCGGCCACCTCCGCCGAGGGCGTTCTGGGCCGAGTCGAGCGTGCCCCCCTGGAACTCGAAGATGGTGCGACGGTAGTAGTCGAGTCCACGAACGAGCTTGGGCTCGATCGTGAACGGGATGCCGAGCGCTCGAAGGCCCGAGAGCACCGACTCGAAGTGCGCTGCGGCGTCGTCGCTGTGGAACTCGGAGATCTGCGGCGCGGCATCGACGTGCGGGCGATCGATGTCACGCTTCGAGTCGAGCACGCGCAGAGGATTGCGTTCGAGGGTCGTGCGGCTCTGTTCACTCAGCCCGTCGCCGACTGCGAGGAAGTGTGTGCGCAGCGCCTCGACGTAGCGAGCGCGATCGTCGGGTTCGCCGAGGCTGTTGACGAGCAACGTCACCTGACGCAGACCCAGCCGGGCATAGAACTCCCAGGCGAGGGCGATGATCTCGACATCGAGGAGCGGGTCGTCGGCGCCCAACACTTCCACGCCGACCTGATCGAACTGGCGATATCGCCCACGCTGCGGCTTCTCGTACCGGAAGTTCGATCCCGAGTAGAACACCTTCCACGGCGTGGTGGGCCGATGCTCGGCAAAGGCCCGACAGACGCTCGCCGTCATCTCCGGACGTAGCGCGATGTGACGTTCACCCTTGTCGACGAAGTCGTACATCTCCTTGGTGACCACGTCGGTGGCATCACCGATGCGGGTGAACACACCGAGGTCCTCGAGTAGCGGGGTGATCAGCTGACCGTAGCCAGCTCGCTCGACCACATCGGCGAACACATCGGTGAACCGACGCCAGCGACCGCTCTCGGGCGGGAGGATGTCCCTCATGCCGGGACTGGTCTGGAACGCTGGCACGGCCGATCAGGCTACCGGCGTGACGGCCCCCGGGATCAGGCGATATGCGTCGTAGACCGAGTCGACCGACTTGATCGTGCGGATCACGGCGTCGAGGTAGCCGGGGTTGGCGAACTCGAACTCGAACCGCATCTTCGCGACACGATCGGTGCCGGTGACGGTCTGACACGACAGGATGTTGACGTGGTGGTCGGCGAGTGCATTGGTGACGTCACGCAACAGGCGTGAACGATCGAGAGCCACGACTTCCACACCGGCCACGAACGTGCGCCCCGGGCGTTCGTCTCCGTCCCATTCGACCTCGATCATCCGGGTGGCCTGTTCTGCGGTGAGCGACGCCGAGTTCGCGCAGTCGGCACGGTGGACGCTCACTCCCCGCCCTCGTGTGACGAACCCGATGATCGAGTCGCCGGGCACCGGCGTGCAACAGTTGGCCAGGCGCACCAGAACGTCGTCGAGCCCCTCGACGTGGACGCCGGTCCGTGCGTTGTGGCCGTCTCGACGTTCGCGGCGCGGCGTTGCCACCGTGGACGGCAACTGTTCGCCGTCGTCGCCGTGGATGGCTCGCGCCAGACGCTGGGCGACCGACTTGGCTGACACGTGGTGTTCGCCGATCGCCGCCAACAAGGCGTCGAGGTCGACGTAGCTGAGCTCGGCGACGACCGCTTCGAGGTCGGCTGACTTCCACACCTGCTGCACCGGCAACCTCAGGCGACGCATCTCGGACGTGAGGTCGTCGCGGCCGGCTTCGACCATGTCGACGCGTCGTTCGCGGCTGAACCACTGGCGGATCTTGTTGCGCGCCCGCGGCGACACCACGAACGTCAGCCAGTCCTGCGACGGACCGGCCGTCTCGACCTTGGAGGTGAAGATCTCGACGTTGTCACCGCTGGCGAGCACCTGGTCGAGCGATACCAACCGGCCGTTGACCTTCGCACCGATACAGGCGTGGCCGACCTCCGTGTGCACGCCGTACGCGAAGTCGACGGTGGTCGATCCGACCGGCAAGGTGATGACCCGACCCTTCGGGGTGAACACGAACACTTCGTCCTGGTCGAGGTCGGTCTTCAGGCTCTGCATGAACTGGGCAGGGTCGGACATCTCCTCCTGCCAGTCGATGATGCGGCTCAGCCAGTCGATCTCGGCGGGTTGTTCGCTGCCCTCCTTGTACGCCCAGTGGGCAGCGACGCCCCATTCCGCTCGTTGGTGCATCTCGAACGTTCGGATCTGGACTTCGATCGGCTTGCCGGCCGGCCCGATCACCGTGGTGTGCAGGCTCTGGTACAAGTTGAACTTCGGCATCGCGATGTAGTCCTTGAACCTGCCGACGACCGGTCGCCAGCGGCCGTGGATCGATCCGAGAGCGGCGTAACAGTCCTTCATCGACTCGACCACGACGCGGATCGCGATCAGGTCGAAGATCTCGTCGAATTCGCGGCCCTTCACCACCATCTTCTCGTAGATGCTCCAGAGGTGTTTGCCACGTCCGGTCACCTCGGCCTTGATGCCGAGTTCGTCGAGTCGGGCTCGCACCTCGGCCAGGGTTTTGGCCAGGTACAGGTCACGCTCCGGGGTACGACTCGACACCAGATGGTCGAGCTCCGCGAACCGTTTCGGGTGCAGCGACGCGAACGCCAGATCCTCGAGCTGCTGCTTCATCTCCTGCATACCGAGGCGGTGCGCAAGCGGCGCGTAGATGTCGAGGGTCTCCTGCGCGATGCGCTGTTGCTTCTCCAACGGCATCGCGGCGATGGTGCGCATGTTGTGCAGACGGTCGGCCAACTTGATCACCAGCACCCGGAGGTCCTTGGCCATCGCGACCAACATCTTGCGCATGCTGGCCGCTTGTTGTTCCTCACGCGAGTCGAAGCGGATCCGTTCGAGCTTGGTGACGCCGTCGACGATCGCAGCCACCTCACTGCCGAAGTCGCGTTCGACGTCGGCGACGGTGATCTCGGTGTCTTCGACTGCATCGTGGAGCAGTGCAGCGATGACCGACACCTCGTCGAGGCCGATGTCGGCCACGATCTGGGCGACGGCGAGTGGGTGATTGATGTAGCTCTCGCCACTCGACCGCATCTGCGACTGGTGGGCCTCGGCTGCCATCCGATAGGCGTGGCTGATCGTGGTCACCGGCAACTTCGGGTGGCGGCGGCGGTACGACGCAAGCAGCGGCGTCAGCTCGGAATTGGCGACCTCGACGTGTTGGCGTCGCCACGGCAACACACGGTCGACGGTGCCCACGCCAGTGACCTCAGAAGTGCAGGAGCGACTTCACAGTGCGCTCCCCCATGTGGGCCCGTCCGCCCAGACCGTCGAGTTCGATCACGAAGCCGAGTCCGGCGATGACCCCGCCGAGGGTCTCGACGAGACGAGCGGTGGCGGCAGCCGTGCCGCCGGTGGCGAGCACGTCGTCGATGATGAGGATCCGTTCACCCGGATGGATTGCGTCGCGATGGATCTCGAGCTTGTCCGAGCCGTATTCGAGTTCGTATTCCTCACGCACGACCGCCCACGGCAGCTTGCCCGCCTTGCGGACCGGGACGAGACCAGCCCCGATGCGGTACGCGACCGCCGACGCGAAGATGAACCCACGAGCCTCGACGCCGACGACCCGGTCGACCGGCGAACCCGAGAACTCCGAGACGAGCCCATCGACGGCGGCCGCGAACGCTTTCGCATCGCCGAGCAGTGGGGTGATGTCTCGGAAGGTGACACCCTCGGTGGGATAGTCGTGAATCTCTCGCACGTAGCCGCGCAACCCCAGAGCATCGCCGAGAACCTCGGCTGTGGAGTCGCCTGCCATGGGCCGAGGATACCGCCCACGGCCGCCGTCGACGATGACGGGCTCGTGGTGGTTCAGCGTCGCTTCTTCTTGCGGGGACGTGCTGGATGCGAGAGCAGCCGGTCTGCTGGTTGTGTAATGCGCGACCCGACCAGCACAGCATCGCTGTCGGCGTCGACGGCTGCGCCACCCGCCGCCGGGTTCGAACCGGAGGAGCCGCCCTCGCCGACGCGGCCGGTCACGCCGGCGCCGATGACCGCAGCGCGCAGTTCATCGCCGAGCAGTCGCTTGCGATAGCTCTTTCGACCGGTATCGCGCTTGAGCCAGGCGAGCAACGGTGTGGCGATGAAGATGGACGACAACACTCCGGAGACCATGCCGACGAGCAGCGCCAGGGCGAACTCCTGCAGCGAGACGACGCCGAGCAGTCCCGACCCGATCAGCAACAACGAGATGACCGGCAGGATCGACGACAAGCTCGTGAGCAACGACCGCATGATGACCTGGTTCATCGAGATGTTCACGATGTCCTCGTACGGCATCCGTACCGCTGCGTAGCGGCCCTGGTTCTCGTTCACCCGGTCGAACACCACGACGGTGTCGTACAGCGAGTAGCCCAGGATGGTCAGGAACGCAATGACGGTGGCCGGGGTGACCTCGAACTGGAACACCGAGTAGAACCCGACGGCGAAGACCACGTCGTACAACATCGCCGCAATGCCTGCGGCCGCCATCCGCCACTCGAATCGCAACGAGATGAAGAGTGCGACGAGCGCGAGGAACACGACCAACGCCCGGATCGCCTTCTCGGTGATCTCGCGTCCCCACGTCGCGCTGGTGAACGAGAAGCTCACCTCGGCAGGCTCGACGCCTCCGGCCTCGGCGAACGACGCCGTGAGCTCGTCGGCCTTCTCGCGCGGGAGTTCCTCGACCTGCACGGTGACGACGTCGGAACTCTCCGAACTTCTGAGCTGGATGCGTGAGCCATCCGTCGACACGTCGTTGGATTCCAGGACACCCCTGGCCTCCTCGACCCCGAAGGTCTCGCTCGCCGGGATGTCCCACGCCTGGCCGCCCTCGAAGTCCAGACCCAGGTTGAGGCCCTGCGCGATCAGCGACACGACCGTGATGACGATCACGACGGCTGCGATACCCAGTCCGTGTCGCCGCCGACCGTAGAAGTCGACCGCTGTCTGGCCGCGGAACATCCGGCCGATTCGCGTCGTCGAGATGGAGGTGTCGAGTGTCATGTCGTCGCCACGTTGATGCCGAGAAGCTTCTGCTGTCTCGCCATCAGCTTGGTCTGGGCCAGCAGCAGGACAGCGGGGCGGGTGAAGAAATAGCAGACCAGCAGGTCGCAGACGGTGGTGAGGCCGAGGTACAGCGCGAAACCCCGCACCGACCCGACGCTCAGCCAGAAGAGGATGAACGCGCCGATCAGGGAGATGACGTCGGCGGACCAGATGGTGCTCCAGGTCATCTTGAAGCTCCGTGGTGCCGCATTCTTGATCGTTCGTCCATTGCGGAGTTCGTCCTTGATGCGCTCGTAGAACACGACGTAGCTGTCGACGGTGACCCCGATCGCCACGATGATGCCCGTGACACCGGCGAGGCTGAGCGCGTAGTTGGTCCATTCCGAGACCAATGTGGACATCGCCCAAACCATGCCGCCCCACACGGCGATGCCGGCGACGATCACGAGGGCGAGCCAGCGGTAGTACGCGACCATCAGGATCAGCACGAGTACGAGGCCGATGAGGCCGGCGATGATGCCTGCCCGCATGGCGCCGGATCCGGCCGAAGCCGACACGGTGCGCGCCTCTTGTGCTTCGACTTCCACCGGGAACGCACCCCGGTTGAGGACCGACGCGAGGTCTTCTGCTTCGGATTGGGTGAAGCTGCCAGTGATCGACACGGAGTCCTGGAAGTTCGCGACCTGCACGGTCGGCGCCGACTGCACCACGCTGTCGAGCACGATCGCGAGGCGCTGGGTCGGACATGTCGGTGCCGCGCTGAAACACTGGCTCGCGAGGTTGTTCCAGGTATCGCTTCCTTCGCCGCCGCGCAGGTTGACGGCCACGCCCGTGCCCTGGGATGGATCGAGGGTCGGTGCAGCACTGCCGCGCTCGAACACCTCGCCGGTGCCTTGCGCCGGCCCGACACACTCGGCGGCGCCATCGCGTGTCGGAAGTACTTCTGCACCGGCGACCCCCGCCAGGCTCGGAATCGGAATCGTGTCGATCGGGGCGCTGTCGGTCGGCACGCTGTCAGACGGTGCGAGTGGTCGGCGCATCCCCTGCGGTTCGCTGGTGTCGCCAGAGCCACCGACCACGGGACCCACCGGCGGCGTCGTGTTCTCGACGGTTTGACAGCTCGACGGGTCGAGCACGGGGCGGAGTTCGACCACACCCGAAACATCCACGGCGCTGAGTGCCTCTTGTTGATCCCGGACCCCGGGCAGATCCACCACGATGGTGGAACCCTGCACACGTACATCCGGCTCGGCGATGCCCTGGCGCTCGAGTTCGGAACGGATCTGATCGCGGATCACCGTCAACTCGTCCGCCGATGCGTCCTCCGTGGGCGCCAGGATCACCGAGACACCTCCCTGCAGGTCGAGACCCAGGATCGGAGCGCTGTCGGTGGCGAAGTTGTAGCTCAGTGCGATCACCACGATCAGCACGACGCCGATCAACGAGGTCCAGAGGCGACGTTTCATGTGTGCGGCTCAGTCTTCGTCGTCAGCGTGTGTCGACACCGTATTGTCGGCGTCGACCTGCTCGGCGTCGTCGTCGCCGAGTGACGACTTGCCTGAAATCGCGGCCCGAGCGATGCGGATCTGCACGTCGTCGTCGATCTCGAGCCAGAAGCGACTGTCACCGTCCTCGCCGGTGATGACGCCGTAGACGCCCGAGGTGGTGATCACTTCGTCGCCCACCTGGATCGAACGTTGCAGTTCCTGGGTTTCACGCATCCGACGGCGCTGCGGTCGGATCATGAAGAAGTACATGGCGAATGGGATCAGCAGCAGGATGCCGAGCTGGATGATGGCGCCGCCACCGCCACCTGACGACGAATCCTGGGCGATCAGCGAAGAGATGAGGTGCGATGACATGACGGCGGGCGAGCCTATCTGCGAACTGGACCCGGTTCCGGTCATCCCCAGATGTCGAGCACCGAGCGGCGCATCGAATCGAACGTGCCCCCTTCGATCGCAGTGCGCATCGATCCCATCAGCGCGATCGTCCAGGCGACGTTGTGGATCGAGAGAAGACGCGCTGCCGTGGGTTCACCCACCTGGAGCAGGTGACGCAGGTATCCCCGGCTGTGGCGGGCGCAGACCTCACAGGCACAGCTCGGGTCGAGCGGTTCGTCGAGTTCCGCATTTCGTGCTGCCTTGGCCTGGAACCGGCCCGTGGAGGTGAGCGCGGTGCCGTGGCGGCCGAGCCTCGTCTGCATCACACAGTCGAACTGGTCGACGCCGAGCGCGACGGCTTCCACCAGCGACGCAGGGTCGCCGACACCCATCAGGTACCGGGGCCGGTCGTCGGGCAGATGTTCGAGGGCCGCGGCGAGTGCCGGCAGCATCTCGTCGCGCGTTTCCCCCACGGACAGCCCGCCGATTCCGTAGCCATCGAAGCCGATGTCGACCAATTCCTGAGCGCTCTCGCGTCGCATCGATTCACTGATGCCACCTTGGACGATGCCGAACAGCGACTGATCGGTGCGGGTGTGGGCGTCCTTGGCACGCTGCGCCCATGCAGTCGTGCGTTCGAGCGCCGTGCGGATCACCTCGGGAGCGCTGGGCAGTGGCGGGCACACATCGAGCACCATGGCGATGTCGGCTCCGATGCGCTGCTGTACGTCGACGGCGATCTCGGGCGTGAACCGATGGCTCGAGCCGTCGTAGGTGCTCTTGAACGTGACCCCGTCGTCGTCCACCTTCGGCTCGAGCGAGAACACCTGGAAGCCGCCGGAATCGGTGAGTGTCAGCCCGTCCCAACCCGAGAACCGCCCGAGGCCGCCGAAGCGTTCGACGAGGTCGGCGCCCGGTCGGAGCATCAGGTGGTAGGTGTTGCCGAGCACGATCTGCGCACCGACTCGGTGATAGTCGTCGGCGCTCAGGTACTTGATCGCCCCGCGGGTGCCGACCGGCATGAACAGCGGAGTCGTGTAGTCGCCGCGAGCGGTCGTGACCGTTCCGGCCCGTGCTGCGCCGTCGAGCGCATCCACGTCGAACGTTGCAGTGAACATCGTCAGCGTCCCCGGTCGAGATCGCGGTCGAGCAGCATTGCGTCACCGAACGACAAGAAGCGGTAATCGTCGGCCAGTGCGGTCTCGTACAACGTGCGCCAGCGCGGTCCGATGAAGGCATCGATCATCATCAGCAGTGTGGTCTTCGGGAGGTGGAAGTTGGTCATCATCATTTCGACCACCTGCCAGTCGAAGCCCCGATGGATGAACAGATCGGTGCGCCCCGACGACTCACCGGACCTCGCAGCCGACTCGAGCGCTCGTACGGCTGTCGTGCCGACGGCCACGACGCGCCCGGCGCTGCGACACGCAGCCGCCGTTTCGGGCGGCACGCGGTACCGCTCGGTGTGCATCGGATGGTCGAGTGGATTCTCGGTACTGATCGGCTGGAACGTGTCGAGCCCTACGACGAGTTCGACGGTTGCGGTGGCGATGCCGGCGGCGCCGAGTCGTTCGAACAGCTCGGGCGTGAAGTGCAGGCCGGCGGTCGGGGCCGCCGCCGAGCCGGGCTCGCGGGCGAACACCGTCTGGTATCGCTCAGGATCGCCGAGGCGCTCAGAGATGTAGGGCGGCAGTGGCATCTCACCGTGACGGTCGAGCAGTGTCACCGGGTCGTCGTCGCCGACGAGTTCCACCCAGAACGTGTCGCCGGCGGGAGTCCGCTCGCCCATCCGCACGAGCGGTACGTCGCCCGACTGCAGGATCTCACCGACGGCGAGCTTGCCGCCCGGTCGCACCAACGCCTCCCAGGTGCGGCGGTCGGCGTCCCACGGCTCGAGCAGCAGCACCTCGGCGGCGCCGCCGGTCGAACGATGGAGCCGTAGCCGCGCCGGGATCACGCGGGTCTCGTTGAGCACGAGCAGATCGCCTTCGCGCAAGAGTGCGGGCAGGTCGCTCACGAGCCGATGTTCGGGCTCGCCACTCCCCCGGTCGACCAGCAGCTTGGCCGCATCGCGAGGTTCGATCGGCGTCTGCGCGATCCGTTCCTGCGGCAAGGCGTAGTCGAAGTCCGCGATCTGCACCCGGCGAGCCTAGAAATGAAACTGAGGGGTCAGACCCCTCAGTTTCATTTCAGTCGAAGAGTGAGCCGGTTCCGGGGGCTCGGCGGGGTGGGGTGAGGCCGAGGTGTTCGTAGGCGGCGTCGAGCACCACCCGGCCGCGCGGTGTGCGCGCGATCATGCCCTGGGTGATCAGGAACGGCTCGTAGACGTCCTCGACGGTTTCGGGTTGCTCGCCGACGCTGATGGCCACCGTCGACAATCCGACCGGACCACCGTTGAACTGCGTACACAGCGCTGTCAGGATCGCGCGGTCGACCTTGTCGAGGCCTCGGTCGTCGACACCGAACAACGCCAATCCCTCACGGGCAATCGCGGCGTCGACGGATCCATCGTGACGCACCTCGGCGAAGTCGCGCACGCGTCGCAGCAGCCGGTTGGCGATTCGTGGCGTGCCACGCGATCGACGGGCGATCTCCCACGCACCGTCACGATCGATGCGTACGTCGAGAATGCCGGCCGCCCGCTCGACGATCGCCCGCAGTTCGTCGTCGTCGTAGTAGTCGAGACGGGCGACCAAGCCGAATCGATCCCGCAGCGGGCCCGTGATCATGCCGGTGCGGGTGGTGGCTCCGACCAACGTGAACGGTGGCATCGTCAATCGGATGCTCGACGCTGCGGGCCCCTTGCCGACCACGATGTCGAGCTGGAAGTCCTCCATCGCCGGATACAGGATCTCCTCGACGGCACGTGACAAGCGGTGGATCTCGTCGATGAACAGCACGTCACCGTCTTGGAGCTTGGTGAGGATCGCCGCGAGGTCGCCAGCGCGCTCGAGCGCAGGACCGGAGGTGACGTGCAGGTGCACCCCCATCTCCGTGGCGACGATGCTCGCGAGCGTGGTCTTGCCGAGCCCGGGCGGCCCGGCGAACAACAGGTGGTCGACCGGCTGTTCGCGCCGACGGGCGGCTTCGAGGACGATACGCAGGTGTTCTTTGAGTTCGCGTTGACCGACGAACTCGTCGAGCGCACGAGGTCGCAACCCGGCTTCGAGCTCGACCTCGGCGCTGACCACGTCGTCGTCGAGACCGCCGCCGCCGATACCTGGGTCGAGGAAGTCGTCACGCACGACGCGCGCCCAACATTTTCAATGCGTCGCGTAGCAGGGTCGATGAATCGGAGCCGGTGGGAAGTTCGCGCAATGCCTCGCGGATCTCGTCGGTGCCGTAGCCCAGCGAGGCCAGCGCGTCACGCACATCGGCCACCGCCGAGACCGAACCACCGGTACCGCTGTCGAGCGTGGGCACGGACAGTCGGTCGCGAAGCTCGATGATGAGCCGCTCGGCGGTCTTCTTGCCGACGCCCGGCACCAACGTCATCGCCGAGACGTCGTTGTTGGACACGACGTCGAAGAGCGCAGCGGGTGGATGCGTCGCCAAGATCGCCACAGCGAGAGCCGGCCCGATGCCGTGGGTGGCGATCAGCGCCTGGAACGTCGAACGGTCGTCACGCGAAGTGAACCCGTACAGCGTCTGGGCGTCCTCGCGGACGTGATGGTGCACGTACAGGAACACGGGCGTGCCCGGTTCGAGTTCGCCGAGCACCCGGCTCGAGACCGTGACCAGATAGCCGACCCCGCCGACCTCCAACAGCACCGAGCCGTCGAGGTTTCGCTCGAGCACCGAGCCGCGCAGTGAACCGATCACACCGACGCTCCCAATCCTTGGGCTCGATGGCTGATCGGCGACATGGCGAGGTGACACAACGCAAGTGCGGCCGCGTCGGCAGCGTCAGCGGGTTTCGGGAGTGCCGAAAGATGCAAACGGGCTTGCACCATCTTCTGGACCTGCAGCTTGTCGGCGCCGCCCCAACCGGCGACCGCGTCCTTCACCTGATTCGGCGTGTACTGGACGACCTCGCATCCGGCGAGCCACGCCTCGGCGAGGGCCAGACCGCTCGCTTGGCCGACGCTCATCGCTGTACGCACGTTCACCTGGAAGAACACCTGCTCGACGGCGACCACCTGTGGCCGGTACTCGGCGATGAGGTCGGTGAATTCGGTGCGAAGTGCAGCGAGGCGAGCCGGCAACGGGTCGGTCTTCGGTGTGGTGATGACTCCGAGCGCGACGGCGACGGCGTGTCCACCACCTCGTCCGTCGACCACGGCGAATCCGCAGCGAGTGAGTCCCGGATCGATGCCCAGAACACGACACGCCGACATCGACCGAACGACAGCACTGTTGGCGAACACAGGTTCGCACCTTAGTGCGCGGACCGCATCAACGTGTGATCTTCTCCAATTCGCCGATCAGCTCCCTGACCGGCCGGAACGTGAGCCCGGCGATGGCTCGATGGGCGTAGCGCACCACCCCGTCGCCGTCGAGGATGAACACGCTGCGTCGCGGGAAGCCGATCGGCCCCAGCGTGCCGTACATGCCGGCGATGGCCTTGTCGGTGTCGGCCAGGAGCGGGAAGTCGAATCCGTGCTTGCCGGCGAACGCATCGTGGCTGCTCACGTCCTGCGCCGAGATCCCGATGACCTGTGCGTTGAGTTCGTTGAACTGCCCGAGATCGTCGTTGTAGCTGTTGAGCTGTTTGGTGCACACCGGCGTGTCGTCGCCCGGATAGAAGACCAGCACCACGGGATTCCCGCGGTACTCGGCCAACGAGTAGTCGCGCCCTCCGGTTCCCGGCAGCGTGAACTCGGGGGCCTGGTCGCCGACACCGAGGCTCACGACGCAGCCTCTTCCATCAGTTCGTCGCTCATGTCGAAATTGGAGAACACGTCCTGCACGTCGTCGTTGTCCTCGAGCGCTTCGAGGATGCGCAGGATCGCCTTGGCATCGGAGCTGTCGGTCACCGGGACGAGGTTGTCGGCCACCATCGGCGAGTCGGCCGAGATGACTTCGATTCCCGTCTGGTCGATCGCCGCCTTGATGTCGTAGACCACCGACGGCTCGCTCATGACCCTGAACGCAGTTCCTTCGGCAATCACGTCGTCGGCGCCGGCCTCGATGGCTGCCATCATGATCGTGTCCTCGTCGACGCCGTCGACGGTGATGATCACACCGCGGCGATGGAACTGCCAGCCCACCGCACCCGGCTCGGCCAACGAGCCGCCGAGCTTGGAGAAGATGGTGCGGATCTCGGCGCCGGTGCGATTGCGGTTGTCGGTGAGCACGTCGATCATCAGTGCCACGCCGCCCGGCGCGTAGCCCTCGTACATGATGCTCTCGTACGTGCCACCGTCGTCGTCACCGGTTCCCCGCTTGATCGCTCGGTCGATCGCTTCGTTGGTCATCCGACCCGCTTTGGCCTTCTGTACCGCGGTGCGAAGTGTCGGGTTCGTGTCGACGTCACCGCCGCTCTTGGCCGCCACTTCGATCTGACGAGCGAGCTTTGCGAAGAGCTTGCCCCGCGCCTTGTCGGCGGCGCCCTTCTTGTGCTTGATCGTTGCCCATTTGGAATGGCCGGACATGTGAACTCCGTCGGGTCGTGGTGTCGTGTCAGTCGCTGAGCGAGTCGAGGAAGAGTCGGTGCAGTCGAGCGTCGTCGGTGAGTTCCGGATGGAACGCTGCCACCGTACAGCGCGCGCTGCGAACGAGAACAGGCACACCATCGTGGCGGGCGAGCACCTCGACGTCGGGGCCGACGCGCTCGACCAGTGGCGCCCGGATGAAGACGGCGTGAAAGGCGTCGTCGAGGCCGTCGATGTCGAGATCGGCTTCGAAACTGTCGAGCTGGCGGCCGTATCCGTTCCGACGCACCGTGAGGTCGATCAGATCGAAGCCGCGCTGGTCGGGACGTCCGTCAAGTACGTCGGTCGCGCACAAGATCATCCCCGCGCAGGTGCCGAGCACGGCCAGTCCGTCGATCAATCGACCCTTCAGGTCGTCGAAGAGGCCACTGGTGGTGAGCAACCGTGACATCGTGGTGCTCTCGCCGCCGGGCAACACGATCGCGTCGAGCCCGTGTAGGTCCGTACACGTCCGCACCAGCGGAGCGTTCGCCCCGAGCAGTTCGAGCCGTCGGCGGTGGATGTCGAATGCGCCCTGCAGGGCGAGGACGCCGACGGTGAGGCCGGCCCCGGGCAGTGCGGTGTCACCAGCCCCGTTCGGCATAACGTTCGTTGATCTCGTCCATCCCGATGCCGGTCATCGGTGCGCCGAGCCCGCGACTGACCTTGGCGAGGATGTGGGGATCGTTGAAGTGGGTGGTCGCCTCGACGATCGCCTTGGCGCGAGGCGACGGGTCCTCCGACTTGAAGATGCCCGAGCCGACGAACACCGCTTCGGCGCCGAGCTGCATCGCCAACGCCGCGTCAGCTGGGGTGGCGAGGCCACCCGCACAGAACAGCGGTACCTGGAGCTTGCCGGTCTCGGCGATCTCCTGCACCAGCGGCAGCGGCGCCTGGAGTTGCTTGGCCCACTGGAACAGCTCGGCCTCGTCGGCCTGGGTGATCTTGCGGATGTCGCCGAGGATGTTGCGAAGGTGGCGGACGGCTTCGACGACGTTGCCGGTTCCGGCCTCGCCCTTCGAGCGGATCATCGCCGCGCCCTCCGAGATACGACGCAGCGCCTCGCCGAGGTTGGTGGCTCCGCACACGAATGGGACGTCGAACGCGAACTTGTCGATGTGATGCGTCTCGTCGGCGGGCGTGAGCACCTCGGATTCGTCGATGAAGTCGACACCGAGTGCTTGGAGGATCTGAGCCTCCACGAAGTGGCCGATGCGGGCCTTGGCCATCACCGGGATCGAGACCGCAGCCTGGATGCCGTCGATCATCTCCGGATCGCTCATGCGGGCGACACCACCGTCGCGCCTGATGTCGGCCGGCACCCGTTCGAGTGCCATCACGGCGACAGCGCCGGCGTCTTCGGCGATCTTGGCCTGCCCGGGCGTGACGACATCCATGATGACACCGCCCTTCATCATCTCGGCGAGTCCACGCTTGACAGGGAAGGTTCCGGTGCTGCGAGTCATGGACACATCGTACGTTCGTCGCGTGCGATCCGCAGTGGCGGAATCAGGGTTGGGGTTGTGACGGCGGCAACACCTCGACGGCGCCCGCCGCCACGTCGTCGGCGTCGGCCAGTTCGATCCAGGTGTTCCCGGGTGCAAGCTTCATGACGGTGCCATCGGGACCGAAGTACTCGATCGGGTAGATGCCGATCTCGCGCTTCCAGGTGCCCTGGACGAACTTGCCACCGGAGAAGAAGTACGCAGGACCTTCACCGATGGTCTGTGCCTCGGGGCTGTTGCGGTCGACGGCACTCGGTTGGTAGTCCACCCCGAGCACGACGACGTTCGTGGCGCGGATCCGCCCAAAGGTCTTGTCGTCGTGCGGGCGGCCTCGCTGCGAGCGGTCGAACTTGGAGAACTCGGGGTTCCATGTCCATTCGGGGTTCTCCGAGCCCAGCCGTGCCTTGACTCCGGCAATCGCCTCACCAGCGAACTCCTCGCCTGCCTCGAGGTACTGGAACTGTTGTGGCGGCGGTCCGGGATGGTCTTCGGGCGTCTGGAACCAGATGTTGTCGGTGCTGTTGTACAGGTTGTGAGGTGCCCGGCCCGGACCGCGGAAGTAGCCAGATGCGTTGTTGGGGCCCATGTTGATGAGGAACGAGTCGTTGATTGCTCGGGTGACCCCCGGGTTACCGCCGCTCCACACGAACAGCGGCCGGTTGTACGACGAGAACAAGTTGACGTCCTGGGTGCGACCGGAACGAATCGGCCCGATCGGGTCGGAACTCTGCGAATGGAACGCTGCGGCGAAGCGCGTGGTGTTCGCTTCGACGATCTCTTCGAACACGATGTCGGCCACGGCGAGCCCGCTGTGATTGGGCACCGCCAGCGGGTTGTTGTCGATCTTGGCGATGAGCGCCGGACGCAGCAGGACCTCGTCCTGACTGGCGAGCGGCTCACCGGACAGCGGTTGACGGATCGTCGCCGGCGCCACGGTGGTCGACGTCGTGGACGTCGAACTCGACGACGTGGTGGTCGTCGCCTTCGCTGTGGTGGTGGGAGCGGCGGTGGTGGTGGGTGCAGCGGTCGAGTCGGCCGACTCGTCGCCACCGCCACCGCAGGCTGCAGTGACGAGGGCGAGCGCGGCGAGGGCGGCCAAGGGGCGTGTCAGTTTCATCAGAGTTCTCTCAGGAGTGCGATGCGCTCGTCGAGCGGGGGGTGGGTGTCGAACATTCGGTGGATGCCACCCAGCTTGCCGTCGTCGCCGACGCCACTCATGGGCTGCTCGATCCACAAGTGTGCCGTAGCGGTGGACGCCGAATGCGTCACCGTGGTGTCGCTCTTGAGTTTCTCGAGCGCAGAGATGAGTCCGGGCGGGTAGCGGGTGAGTTGACAGGCGCTCACATCGGCAAGGGTCTCACGCTGGCGCGAGATGGTGGCCTGCATGATCTTGGCGATGATCGGTGCCGTGATCAACAAGATGATGCCGACGTACGCGAGCGGGTTGTTGCCGTTCTCGCGGTCACCGCCTCGGGCCACACGGCCGCCGTTCCACCACATCGTGCGGATCGCCATGTCGGCGATCAACGCAACCGTGCCGACCATCACCACGGCCAGCGTCGACACGAGGATGTCGTAGTTGCGGATGTGACTCAATTCATGCGCGACCACGCCTTCGAGCTCGACCCGATTCATCTTGTCGAGCAGGCCGGTCGTCACGGCTATGGCTGCGTGGTTCGGGCTCCGTCCAGTGGCGAACGCGTTCGGGGCGGGATCGTCGATGACATAGACGCCGGGCTTGGGCAGCCCGCCGGCGATGCACAGACCCTCGACAAGGTTGTGGAGTCGTTGGAACTCCTCGGGCGGCGCTGGTCGGGCCCGGCTGACCGCCAGTGCGATCTTGTCGGCTCGCCAGTACGAGGTGAATGCCACCACCCCGCTGAGCACCAACGCGATGAGCGTGAACACGATGCCGTTGCCGACGACGGCGCCGATCGCGGCGCCGACGAGCGCGACGAACACGACGAATCCTGCGACGAGCAGCACGCTGCGCCGCTTGTTCGATCTGATCAGTTCGAACATCGGGGCGCGTTCAGAACTGGACCGTCGGAGCGGTACGGGCCTGGTCCTCGGCCTCGAAGTACTCCTTCGGTTCGAAGTTGAACGACTTCGCGATGATCACCGTCGGGAACGACTCGAGCTTGTTGTCGTAGGTGAGCACGCTGTCGTTGTAGAACTGTCGGGCGTAGGCGACACGACCCTCGGTGGCGGTGAGTTCTTCTTGCAGCGCCAGGAAGTTCTGGTTGGCCTT
>JANPKU010000121.1:0-2735 GCA_031426215.1 Actinomycetes bacterium
CGGCTTCAGAAGGGGTACACACGTCAGCGCAGTGCGAGCCCGCGAAGCGGTTCGGTCGCCGCTCATCGTTCGCGCTCCGTCACGAGCCGGTGGGGACGTCGGTTTGCTTGATCCGGTGTTCGTTCGAGCTGGAAGAGTCGGTGAACGCCTCCGGGTTCGTGGGGTGCATCGGGCGAGTTCCGCTGCGTTGGTTCGAGTGGAGTTCATGCTCGGGCGAGTTCGTGGGTGAGCCGGTCGAACGCGTGCTGATGGAGGCCGTTGCGGGCGATGTCGAGCAGCGGGGCGAATACCTCGTCGGGGGCTCCTGCCCGCATGGCGCCGTACAGTTCGGCGAGGTCGTGGGGGTTGACGGCGGGGACGATCAGGCGCATGTAGCCGTCCATGTCGTCCGGGCTGATGGCGGCGACGAGCGCAGCGTTCGCTTCCACGAGCTCGTCGAGTCCGGCTACCCGGTTGAGAGCGGTGAGCACGTCGACCTCCTCGGTCGTCTGGTGCTGCAGGTAGGCGGCGGTGAACTCCGACAGGGTGAGGTACAGACGGTGCTGCCCGAGGCGGCGGTCCTCTCCGGTGGTGCAGCCGAGCATCGTGAGCTGCCGGCGGATCTCGACCGTCTGAGCGTCGAGGTGTGCGTGCTCCCGCTGGAGTTGGGCACCGAGCACTGGGAGGTGACGCTCGATCAGGGGGCCGAAGTACTCGTCTTCGTGGGCTGCGTGTACGTCGAGGAGGTGCAGGAGGCGTTCGACTCGGTGGCGCTCCTCCTCGAGTGCGACGTGGTCGAGTGGGTCGAGGTGGCCGGCCTGTTCGGTCACGTGGAACAGGCCGTGGCGGATGCCCTTGTGAACGTCGCGGTACAGGTCGAAACCCACGTCGGCCAGCGGTGCGTCCGCCGATCGGGCCACCTGGTGGGTGTTGGCCGGGGTGGTGCCGTCGAAGAACACTGCGTCGCTCGTGCTGGCGGCGTGACGCAGGTCGCGCAGCGGCGCATAGAGCTCCGACGAGTACCAGTCGTGGGCCCGTTCGAGCGACGGGAATTCGATCAGCACGGGGTAGGCGGGGTGCCAGTCGCCCTCGACGATCTGCCACGGCCCACCGATCACGACGTATTCGCCGCCGAAGGCGGTGACGGTGTCGGTGACGCGGGCGACGTAGTCGTTCATGGCGTCGTGGTCGTGGATCTCGCGGAAGTCCCTGAAGCAGTAGGCGGTCATTCGGTGGTTCCTTTCCGGAGGCCGGCGCAGTGCCGGCATCGGTTGATCTGGTGTCTCGATCATCCGACCGAACGCGCCGGAAGAGAAGCAGCGATCTGCTGTGACAGCCACAACGTCTGGTTGTCAGCGGACCATTACCCTGGCGCTCCGTGGACATCGAACTGCGGCACCTGCGGGCGTTCGTGGCGGTCGCCGAGGAACTCAACTTCACTCGGGCGGCCAAGCGGCTGTTCATCGCCCAACAGGCGTTGAGCGCCAATATCCGACAGCTCGAGGATCGGATCGGTGCCAAGCTGCTCGAACGCAACACTCGGTCGGTGTCGCTGACCACGGCCGGCGAGGTACTGCTGGGACAGGCTCGACTGCTGCTCGCCGACGCCGACACCGTCGTCGCCGCAACGAGAGCGGCTGGAGCGATGCGCACGCCGCTGACGGTCGGTTTCGTCGCGGCGGTCAATCACCCGGAGATGAGCCACGCCCTCGACCGGTTCAGCGAATCACACCCCGAGGTCGATCTCATGATCAACTTCGGTGACCAACTCGACCCGACCGGTGGTCTCCACGAGGGCCAGGCGGACGTGGCCTTCGTGTATGGACCGTTCGACCACCGCGGTCTCGATCTGACCCCGCTCTACAGCGAACCGCTCGGCGTCGCGCTGGCGGAGTCGCACCACCTGGCGAGCGTTGTGTCGCTCACGGTCGAGGACGTGCTCGCCGAACCGACCTTCGACTTCCCCACCCCCGACCGCGCATGGCGCGACTACTGGAGCGGCGCCGACTTCCGCCGTGGCCGCCCACCCGCCAAGTACGTTGCGCAGTTCCGCACCCTCGAAGGACTCATCGCGTCGATCAGAGCCGGACTCGGCGTCTACTTCGCCACCCGGGGACTCGTCGCTTCGGCCGGCCCAGGAGTGACCTGGCTCCCACTTGACGACCTGCCGCCCCTGCAGCACTCCATTGCCCGACGAGCCGACGACGACCGACCACTCGTGCAGAGTTTCGTCGACTCGGCCGCCGCCACGCTCAGCGGCTGACGAACAAGTCACGTCGTCCCGCTGAACAGGCGTACAACACGACGAGCACCAACGGGTGCCCACTGGCGCCTACGGCAGCGCTGCTCGGCGGTGCCGATTCGCGCGATCATCAGGGAGATCGCCGACGAGTGCCGACCAGCTCCCGTCGGCGTCGGTGCACTCACCACCCGAACGTCGCAGGTCCACATCCTGCCTGTAGATCGCACCCCTCCGAACGTCAGGCATGGCGGGCGATACCCGTTCGTCGGTGCGCACACACGACGAACGGCGGCAGACCGTCCCCTACCGCCGGGATGTTGACGCGCCTGTTACCGGCACTCGGGGCGAGCGATGCATGATTGATCCCGTGACAAGAGCCAGCGCAGACGTTTCGGATTTCGTGCGCAACGATCAAGACGCCGTCCGCTCGCTGATCTTGGCGGGTCTCGGCGAGCATTGGGGTCACGTCGACGAGAGCCTGAACCCTGACCTCGCGGACATCGCAGCGGCATTC
>JANPKU010000122.1:0-3967 GCA_031426215.1 Actinomycetes bacterium
GGCGCCGGCGTTCATCACGGCGCAGGCAGCCTCGTCCCCGGCAGCGATGTCGATGACCCCCGACTCGACGGTCGGCGTGACGGGTGCAGCGACGAAGCCCGTCGACCCAGTGCCAAGGTTGCCGGAGCCCCAGCAGAGCACCGCCCGCATCTCCGTCAGCGCGCACGCATAGGCGCCACCGATCACGACGTCTCTCACGCCTTCCAGCCCGTCGACAAGCTCGAGATCGAGCGACTCCCCGGTGACCTCTCCAAGGCATGAACATCCCCGCTCAACGCGAGCGCGCATGTGGACCCCGTGTAGCCGCCGGTGACTACCTTCGCCACCGCGGTAGTCCCCGCTATCGGTCTCGGCGCGCTGCTCCGTTCTCCACCCTGCTCCCCGCCGTCAGCGAAGACGCTCGGCATGTTGCCCCAGCAGTAGGCGATGCCGTCGACTCCAGTCGCGCAGGTCCACCCTCACCTGCCGAGACCTGCGAGAACCTGCCTGCTTTCGCCACAGCTCCGCTTGATCCACTGCCAGTCCCACCACCGCTGCGCGCCCAAAGCAAACCTCCGAGCGCGCCGCCGACGAGCACGACGAAGACAGCGAGCACTGCCGGCCACTTCGCCCCACGTGAACGCGCTTCCCCGGCGAAACGCGTCGTGAATCGCCCTGGCTTCGTTGGAGGCTCTCGTGTGCCCTGGGTTTCGCGCGGTCAGCTCGCTTGATCGCGGGCGGCGGTGTTGGCGTGGCGGAGCTCGTATTCGATCGGGTTGAGCATCCCGAGCGATGAGTGCCGTCGTTGCCGGTTGTGGAAGATCTCAAGGTACTCGAAGATGGCGTTGGCCAACTCGAGGCGTGTGTTCCAACGCTTGCGGTTGAGCAGCTCGACCTGCATCCGTGCCCAGAACGACTCCATCTGGCCGTTGTCGTAGCAGTCGCCGCTCGATCCCATCGACGGCACCAGTCCGGAGTCGAGCGCTCGGCGCGTGAAGGCCCAGGACGTGTATTGGGTGCCGTGGTCGCTGTGGATCACGACACCTTCAGCCTGGCGGTTCTCGATCGCCATCCCGAGCGCGTTCACGACCAGGTTCGAGGTCTGCGACGAGTCGATCGACCAGCCGACCACCCGCCGCGAGAACGCGTCGAGCACGACCGCGCAGTACACCTTGCCCTCCCGCGTCGGATGCTCGGTGTAGGGGTCGGGCCGGGGCGCCCTGTCAGCCTTTCGGCTGGTGGGTTTCCCCGGCCCGCCCTCCGAACCGGACGTGCGACTCCCGCCGCATCCGGCTCTCCACGTGTTCAGCCCGCTGGTGCGGGCGATCCTGTGGTCTCGCTCGACCATGGGGTCGGGATCTTGGTGCCCCGGTAGCGGTAGCGCTCGATGGCGACCGCTTCTGGTCGGAACATGTCGATTCCGCCGTCGCTGATCCTCCAACCGGGGAGGTAGCGGCGGACCAGGGTGTGCATGTTCAGCCCGACGTGTCGTTTGCGGAGCCAGCCGACGATCCGCCAGAAGGCGTAGTGATCGACGTAGCCGAATGTCCGCGAGGACACACCGTGGCGGAAGTAGTTACACCATCCCCGCAGCACCGGGTTCAGCCGGCGTAGCAGGTCTGCGAGCGTTCGGTGTCGTGCTCGGCGGGTCAGCGACCGGACCTTGTCGATGATCGACGCGAGCGCCTTCTTCGACGGGTAGGTGTAGATCGCTGTCTTGCCGGTCCGGCCTCGCCAGGTTCGGCGCTGGATGCGCCACCCGAGGAAGTCGAACCCCTCGTCGATGTGGCAGACCCTCGTTTTGGTCTCCGACAAGCGCAAGCCCATCGGAGCAAGCACCGAACCGACCTCATCCCACAGCGCTTCGGCATCGTCGCGCGTGCCGTGGATCATGACCACGAAGTCGTCCGCGTAGCGGATCATCTTCATGACCGGACCTCCGGCGCGGCGATGCTTGGCGCGTGTCCATTCCGGGCCGAGCGCTTCCCACTTCGCGGTGAAGTGCTCGTCGAGAACCGACAGTGCGATGTTGGCCAGCAGCGGTGAGAGGATTCCGCCCTGGGGTGTGCCGGTGATCGTCTCGCGGTTGCGGCCGTCCTCGTTGAGGACACCCGCCCGCAAGAACGCCTTCACCACACCCAGAACACGTTTGTCCCCGATCCGACGTCGCACACGGTCCATGAGGGCGGTGTGGTCGATCTCATCGAAGCACGCTGTGATGTCCGCCTCGAACACCCACTCGTAGTTCCGGGTGGGTGATCCGAGGTAGTGAATCTCAGCGATCGCGTCCTGGGCTCGGCGCTTCGGGCGGAAGCCGTAGCTACACGGCTTGAAGTCCGCCTCGAAGATCGGCTCGAGCACCAGCTTCAACGAGGCCTGCACGATCCGGTCTGCGGTCGTCGGGATCCCCAGCGAGCGGACCTTGCCGCCCGCTTTGGGGATCGTCTTCTCCCGCACCCGCTCAGGAACGAACCGACCGGCCTTGAGATCATCTCTCAGCCCGTCGAGCAGCGCCTCAGCACCAAAGACGATGGAGCGGGGTGCCACTCCATCGACCCCAGCGGTTCGTGCTCCCTTGTTGCCCCGCACCCGAGCCCACGCCGCAGCGAGGAACGCCGGGTCATACACGAGGTTGAACAGGTCATCGAAGCGACGGCCAGGATCGGCCTTCGCCCATTGGTGCAGCTTCGTCTGCATCGCGAGTACCCGAGACTCGGCCTCGTAGAGGTCGGGCCACGGAGCGCCGGTATTCACCAGGGGCCTCCTCGGTCAGCACCATCGCTGCGAACACGCTGGACCCCTTCGCCATGTGACCGGCTTTCCCGGCCTCGGACTACTACGAGTCCTCCGTCCCATCCCGACAGCATCAGCCGACGACGGGCCTTCCCGCCGGCCAGCAGGCTGCTGACCGGTGAGGGGACTGCCGAAATGGTTCCCACGTTCACTCCTGAACCGTTTGACGGGGTCGGCGCCCAGCTATGCCCCTGCAACATCGCCACGGCTACGCCGCAGGCCTTCACCGTGGCCTCCCGACCGGCGACATCACCCAGCCAAGGAGTTCCCCGCCCGGCAACGCCGTGCGGGTGCGCGTTGCAAACCAGCCCGGATCCGTCGGGTTCGAGCTGGAGGCTCTCTTGAGAGGCGTTCAGCCGCTGGTTCCTCACGTACGCCTTTCCGTCTTGCTTGCCGAGCCCGGACCATCCGACAGTGCTGGTCCGCCTCGTCGTTGTCAGGGCTGCTTCCGCCCTCCCCCTCGTCTCAGGGATCAGGCTGCCCTCAGCTTCAACCGGCACGCTGCGACGAGCCGGTGGCCGTGTCCTTTCACCACGGCACGGTTCAGGAACGCCTCGTGGCGCTCGAAGTCCGCCACCCACAGCTGGTCGGGCCCGGTCGCGGTGAAGTCGCGTCTGACGAGATCCGGAGCACGGACCGCGGCCGGGGTGGGCATGGGTGGTGAACCGGCGCTTGGCTCGGCTCGCGCCGCGTAGACCGTTGGCTCGCATCAGCCGGGCAACCTGATCGCGACCGACATCGAAGCCCGCACGTCGTGCTGCCTTGGCGAGCTTGCGACGCCCGTACACCGAGTAGTTCTTCACCCGTAGCGCCTCGGTCTTCGGGCCCAGGTCCGCATCACGGACGCTGCGCGCACACGGCAGCCGGCGCTTGGGCCGACCAGTACGTAGTGGGGGCGATCTCGAGGACTTCACAGATCGGCTCGACCGCCCATCGCAGCCCACCGAACACCATGGTCCGGTGGGCGTCGATGAACGGAACCACCTCAGCGACCTCACCAGAGGTCAGAGGCTTCGATACCTCTTCGGGCGACCGTCGAGCTCGGTCGCGAAGAAAACCGATGCGGCTTTCAGAATCGGCGGTATCAACCGGTGAGCGCACAGGGCTGGTGATGATCAGGTGTCATCGATCTCAGGAGCAGCGTCATGCGCGGAGTACCCGGGCGACGGCCCGAGTCGATCTCCGCTCCGGTCAC
>JANPKU010000123.1:0-11210 GCA_031426215.1 Actinomycetes bacterium
CTTGACCCGATCGACGAGGTACAGGAACCCTTCGTCATCGAGGTATCCGGCGTCACCGGTTCGATACCAACCGTCGCGGAATGCCTCTGCCGTCGCCTCGGGCTGGTTCCAGTAGCCGCGCATGAAGTTGCCGGCGCGAGCACACACCTCGCCACGCTCGCCCGTGGGGACCATCTGGCCGTCCTCGTCGCGAATCGTGATCACCGCACCCTGAACCGTTCTGCCGGCCGAGCGGAGCCGGTTACCGCCGAGGCGGTGATCGCTGGCGTCGAGCCAGGTCAGCAACGAGGAACACTCGGTCATCCCGTACCCCTGGGTGATGTCGAGTTCCGGGTACATCTCGAGCAGCCGGGTGAGCAGACCGGTCGGCATGGGCGACGCACCGTAGGTGAGCTTGCGAAGCGAGGCCAGCCGCTCCGGTCGGAACTCCGGGTGGTCGAGCATCATGGCGATCATCGTGGGAACCATCACGGTCTGCGTCACCTGATGTCGCTCGATGAGTTCCATTGCCGGCCCCGGATCGAAGAGCGGCAGGAACACCGATTGTCCACCTGCCGAGGGGGTGCCGACGATCCCGCCCATCGATGCAGCGTGGAACATCGGGGTCTGATGAAGGTACACCGAGTCCTCGTCGAGGCCCACCTTCAAACCCATGTGGTACAGGTTCAACATCTCGGCTCGCTGGTCGAGCATCACGCCCTTCGGAAGCCCCGTGGTGCCGCCGGTGTACATCAAGACGGCAAGGTCATCTTCTTCGGGTTCGTCGGGGATCAACGGTTGGGCTCCGGCGATCAGGTCCTCGTACAGCAGGTCGTGTGGCAGTTCGATGCCGTCGGGCGGCTCGCCGATCAACACCATGTGACGAATCGGGTTCGGCCCGTCGCTGGCCGCGAGCGCGTTGGCGAGGTGCTGGGCGAAGAAGACGTCGACGAACACCACGTCGGTCCCCGAATCACGCACGATGTGATCGAGTTCTCGTCCGGCCAACCGCAAGTTCAGCGGGTTGATGACACCGGCGCCGAGGAACGCTGCGTGGTACAGCTCGAGGAACTGGTGGCTGTTCGTGGCCATCACGGCGAATCGATCGGTGGGTCCGACCCCGAGGTCGGCCAACGCGCTGCACAGCCGGAACACACGATCACCGTGCTCGGCATACGTGCCGGTGTAGTCGCCGTCGTGGACCGCCGTCCGGCCGGCGTACCGTTCGATCGCCGGCAACAGCAGGCGGTGATACACGAGTTCCTTCATTCCTCGGAGTATCGGCTCGCGGCGTCGGCCGCACCAGAGTCGAAGGACCATCGACGCGCCGTCGCCCACTGCATCCAGCTGAGACATGCTGGCCCGGCTTCGCGCTGACGGCGCTCCGACATCTACGCTCACCGCCGACATGAGACGCCTTCTGCCCGCCCTGTTCGCAACCGCGCTGATCGCCGCTGCCTGCGGCTCCGACTCCGACGGTGACTCCAGTGACGCCACCGTCACGACCGTCACCACCACCGAAACGACGCAACCCACTCCGCCCGAGACGACCGAGGCTGCGCCGACCACGACCACCGAGCCCGACGACACCGCCCCGGAGACCACCGAAGCGCCCGAGCCCGAGGTGACGGCGCAAGATCTGGCTGGACCCGGTCCGTACGCCGTGGGTGTCACCACCCGCACACTCCCAGAAGGTGGGCTGGTCGAGATCTGGTACCCAGCCGACGAGTCGACCCGCGGTGGCACCGACATCTACGACGTGCGGTCCTTCCTGCCCACCGGAGTTGCCGACCTCATCTCCGGCGACATCGACGACTCGTTCACCATCGACGCAACCCGCGATGCCGCTGCTGCGCCGGACGGACCGTTCCCGATCGTGTTGTTCAGCCACGGAGCGTCCGCGTTCCGCGTCCAGTCGAGCCACATCGCCCAGCACCTTGCAACGTGGGGAATCGTCACTGCGTCGACCGACCATCCGAGCCGTGACCTGCTGAACTCACTCGGAGGCACCGCCGAGGGTCAGCCGGAGTCGGCCGAGCAGATGCGTTCGATGCGGACCTTGCTCACCACGTTGGACGATGACGCCCAGCTCGCCGGCGCCCTCGACAACGACCGCGTCGCACTCGGTGGCCACTCGGCCGGCGGAGGCACGATCAGCGAGGTCGCCCTCGATGGCGGCATCCTCGGCTACGTGTCGTACGCGTCCGGTCTCCGCGACAACGTGCCCGAGATTCCGTCGCTGTTCCTCGCCGGCGAACTCGATGCCATCATCGAGTCGAGCCGCACGGTCGAGTCATTCGGTCTCGCACCTGCCCCTTCCTGGCTGTGGCTGTTCGCCGACACCGGTCACCTTGCGTTCTCCGATCTCTGCGCAATCGGCTCTGGCGACTCCAACCTGATCGTGCTGGCCGAACAAGCCGGCCTCGGAGACTTCATCGACGACCGGCTGCGAACGCTCGCTACCGACGGTTGCGACGACCCGAACCGCCCCGTCCAGGAGGTGTGGCCCGGCATCGATCAGGCCGCCACCGGTTTCTATCGCTGGGTGTTCGGTCTCGACGCCGAGCCGATCGGTCTCGACGAGTCGTTCGTCACCGACGGCGTCACCATCACGTCGAAGTAGCCGGGCACGGATCGGAGTCGACCGCTGGCACACTGCCGTTCATGACCGACACCCCGTTCGACCCACCGGACCCATCACTGCGGGCAGGCATCCAGCCCGACGAGCGTGTGATCTCCGACCCGGGCGCGCCGGTGATCATCGGCGTGTCGTTCGATCGTCTGGTGCTGGCTCAGCAGTACCTGTTGGCGATGGGCGGTTTGAAGGACTCCGGCGCGTTGACGCTCCAGGACGCCGTGTTGGTCACCAAGAGCGAGGACGGTTCAGTGAAGGTGGTCGAGACGATCGATCCCACCCCCGGGCGAGCCGCACTCAACGGCGCGATGTGGACCAGCCTGCTGGGTCTCGTGCTCGGCGGTCCGGTCGGATGGATCGCCGGCCTCGGCATCGGCGCAGCGTCGGGGGCCGTGACGGCCAAGATCGTCGACCTCGGCATCCCCGACGAATGGGTTGCGTGGTTCCGCCATGCCGTCGAACCCGGCACCTCCACCGTGGTGATCCTCGCCGAGCACGTCCATGTCGCCGCGCTGGCCGACGAGGCACGCCGATTCGCCGGCGCCGAGTTGTTGTACACCTCGATGCCCGAGCACGCCTACGAGCAACTCCGAGACGCCCTCGACAGCTGACCGCACCCGTTCTCGTGAACGAGGTGCGTATCAATGACGCACCTCGTTCACGAGAAGGTTCGATCGTCCTCAGGTTGCGGCGGGTGGAGGTTCGTAGCCGCCGAGCACCTCGGCCATGCACCGGGCGAAGGCCAGCGATGTTCGGTCGTGGAGATACGGCGCCACGACCTGGATGCCGACCGGCAGCCCGGCAACGGTCCTCCCGATCGGCGGCACCGTCACCGGGAGGTAGGCGCTGCCGACGAGGGCGCTCCAGCCGATGAGGTCGCTGTAGTGCCGGTTGTCGTTCTCGGCGAGCGTTGCGTGGGCCCAGTTCGAGCCCTCCGGCGACTGGACGTGACGGAACGGTGGCACGACCGTGACGGGGCACAGCAGCACGTCGATGTCGGTGAACAATTCGGCCCACCGCTGACGCACCACACCACGCTGACGATGCAGAACGTCCCAAGCTCGATGATCGAGGCCGCGCCCACTGCCGCTGGCCGCCGAGCTCTCGCTGTCGCTGTCGGAGATCTCGGTCGCCGACGAGATCAGCATCGACCCCTCACGAGCCGCCTGCGCCGGGTCGAGGTCGGGTCGCCGTTCGTGATCGATCCGGGCGCCCGCATCCTCCAACGCGGCGACCGCCTCGGCCATCACGTCACGCACCGCTGGGTCGACCGGCGCGAAGTCGTCGTCGAGCCACGCCGCCACCCGGAAGTCACCGAGCACGGTCGCCCTGGGTGCGGGAAGGTCGAGGCGCCACGCGGCCGAGTCGTCGGCGCTCGGACCGGCGAGGATGCCGAGCAGGAGTTCGAGGTCGTCGACCGAGCGGGCGATCGGGCCGAACACGTTGATGTCCGCGACGTTGCGGTGCGATGTCGGGTTGTCGAGGTAGCCGTGGGTCGGGATGATCCCGAAGCTCGGCTTGTGGCCGTACACGCCACAGAACGACGACGGCACCCGGATCGATCCACCGATGTCGGTACCGATCTCGAAGCCGGTGAACCCCATCGCCACGGCTGCAGCGGGACCACCCGACGACCCGCCCGGGGTGCGTTCGAGGTCCCACGGATTGTTGGTGGTCCCGAACATCTCGTTGTAGGTCTGGTAGTCGCCGGACCACCGTGGCACGTTCGTCTTGGCGAACACCACGGCACCGGCATCGCGAACACCGGCGACAACCGTTGCATCGACCACGGGAACATGGTCGCCGAGCTCCACCGCTCCCCCGGTGGACCGAATCCCGGCAGTGGCGATTGCGTCCTTGATC
Organism: Actinomycetes bacterium; assembly: GCA_031426215.1. Classification (GTDB taxonomy): domain Bacteria; phylum Actinomycetota; class Acidimicrobiia; order Acidimicrobiales; family Ilumatobacteraceae; genus Sva-07. The sequence continues at coordinate 4,478 of JANPKU010000123.1, forward strand.
GTCACGGGCACGCCGGCGAGCGGCCCGACAGGGCGCCCCACAGCACGCGCTTCGTCGATGGCTGCGGCCTCAGCGCGTGCTCGCTCCGGCTCGAGGGTGACCACTGAGTTGATCGGACCATCGAGCTGCTCGATGCGATCGAGGTGGTGATCGAGAAGCTCCCGTGCGGACACGGACCGGTTCTCGAGCGCTGCGGTGAGTGCGACCAGCGGTGACGTGGCATCGATCATCGCGCCATCAGAGCAGATCGGCGAATGGTTGCGCGCCGTCCAGATCGCGTCGACGCGAACGTCAGGCTGCGGCGACGGTGCGCTGCACGGCGCCGTTGAGCACGACTCGGGAGAGCTTCGGGCACATGTCGAGCACCGTGGCGAACTCGGAGCGATTGAGCACATACACGATGGAATCGACAACGGCTGTCACCGAAGCGTTGCGCGGCCTCAGGGTCAGCAACGCAAGTTCGCCGATGACCGCGCCTGGGCCGACGTGGACTTCGCGGTCACCGAGCTGGATACTGAACTCGCCATCGATCACGACGAAACATTCACGCCCGAGCGCGTCCGCACGAACAATCTCTTCCCCGGCAGCGATCTCGAGGGTGGTGGCATAGCGGTCGAGCTGCTCGAGCTCCTTCAGGGGAACGGTCGCGGCCAAGTCACTGGCGAGGAGTGTGGGATGGAGTCCGTGCTTGCGAGTGAACATGTCGTTGCTGATCCTCAGTTGTCGGTGATCTCGGGGGGTGTTCGCACCGTCGACGACGACGCGGCCTTCACCTACATCATCGACCCACCGGTCCCATCTACGGCATAGATCTACGAGATATCTGACATCTTCACTGGCGATAGTTGCGGGGACGCCACAGCCGACCCCTCCCGTCATCGCCGATAGCCTGTGCGCCGTGGAGGCAGGTCGCGACCGGATCGACATCAGCGCGGTGGTCAAGCGATTCGGTGCTGTCGACGTCCTGCGCGACGTGACGCTCGACATCGATCCGCACGAGACGGTTGCACTACTCGGACCGAGCGGGTGCGGCAAGACGACGCTGTTGCGGTCGATCGCCGGGCTCGAACGTCTCGACGGTGGCACGATCAGCTTCGACGGTGACACGGTGAGCGGTCCCGGGGTGCACGTCAGGCCCGAGCACCGCCGCATCGGAATGGTGTTCCAGGACTGGGCGCTGTTTCCTCATCTCACCGTGGGCGAGAATGTGGAGTACGGGCTGCTGCGGGATGATCGTCGGGGTCACCGTGTCGACGAAACCCTCGAGTCCGTCGGTCTCGACGGGCTACGCGACCGCATGCCGGCGACGTTGTCAGGAGGCCAGCAGCAGCGAGTCGCGCTCGCGCGAGCGCTCGCTCCGCGACCGCGGGCGATCCTGCTCGACGAACCGTTCTCGAACCTCGATTCGGCGTTGCGTGTCCAGGTGCGCACCGAAGTACACCGGTTGCTCGCCGACGTCGGTGTGACGACCATCTTCGTGACCCACGATCAGGAGGAGGCGTTCGTGCTCGGTGATCGGGTCGCCGTCATGCACGACGGCAGGATCGAGCAGTACGCCCGTCCCGACGAGATCTACGTCCACCCGGCGACTCGCTGGATTGCCGATTTCGTCGGCGAGGCCAACTTGGTGCCGGCGCAGGCATCCGGACAAACGGCCACGTCGACCATCGGCTCGATGCGCCTCGTCGAGGATCGAACCGGTGCCGTCGAGGTGTTGCTGCGGCCCGAACAAGTCGTGCTCGATCAGATCGACGAACACAGCGACCACACCGGCGCGGACGGCGAGCGATGCGGTACCGGGACCGTGGAACTGGTCGAGTACTACGGCCACGACCACGTGAGCCTGGTGCGTCTCGACGATGGCTTGTCGCTGCGCAGCCGGTCTCCCGGAGCGCCTCGGTTCGTTCGCGGTCAGCGCGTCAGCGTGAGTTCGTCGTCGGTGGCGCTGCCGGCGTTCGACGTCTGAACCTGACGCGGCGAGCCCGTGGGTTGCGCCTCGCGTCGGTCGGCCTCGCGTAACACGAGCACGATCATCGGCAACGACGACAGTAGGACGAGTGCCAGGGCCGGAGCGGCAGCGCGAGCGAGGAATGCTTCGTTCGACGCCGTCCAGACACGCGTGGCCAGCGTGCCGAACTCGGTGGGGGCGAGCAGCAACGTGGCGGGGAGTTCCTTCATGCAGGTGAGGAACACCAGGGCAGCTCCGGCGATGACACCGGACCGAGTCAAGGGCAGCACGATGCGACGGAACGTGCCGATCGGTCCGGAGCCGAGCAGGTGTGATGCCTCCTCGATCGACGGCGTGATCTGCAGCAACGACGTGCGGATCGCTCCGATCGCTTGGGGGAGGAACAGCACCATGTAGGCAAAGACCAGCATTCCCATGGTCTGATATGCCCACGGGACGCGCTGAGCGCCGAAGAACACCAGGGCGAGCGCAACGACGATGCCCGGCAACGCGTAACCGGACCACGACAACCGTTCGATCAATCGCGAGAACCGTCCCGGCGAGCGAACCGTGAGCATCGCAACCGGCCACGCGCACACGACGGTCAGTCCTGCGCCGAGCGCGGACGCCGCAAGACTGTTGGCCACCAGGTCCCATGCCGGAAGGAGCGGTTCACCGACACGAGCACCTCGCCACAGCCAGTACCCGATCACTGCCATCGGCACGACGAGCGCGAGGAGCACGAGCAACGTGCAGCCCGTGAGGGCAAGCCATCGCCACCGACCCAACTGCGTCTCCATGGCCGATCGGGCGCCCGAACCATGCAGGCGATGGATCGACTCGCGCCCGCGGAAACGTTGTTCGGCGGCAAGCACGGCGATCGTGAGCACAACCAGCACGAGGCCGAGCACGGCGGCGGTGTTGCGATTGAGTCCGCCGCGGTATTGGACGTACAGCGCCCTGGTCAGGGTGTCGTAGCGCAACATCGACACGGCGCCGAAATCCGACAGCACGTAGAGCGCTACGAGGAGCGCGCCGGCGGCAATGGATGGCCGCAGTTGCGGCACCACGACCCGGACGAAGGTCGAGAACGAACCGCTCCCGAGCGTCCGACTCGCCTCTTCGAGACTCGGATCGAGGCGCCGGTATCCCGCGCGAACGGTGAGCAGCACATACGGATAGGTGAACAGGGTGAGGACCACGAATGCGCCGCCGAAGCCGTAGATCGACGGCAGGCGGTCGACCCCCAGCGGCTCGAGCCAGCCCTGGACGATGCCTCGGGGTCCCAGGGCGCCGATCATCGCGAACGCTCCGACGTAGGTCGGGATGGCGAGCGGCAACGCCGTCAGCACTACCCAGATGCGCCGACCCGGCAGGTCGGTCCGGGTGGTCAGCCACGCAAGCGGAAGCGAGATCGCGACGGCGGTGACCGTGACCGCAGTCGCGAGCGTAAGCGTGTCGAACAAGACGGCCCGTGTGCGTGGATCCGTGATGATCTCCCATCGCTGCGTCCACCCCAGCTCCCACGCTCGCAAGACGAGGTATCCGAGCGGCAGCGCCGCCGACAGGCCGACGGTGAGGGCGAGGAGCCGGACGAACGTTCCTTCACCGAGCGCGCGAACGACTCGACCGCGGGTCACCGCCCGACCCTGGCGAGGCGGGCGGTGACCGTCGATCGTCGTGATCGTCATGGTGTCAGAGTGCGCCGACCTCGGTGAGGAGGTCGACGGTGCCCTGCAGGTCGAGCAGTTGGTTCAGATCGAACTCGGGCAGCGTGAGCGAGTCGATCGACGGCAGCTCGGCGTCGGGCTCGACGCCGGCAACGACCGGGATCTCGAAGGTCTCTGCGGCGAAGTACTCCTGGGCGATCGGCGACAGCAGGAACGCCATCAGGGCTTGTGCCCCTTCGCTTTGGTCGGTGGTCGCCAGCACGCCGGCCCCCGCGATGTTCACGAGTGCTCCGGCGTCGCCGTTCGGGAAGAACTTGTTGGCGACCGGGAAGTCGGGGTCCTCGGCGAGGAAGCGGTAAAGGTAGTAGTGGTTGACGAGGCCGACCGACACTTCACCGGCTGCGACAGCCTCGAGGATGGCCGTGTTGTTCTCGTAGGGCACGGCACCGTTCGCGACGAGACCTTCCAACCACGCCCGAGCGGCATCTTCGCCCTCGAGTGCCCGGATCGCGGTGACGTGGTCCTGGAATGATGCGTTGGTGGGTGCGTAGCCGATCCGACCGGCCCACTGCGGGTCGGTGAAGTCGAGGATCGAGTCGGGAAGATCGGCCTCGGTCAGCTCGTCGGTGTTGTAGACCGCTGTACGAGCACGGCCGGACAGACCAACCCAATCGTCGCCAGGCGACCGCAGTCCTGCGGGCACCTGGTCGAGGATCTCGGCGGGAAGCGGTGTGAGACCGCCCGTTGCAGCAAGTTCACCGAGGAAGCCCGCTCCCTGCGAGTAGTAGACGTCGGCAGGCGAGTTGTCTCCCTCTTCCTGGATGAGCAGCAGCATCTCGGCGGAGTCGCCGTAGCGCACCTCGGTGTCGATTCCCGTTTCCTCCTCGAACAGATCCATGAGCGGCCCGACGAGGTCCTCGCCACGACCGGAGTAGACGGTGACCGTTCCCATCTCGGCGGGTGCGTCGGTGCCTTCCGTGGCGTCGGTGGACGGCGTGCTCGTGTCGGCACTTGTGTCGGTGCTGGAACCGGTATCGGCGTCGCTGCCGCACGCTGCGGCGACGAGCGACAATCCGAGGGCGATTGCGAGAACTCTGCTTCGCGTGTTCACGGAAATTACGTTCCTTTACGTCGAGGGTTAGGCCGGCCTTACAATACACAGCGGTCGGCACCCCCACAACCCTCCGGAGACAGGATTCGGTCAGCGATGTCCCAACGTCACCGCACGCGGCGGATCACGGCGTATGCGATGTCGTCGGGTGCGTTGATCGAGATCATGGTGGCCACAGCGTTCGAAATCTCACGTGCGGTTCGGCCATTCGCCGTTTGGACGGTGTCGCTGAGCAGCTGCAGGCCGTGGTCGAAGTCGCGTGTTTGCTCGACGAGCCCGTCGGTGTACGCGACGAGAGTCGAACCCGGAGCGAAGTCGACTCGCGCCGTCGTTGCAACGGGCCCGCCGAGGCCGAGCACGCGACGGCGGCCGTGCTCCAGGAACGACGCGTCGCCGTGTTCGTCGATCAGCAGTGCCGGCGGGTGGCCTGCCGAGACGTAGCTGACGGAGTTCGATTCGGTGTCGACGATGTACACGCTGAGCGTTGCAACGAACTCGTGGTCGTCGAAGTTGAGTTGCTGCTCGGCACGATCGAAGACCAGGCCCAACTCGTTCGAGTGAAGGCGGACAAGTGCGTTGATTGCACCGCGGATCTGCGTCATGAGCGCTGCGGCTTCGATACCGTGCCCGCAGACGTCGCCGACCACGAACGCGGTACGTGTCTGGGAGAGATGGATGAAGTCGTACCAGTCGCCGCCGAATCCCAATGCATCGTTCGCAGCAACGTATTCCGCAGCGATGTCGAGACCGTTGCACAAGGGGGTGCTCGACAGCAGCGCGTATTGCAACGACCGGACGAACTGGGTGCGAGCGTCGCCGATCTGACTGCGATCGAGTGCCTGCGCGCACATCTCCGACACCGTGGTCAGGACCGACCGCACGATCGGCGTGAACTCCAACGGGCCGCTCCATCCGACGCCGAGAGCACCTACGACCGAACGATCCCCGCGGAACAATGGGATCGACGCGGTGGACCCCAAGCCGGCGGCAATCGTTTCGTCGACGATGTCCGGGTAGCGGTCCCTCAACGCGCCGAGATCGGGCACGAGGATCGTCTCACCGCGCGTCACTGCGTGCGCGAGGGGAAGATCCTCCGAGAGTCCGATTTGCGAGTACCGCACCATCATTTCCGCCGGCAGCGGAGGCGAGTGGACGATGTCGAGATGCCGTCGGTCGGCGTCCACCAGGGCGATGTTGGCGAACACCGCACCGAGCAGATCCCGACCGGTCGTCGTGATCACCTCGGCCACCTGCTCGACGGTGCTCACGGCGCTCAGCTCCTGGGCGAGTTGGGCAAGCATCGTCGCCCGACTCACCAGGACCTCGCCTCGCCTCATCTCCGCCCGTAGCTCGAGCTCCAACTCGTTGGCGACCTTCAGCGCTCCACGCAACTGCAGATGGCTCGTCGCCGCACTCGCCAATGCGTTGAGCAAGGTGATGTCCTCCCCCGACCACTCGCGGGCGACTCGATCCACTGCGCAGAACGTCCCGACGACGTAACCATCGGCCGATCGCAACGGAAACCCTGCCCACGTGACGACACCCATCGATTCGATCGACGGGTTACGGGTGCTTCGCGGATCGACCCGAGCGTCCGCGATGACCACGGGGCCGTCCGCGGCGATCACGTACTGACAGAAGGAGTCTCCCACGGTGTTCTGGCCGTACAGCCCCGAGTCGGGCTCCGCATCGACGCCCGCAGCGCTCACCCAGAACGACCGATGCGCGTCGACCAGCGTCAAGAACACCCACGGCACCCCGAGCACCGCCGCGGCAAGACGGGCCAACTGATCGAACGACTCATCAGGGGCGGAGTCGAGCAACCCGGTGGCCTCAACGGCGGCGACCCGATTCGGATCGCTCACACCCGACCGGAAAAGTGTCTCCCATGCAGTGTCATCGAAGGGAACGTCGGGGCCCCCGACCGACTTGACGGACACTGCGCTGGAGGATAGTGGCGGCCGCTCAGGCTTGCGTAAGCGACACTCTCGCCCGATCCCGAAA
>JANPKU010000124.1:0-55231 GCA_031426215.1 Actinomycetes bacterium
GTATGCCTCAGCTGCGACTCACCAGCAGCGAGATCGAAGCGCTCGTGGACTACCTCCTCGAACGATGACACCTCACCGCGTGGACCGCGCTCGACTGCCACAGGACCTGACGGAGAGAGCTCCTCGACCGCGCACTTCCGCACGCAGAATCACGCTTCACAGCGGCGGGCGGCCACTCGGGTACTACCCCACTGCAGTGTCGATGTTCGCGACGCTGCGACAACCTCGTACCCCGTCCGAACCGCGCTCCTCGACGGTGTCGAGACCTTGCTCGCGTCCCGCCACCACTGACCCGGCCCTAACGATCATGCGAAGGTACCGAAAAGGTCCCGGGATTCGCCGACACCGGCCGGAATTGGCGGCGCTCGACGAACGCCACGGACAGTGGACCGGTACAGAACATGGATATCCGGACGATGGCGGATCCTACGGACGCCGAAGTCCAGGCTTAAACCCCCCTTCCATTCACGTGGAGTGCGGGTTCAAATCCCGCCCCGGGCACATATCCAGCGAGAGCTCCGGCGCGCTGTGGACCCGTCATGGGGTGCGATGATCCACCGCCTGGCGGTCAGAGGACGCTGAGCTTCACGTTGATGTTGTTCCTTGTCGCGTTGGAGTAGGGGCATACCTCGTGGGCACGCTCGACGAGAGCCAGCGCCTGCTCGGCGGGCAGATTCGGGATGCTGACGTCGAGCGCGACTTCCAGGCCGAAGCCGCCTTCCGGTGTTTGGCCGATGCTGACGGTGGCGGACACTTCGGAGTCGCTGACGTCGGACTTGTCGGGGCCTGCGACGACCTTCAGCGCAGAGTGGAAGCACGCTGCGTAGCCGAGCGCAAACAGCTGCTCGGGATTCGCGCCGCCACCGGCGCCTCCCATTTCGGTCGGGATCCGCATATCGAACGAGACGCTCCCGTCTTCGAGTTCGGCATGACCGTTGCGACCGTCGCCGGTCGCATTCGCCGTGGTCGTGTAGATGATGTTCACGTGTTGCCTCGCTTCGTCATAGGGGTTCGGCACCGATTCAATCAGCTTCGGCTGTCCTCGCGTCCAGCGAGGATGACCTGGGGAGATTGGCTCGGCACATGTGCTCGGGTGTGATGGCGGTGAGTGGCTCTGGCCACATTGCTTTGAGCGATGGGATGTCGGGTGCTCAGGTCATTGCGATGTCACCAAAATTTCGGGCGCCGTTCACCTCGGCTTCAACTGGAGTTCGCCATCGATGCCTACGGTCCGGCCCATGTCAACTACCCGGAAGTTCGCAGTGCTCGCCGCCACCGCTCTTGTTTCCACTGCGGTTGCCGTCGCTGCGCAGAGTTCCGCCGGTGCCGATCCGATCGCGAGCGTGGACCCGGCTATCGCCTTTGCGCCGATCGGTCGGTACACGACAGGACTCGGATCCGAGAATGCCGAGATCGCTGCGTACGACGGTGGCCGCATCTACGTCACCAACTCCTCTGACAACTCCCTCGACATCGTCGACGCGGCGACGCTGGAGTTGGAGAAGCGGGTCGATCTGACGCCGTACGGCGGCGGGCCGAACAGCGTCGACGCCCGCAATGGTCTGGTCGCCGTGGCGGTCGAGGCCGACGACAAGACCGATCCCGGGTCGGTGGTGTTCTTCAATGCGACCGGCGACCTGCAGCGCACAGTCATGGTCGGCGCCCTCCCTGACATGGTCACCCTCTCGCCGGACGGCTCCCGCCTCCTCGTCGCGAACGAGGGTGAGCCGAGCGACGACTACACCATCGACCCGGTCGGCTCCGTGAGCATCGTCGACACCCGCCGCTTCAGCGTCCAGACCGTGGGCTTCGAACGCTTCAACGCTCGTCGCCAGGCGCTGCTCGCTCAAGGGGTGCGGATCTTCGGTCCGGGAGCGTCGGTGGCCCAGGACCTCGAACCGGAGTACATCACGGTTGCCGCCGACGGCAAGACAGCGTGGATCTCGCTCCAAGAAGCGAACGCGATCGCCGTGCTCAACCTGTCGCCGCGGTCTCCGATTATCACGCGCGTCGTGCCCCTCGGGACCAAGGACCACTCGTTGCCGGGCAACGGATTCGACGCCAGCGATCGTGACCGCTCGATCAACATCGCGACGCGGCCCGTCGAGGGCATGTACCAACCCGATGCGCTGGCCTCGTTCATGGTGGACGGCGAGACCTATCTCGTCAGCGCCAACGAGGGCGACGCACGCGATTACGACGGGTTCTCCGAGGAGTCCCGTGTGAAGGATCTCGATGACGTCGGGCTGCCGCTCGATCTCGCGCTGGCGCCCTTCGGTTCCGATCGGCAGCTCGGACGCCTCACCGTCACCAGCGTCGGGGCCGACTCGGACGGCGACGGCGACTCCGACCGCCTCCTCGCGTTCGGCGCCCGTTCGTTCTCGATCTGGAATTCGTCCGGCGATCAGGTCTGGGACAGCGGTGACGACCTCGAGCGGATCACTGCCTCGGTGTTCCCCGCCAGCTTCAACGCCGGCCACGACTCCCCGTCGTTCGACAACCGTAGCGACAACAAGGGTCCGGAGCCCGAAGCGGCAGCGACAGCGGTGATCGACGGGCGCACGTACGCCTTCATCGGGCTCGAGCGCATCGGCGGTATGGCGATCTATGACGTCTCGGTGCCGACGGCCCCCGAGTTCGTGCAGTACACCAACACTCGCGACTTCGTCGGGGACGAACCGGACCTCGGCCCTGAGAGCATCGAGGTGGTACCCGCTGATCAGAGCCCCTCCGGGCGCACACAGATCATCGTGGCGAACGAGATCTCGGCGACGGTGCTGATCTACGAGGTCACCGACCCCGACGGAGCGACCACCCTGTCTCTTCTCCACAACAACGACGGCGAGTCGGCATTGCTCCCGATCCCGAACGAGGTCCGCCGCACCGGCGGCCTTCCCACGGTGTTCCTGCCCGTCGGCGGCGTGGCCAGTTTCGCAACGATCACCGACCAGCAGATCGGAGCGGCGCGGGCGGCCGGCAACTCGCTCGTCAACGTCTACGCAGGCGACTCGTTCCTGGCCAGCGCGACACTTGCGTGCTCGTCGGTGTTGGGTGACCCGCTGTGGGACGCCATTGCTCAGCGTCAGATCCCCTTCGACGCTCACATACTCGGCAACCACGAGTTCGACTACACGCCCGACTTCCTCCAGGAGTTCATCGAGACCTTCGAAGTCAACGGGTTGCTGACGCAGCCCTTCCTCTCGGCCAACCTCGACTTCTCCGGCGAGCCTGGCTTCACCGACCTCGTCGACGGTAACGGCATCCGCATGGCGTACCGGACCGACGGACGTGTCGTCGCGCAGGGGGCGGTGATCGTCGACGACGTGACCGGCCAGCGATTCGGTGTGGTCGGCGCGACGACCCCCACACTTCCCACCATCTCCTCGCCACGGAACGTCGCAGTCACCCCCGACCTGGAGTCGACCCGCGCCGCCGTGCAGCAGGTGATCGACCGGATGCGCGACGAGATGGGCATCACGAAGATCGTCTTCGTGAGCCACCTCCAGGATCTCAACACCGACAAGGTGTTCGTGCCGACCCTGCGCGGCGTCGACCTCGCGGTCGGCGGCGGTGGCGACGAGCTGCTGGTCAACAACCTGGCCGAGCGCCTTCCCGGCGAGACCCAGCCCGACGTCGGTGACTACCCCGTCGTCGTCACCGACGGCGACGGCCGCACCGTCTACATCGTCACGACCCCTGGCAACTACAAGTACCTCGGGCGCCTCGACGTGGTGTTCGACGATTCGGGCGAGGTCACCTCGGTGGACACCTCCGAGAGCCGGCTCCGCCGCGTCATCCCGCCCGGCCCCGAGGCGACGACGCTCGGGGTCACCGACACCACTGCGCCGAAGCAGCAGTTGGTCGACACCGTGACCTCGAACGTCCGGAACTGCCTCGCCGAACTCGAAGCGACGCCCGTCGCCCGCACCGCCGTGGGCGTCGACCTCGACGTCTCACGTGACGGGGTCCGCAGTCGGGCAACCAACGGCGGTGACCTGATCGCCGACTCGTTCCTCGACACCTACACCCGCTACGGGGCCAGCGTGGGCGGGACCGATCCGGTGATCGCGGTGCAGAACGGCGGGGGCATCCGTCAGAACGGCGGTGACGTCCTGCCGAACGATCCAACGGGCCGGACCATCTCGCAGCGCGACAGCATCGACGTACTGCCGTTCGACAACTTCATGGTGCTCGTGCAAGACGTCACGCCAGCCGAGCTGAAGACGATCCTCGAACGCTCGGCAGCATCCCTGCCGGGCCAGGGCGGCCAGTTCCTCCAGATCGCTGGCTTCACCGTCACGTACGACGTCGTCACGGCGAAGGTCGCGCCCCTCGATCCCGCGCCAGCGAACGTGGGGAACCGAGTCGTGAACGTGACGCTGGCGGACGGTTCGAAGATCATCGAGAATCGCCAGATCGTCCCAGGAGCACCGAACGTCGACATCGTGACCAACAACTTCACGGCCGCAGGTGGAGACAACTACCCGACGTTCGCGACGAAGACGGCCGTTCGCCTCCGGGACGCGGGTGGCGGTCTGGTCTCCTACGAGCAGGCGTTCCGTGAGTACCTGCAGTCGTTCAGCCTGGTGGACGGCCTCCCGACAGTGCCCGACGACGGGCGCTACACGAACGCCGTGTCGAGCCGCATCTCCATCACCATCCGCTGAGGTTTCGGCCGGAGCCGTGACCTGAAGTCCGAACGCTGCGCTGAGTGGGCCGCGTCATCGAGCCGATTCGTCGGATGGCGGCTCGACCAGTGTTGCTTCGCGTTCACCAGCAGGGACTTCCGGTCCGTGCCAGTCCGTCACCGTGGAATCCGTGCCGGGTTCGGCCGCACCTGGGGTGCTGGAGGTGTGGGTCGGGTCGTCGTGCTCAGCGTCGGTCATGACGTTCGGGTTCCCAGCGGAGCTTCGAGTCATACCTCCTTGGTGGATCCCTCCATCGTCTTGCTTCCAGAGCGTCGGCTGGTTGGTGAATGCCGAGAACGGGGATGGTTTACCGATGAGCGATCGCGTATTCCGGTTCGAAGTCAGTAAACGTCTGCGTCCGTGGTCTCGTCTGTTCTTCGTGGATCCCGACACGTGCACGGCCACGATCGAGCAGGACCAACTGACGGTGTTGTTCGGGCGTTGGTCGTTGACCACGCCGATCTCCAACATCGCCGACGTGGCACTCACCGGTCCGTACACATGGTGGAAAGTGGCTGGGCCTGCCCGCTTTTCGCTGAAGGATCGCGGCGTCACCTTTGCCACGACCGACGAGCGGGGCGTGTGCCTTTCGTTCGTCGAGCCTGTCCCGGCGATCGAGCCCACTGGTGCGCTCACGCACCCATCTCTCACACTCACGGTGGCGGATGTCGACGGCTTCGTCGAGGCCCTGCACGGGGCGTGAGCGTTTGACCTCGAGTAGCAATCCAGCAGTGTTGGTCTACGAGGCTTGGCGGATGGCGGGGCTCGGTACCACGGAGAGCGCGCTTCGATCGTGTTGCCAGTTCGGAACGGCGGTGCGTGCCGTGGCGTGGTCGATCAGCGACTGGGCGCGCATGCCCAGCAGCAGATTGTGGACCTGCTTCGGGTCGATACGGGGGTACTCGACGAGAAATGACGCCTCGACCATGACCTGGTGCTCGGCGTCAGCGAGCACGTGGATGTCGAAGAAGGGTCGCACCCGCTCGTCGAGGTCGAGGCGGTCGCAGCAGTCGACCATGCGTTGGTTCGGAACGACCGAATCCATCTCGAACAGCGACAACTGGCCGAGCACGACTCCGCGAAGGCGGCGCTGCATCGCCCCCAAGGTCACCAGGTTCGAAATTGCGAGCGAGGGTCCGGTGCAGTCGTCGATGTGAGCATTGGGGGTGGGATCGAGATCGAGGCCGATGAGGGCATCAGCGAACAGCTCCGCGTGCGACCGCTTGTGGCCGACGCCGTATTCACCGGATTGGATTTCGGTCAGGACGCGCTTCGTCGACCCTGCAAACCTGGGCACGGCGAAGGTGTGAGGGTCTGCCTCCTTCGACTGATACGCCGAGCGAAGGATCATCGACTCCCGTACCTGTTCGACGGTGCCGTGGTCGCGCAGATACTTCGACACCGATGGTCCCGGAAGGTCAAGGAGCCGGCGCGCTTCGGCCGTCGGGCTCGACAACCTTGCTGGCAGCGTGTGTCGGAGCCGGCGTTCGAACTCGTCATTCAGTTCGCGCCTCAGCGCCGTAACAGCAGGGTTCCACTCCAGGTCGTCGTCGACACCGACCCAACCAGCGAAGTGCAGCTCGTTCAGCACGTACAGAGCGAGCTGCAGGTCGTGGTCAAGTGGGTCGCCATCGACAGTGTCAAGTCCCATCGATGGAGGTCCCATCCCGTCGAGCAGCGCCTCGACAACCATCTCCGACAGTTCTCCGACAGCAACCGGCAAGCTCGACGTCATTCAGGACCGATACCCGTTCGCCGAGCAACCAAGCAGACCGAGACGACTTTTTCGTGGTCGGGACCACGCACGATCTCACGGCGTCCGCCGAGCTCCCGACGTGCGCAGTGTGGGGACGACATGCGGGCGGAGTTGCGTCGCTGTTGCGAAGAACGCATCACGCATCACCCGGGCCGAGCTGTCCCGATCGAGCATGTTCCAGCCCATCGATTTCACGGTGGCTACGTCGGGGCCGACGATCTGCACCTCCACGCCGCTGGCGCGCAACGTGCGTACCTCGCGCCGTAGGCGCCGTTGAGCGAATCGGCGGGCCGGCGACTTCGAGGAGTCGCTGCATGCGTGCCCCATCGGTGACAGCACGACGACCAAGTCCAGGTCGTGGCCCGCAAGTCCATCTGCGTTGGTGGGCGAATGGACCCCACCGTCGACATATCGGTGTCGACCGATTCGCACGGGCCGAGCGAGCACCGGAATTGCGCATGAGGCGGCGACCGCATCCGCGGGCCGGACCGACTCGACGTCGTGGGCAAAGCCGGTCGGCATCGGAGGGCCTGTCTGGACGCCTGCGCTGTCGGCCCGGCCGAACCAGGTCAACCGTCCATCGCCGACACGGACGGCAGAGATCCACAACGGTTTCGTCGGCCACTGATCGAGCAGACGGTCGACCATCGCGAGCCGGGGGGTGTGATCGGCCAGTCCGTGCGGAAGCATGCTGATCAGCGCAGATGGGAGGCGGCTGGGGTGGGCAAACGTGCGCAACGCGTTCCAACCTGGCAACGTCGGTCTGGGTATCCGTGCAACGGGAGCCAGGTGATCGGCGTGCCGCATGAGCGCCCGGAATCTGCGCCCCTCCTGAGTTGACGTTTCGTCGGTCGCCCACGCTGCGAGATCCTCCGGTGCGACGCCGGCGCGCAACAACGCTCCCACGATGCTGCCCGCTGAGGTGCCGACGATCACATCAGCGTTGCGTGCGTCCCATCCGAGATCGTGGTGCAGCGCCCACAACACACCGGCGTGAAACGCCATACCCGAAGCCCCTCCACCGCCCAGCACCAGCCCGACTCGCTGCGCAGGTTCGTTCGTGTGTTCGTTCGTGTGGTCGGACGTCACCGAGACCGGCTACCCCGGCAGCCTCACGGCAAAACGGTCTGCCGCCATGGCGTCGACACGGTCATCCCAGAGTTTGCGGCGGCTGGCATGTCGGGCACCAGTAGGTGCTTCGGGCGGTGCGGCCACCGGCGGGATCGAAGCGGATCGCGTTGTCGCATCGACGACACCCGAATCGATGCCGGCCGTAGACGTACGTGCGTCCAAGCTCGCCGATCGGGGTCGTCGACCGATACGCGCTCGCACGATTCGCGACGAGCTGCTTGTGCGCGACCGTCCACAGCTTGCCGAGGCGCTCGTCACTCAGCTCGCCGACGGGGATGAACGGGTGCACGCCTGTCACGAAGAGGGCCTCACTCTTGAAGACGTTGCCGACTCCTGCTGCGATCCGCTGGTCGAGCAGCACCTCGGCAATCAGTCGGCCCTGGGGTGTTGTCCGAGTGCGCTCGACGAGCGCCTGAACATCGACGTCGTCGTTACTCAGATCGGGCCCGATCTGATCTGCTGGCGCTGTGCCCGAACCCGACAGGTGCGTGGAGATTTCTGGAGCGCTGAAGCACAACGCCGTGCCCAGGACGGTCCCGATGACGACCCGCAGTTTGGGTGTGTTCGGCAATGGCATGCCCGGGGCTTGCGCTCGCCACGAACCGGCCATTCCGAGATGGGTGTGCAGCACCAGTCGGCGGTCGAACTCGATCAACAGGTACTTGCCGACTGCGTCGACGGAATGGATGAGGTCACCGACACGAGGCCGGTAGCCGCGCAGCTTGCGAAACCAGATGGTCTCCACCGTTTGACCTTCGAGGATCGGGCCGACCGTCTCGGCCGCACGACGCAGCGTGTCACCCTCGGGCACGTCGCTCCATCACCAGGATTCGTGCCATGTGTTGCTGACCGTATCGCGATGTCGCCATCACGATCGGTACTCGAAGCCCTGGAAGATTCTTCCTACGAGTATGCTTTCTTCATGGCGCTGAACATCAAGGATCCCGAGACCGACCGGTTGGCGCGAACTCTTGCCGCCGCGACGGGTGAGACCATCACCGACGCAGTGGCGAATGCCCTGCGCGAACGCCTCGATCGGGTCCGTGGACACGGTGGTGGACCAGACCTTGCCGCGGTGATCGAACGGATCGCGCGTCGCTGCTCGACGCTGCCAGTTCTCGATGATCGAACCCCAGACGAGATCATCGGCTACGACGAATTTGGAGTGCCGGCCTGATGGTCATCGACTCGTCGGCGCTCATCGCCATACTTCTGGATGAGCCCGAGCGCCCGACGTTCGCCGCGGCGATCGATGACGATCCACGTCGACTCATCTCCGGAGCATCGCTGCTCGAGACCACCCTGGTCATCGAGTCACGATTCGGTGAGGCGGGTGGACGCGAGCTCGACCTCCTCGTTCACCGGATCAGTGGAGCGGTGGTCGACGTCACCTCCGATCAGATAGAGCTGGCGCGAGACGCCTGGCGCCGGTACGGCAAGGGGCGGCACCGTGCGGGGCTGAATTTCGGCGATTGCTTCAGCTATGCGCTTGCGCGCCAGAGCGCCGAACTGTTGTTGTGCAAAGGTGACGACTTCCGCCACACCGATCTCGGTCTGGTGGTCACGTAGGCCACGTCGCTCGATCTCTCTCGGTTCGACATGAAGTACAGCACCGGCTCGCTGCCCCATGCCCCGCTGCTAACTTTCGACCGTGTCGGGTGCGGCGTGACGTCGAGGTGAATGCGTGACTCGGGTGCGATCGCATCGGCCGGATCCCCCGTCGGGGCGCACCGGTTTCGATGTCGTCCCAGAGCGGCGTCGACTTGCGACGTTCGCGCTGTTCCTGGTCGTGGTCTTTCTGGCAAGCGTGATTGCCCATCTGTTCCGACAGTTCTTGCACCACGTAATCGGGTTCTATTCCGACCGAGACGATCCGACGGCTGCCTCGGCGAAGCTCGACGCTGCGGTGCTGTTCGTACTCGCGACGGCAAGCGTGCTCATCGCAGCGGCGCTCGGCCGCCGAGCCCAACGCTGGCCCGGACGGTACGGCATCGAGGCTGTCGCTGCGTCGGCCCGCGGGGACAGCCGCAGCATCTCGCTGCGTGCGACCCTGCTGCGCGTGCTCGGCACCTTCGTCGTGTCAGCGGGCCTCGTGTCGATCGGTCGAGAATCTGCGCTGGTCGAATCGGGTGGAGTGACCGGTGCTGTCGTCGGTCGTTCATCCGGCGGTCGCGGCGATGCCCTGGCTTCGGCCGGAATCGCTGCGGCCTTCGCCAGCGCCTACAACGCACCACTCGCCGCAATGCTGTACGCAGAGGAGCATCTGCGAATCCGCCAGAGCACGCGTGCGACGGTGTTCGTCGTCGCAGGTGCCGTCGTCGGCCACATCTTCACCGTGTGGCTCTTCGACGGCACGGCGATCCTTCCGGATGTGCAGGGCCCGCATTGGCGTGTCGCGGCCCTCGGGCTCGTCGTGCTGGTTCCGACGGTCGTCGTTGCCAAGAGCTTCCTGTATCTGCGGGTTCGCGTCACCGCCGATTCCCTGATGGGTCGGACGAAGTGGCCTCGGCCGGTTGTCGTTTCGGTGTTCGCGGTGGTCGCCGGGGCGTCGGTTGCCGCGTTTCCGCTTGCGGCCGGCAACGGGATGGAGGCGTTGCAGCGCGGCCCGATCGCCGCAACCACCACCCTTGCCGTGGCGCTGGTCGTGGGAAAGCTCGTGGGTACGACGGCCGCGTTGGGCGCTGGCGCACCCGGGGGCGTGTTGAGCCCTTCCATGGGGATTGCTGCCGGCACCGCTCTGCTCATGCTGCTCGCAGCAGATTCGCTCGGCGTCGGGGCCGAGCACCCGTGGGATGCGATGGTCGCAGCGATGGCCATCGGAGTTGCCGTCGGCATGAGGTCGCCACTCGTAGCCGTCCTTCTCATCCCGGAACTCCTCGGCGACTACCTCCTCGTGCTCCCCATTGCATCCGTGGTCGGCGTGGCCTGGCTGCTCGATCGTGTACTCGACCGATTGATGGTGCGCGTCGGCGCCGTCGTGCCGTCTGGCATCTACGACGACGACGCGTAGCGCCGCGAATCCGTTCGATTCGTGCCCGGGGTGCGGATCCACACGCTCAAGAAGTGCAACGTGGGCTCCGATGACCCAGCATGCGCTGTGCCGCAATCGTGTCGGTGGTGGTCATGGGCATCCTCGCGTCCGGATGCAAGGAACCGAACACCACCGATTACGACCCGGTGGGCATGGCCGCGGCCGAAGCGAACATGGTGATCGTTCCGTCCGAGCAGATCACGTCGTGCATCGAGTCGACGAAGTTCGAGGCCTATGTGGGCGACGCCGCCGCCCGGGCGCGCTGGGATGCAGCCGACGAATCCGACACTGCCCTCGCCGAGTTGTGCGACCAGCTCGGTCGAACCGACCCCGCCGCGCTTGCGACCATCCACTGGAACTGGACCGCAGCACAATCGTCGAGCGACGAGGTCCCGATCACACCTGCGGCGGGGTGAGCCGCAGACTCTCCGAGGACCACTACTCGAGTTCAGCGAGGCGTTCTCGATATTCCGCGGTCGAGAGTTCACCCTTGGCGAAGCGCTCGGCGAGGATCTCTCTGGCCCGGTCGGTCGGATCCCGCAGTGCGGCGGTGGGAGCGGGGGCGCGAGAGTCGGTGCGGAAGATTCGAACGATCAGGGCGACCACACCTGCCATCATCGCCATACCCCAGAGCCACATCCAGCCGCCGCCCCAGCCGTTCATGTGGTCCCAGTTGTTCGACTGGGCGACGAAGTCGGTGAACAACACGTGGTCCTCCTCCGAGGCTCGGTTCTGAGCGCGCACAGGACGCTCTCTCTGACCTCCACGGTGGCGTACGTCGGCGTCGGTGAGCAGGGCCAGAAGTCACTACCGCCTCGTGCGGACGTCAGTCAGCGGTCGAGTGCGTCCTCGACGACCGACGGCGTCTCGACATCTGGGGCGCGTCGCACTGAGAAGATGATTGCTGCGGTGAGCATCGACACGATGATCCCGAGCGAGATGTAGGTGTTGAGGTGGTACCAGTGCGACACCGCCATTTTCGCCCCGACGAAGATCAAGATGCTGCCCAAGGCATGAGACAGATAGTGGAAGCGCTCCTTCGCGTTGGCCAGCAGGAAGTACATGGCACGGAGCCCGAGAATTGCGAACGCATTGGACGCGAAGACGAGGAACGGTTCATTCGACACCGCAAGGATGGCCGGCACGGAGTCGACGGCGAAGATGATGTCGGTGATCTCGACCACGAACAACGCGGCGAGCAGGGGGGTTGCAGCGCGCTTGCCGTTGATCCTGGTGAAGAACTTCTGGCCGTCCAGTTCTTCGGAGACCGGCATGATGCGCTTGAGCAATCCGAGGCCACGGGTGGACTCTTCCTCGCCTTCATCGTCACGGTGCCGGATGATCTTCGCGCCGGTGTAGATCAGGAACACGCCGAACACCAGCAGGAGCCACCAGAAGCGACTGATGAGCGCCGTACCGAGCAGGATGAAAATGGCGCGCAACGCAAGGGCGCCGAAGATTCCCCAGAACAGCACACGGTGTTGGTACTTGACCGGGATCTTCAACGACGCGAACAGCATCGCCCACACGAAGACGTTGTCGACGCTGAGCGACTTCTCGATGAGGTAGCCGCTGATGTACTCGCCGAACGCCTGGCTCCCGAAGCCGATGAGCACCACCACGGAGAACAGCAGTCCGCAGGTCACCCACGCCATCGATTCCCTGAGCGCCTCGCCGGTGGATGGCGCATGTGCGTGCCGGTGACGGTAGAGGTCGATGCCCAGCATCGTGATGATCGTGACGAGCAGCCCGAGCCACGCCCACAGTGGGACGTCGAGATCGACGAAATTCGAGTTGTCGGATTCGGTGGCGGCGAGCAGGGTGGTGATCATGGAGGTTCAGCCTTTCGAGTGCGCGTACGCTACCGGTGCGACGTTGCCGTGGTTAGAGTTGGCTCAGGAGGCGGCGCCGACGAGCCAGGCGGTGGTGATCACGACGAACCCGAGCAGGATCGCCTCTGCGGTGACGGTCGACCGGATCGAGTGGTGCAACACGGCGTCGTGCGGGTTGCGTTCGAGCGCCGGCAGCAGTCGGAAGTGGTTGTAGCCGCCGGCGAGCATCGCCAAACCTGCAGCGGCCGACTTGAGCAGCAGCGTCTGTCCCCACTGGGTCGAGGTGAGTTCGCCGAACCCGTCGAGGATCGAGACAGCCATCACCACTCCGGCAGCAACCACGGCGCCGAGCGCAATGGCGGCAACCGCGGAGAAACGCACGACCAACTCCAGTGCGCCCGTCGGCTGCTGGCGTCGGTGCCGCGCCCACATCACGACGGCCATGGCGACGACACCGCCGACCCACACCGAACCAGCCACGATGTGCACGACGTTGGCGAGTGTGTGCAACGGGCGGAAGCCTTCGGTGACGGTGTGGCCGTCGAACCAGAACGACGCAATCGCAAGGGCCACACCGATGAAGGCGATCCGCGACGAAGGATCCGGCTGCCACTGACACATGGTGTCGGGGCGTTGGGGGGCTGCCTCGGTGGCGTTGTCACGTGAGGGGCGACGGCCACCCACTGGCGCGGCTGCAGCACGAGATCGGGCGATGTTCGGTTCTCGGCCTGCCGGGTGCGTCGTGGCGAGGTTGCGGGCGAGCACCAGGCCCGGGTCGCTGAACGCGTTCGACGACGCGCCCCGATCGGTGCGCTCGAGCGGAGTTGCGTGCCGGCGCTCGTCAGGCGGAAACGCCTCGTGACCCCAGAAGTCGGTGTCCGCAGTACCGGCGGTCGAGTTGACCGCCGACGACAACGACCGGGCGACTCGTGGCATCTGCGAGGGGGTGGTGGTGGCGACGAGGCCAACCGCGATGCCGAGGCCGGCGAGCAGGCGAAACACGGTGGCCGCACCGGCGGACGACGACCACGCCGAGCCCAGCGACGCCTCGGTCATGTGTGCCACGCCGGAGTACTCGATGACGGCGCCGATGACGATCACGGCCGCGACGATGCGAATGGCGGTGATCATCCATTCGACTTCGCGACGCGGGCCGCGCAGCGTGGTGGCTGCGAACGTCAGGAATCCGAGCGCCAACACGATGGAGGCGATGCTGACCACACGACCCAAGGTGGCGGTGGTCTCACCCGGTCGGGCCGACTCCATCATCAGGAAGTCGTCCATCGCAGCCATTTCCTCGGGCGTCATCGAAGACATGTCACCCGAGCCCATCGCAGCCACTTCCTCGGCAGTCATCGACGACATGTCACCCGAGCCCATCGCGGCCATCTCCTCGGGGGTCATCGACGCCATGTCGTTGCCGGGAACCGGCGCAGCGGTCTCGTCGACGGTGAAGGAGAAGCTGCCTGCGATCGGGTGGTTGTCGCCGGCGCGCACGCTCCACCGGACGCCGACCACGCCGCCGGTCAGTGCAGGATCGAACGCGAGCACGAAGACCTTGCCGTCGGCGGAGGTCACCGACGCAGGTTCACGAACCGCTCCGGCGGGATCGAGGACGACGAAACCGTCACCGGCCTCTTCGGAGACACCCGTGAATCGCAGGATGATCTCGTCGACGGGCTCGGAGACGACCGCCCCGTTCGCAGGATCGGATCCGGCGAAACTGGTGTGCGCCGACACCGGGGCAGCACCCGCCACGACAGCGAACGCTGCGACACACAGTCCGACGAGCGTGGACAGCACCGTCCGCCGACGCGTCTGCGCGCCGACGGGCGGAATGGTGGGCGCCGACATGGCAGGCAACCCTACGACGCTACGTAGTGGATGACGACTCAACCCGCCAGCAGCGCGGTCATCTCGTCGATCTCGGCTTGCTGGGCTGCGATGATCTGGTCGGCCAGCAGCAGGACGTCGGCGTTCGAACCGGCGGCCTTGACGGTCTCGGCCTGCGCAATGGCACCCTCGTGGTGCGCAATCATCATCGTGGCCCATGCCGTGTCGAACTCGGCACCGGTGAGCCCGGCCAGGTTGGTCATGTCCTCGGCCGACATCATGCCGTCCATCCCCTCCATGCCGGCCATGTCGTCCATGCCTTCCATGCCGGGCATCTCGAGCGGCTGACCCCAGGCTTCGAGCCAACCGGTCATCAGCTCGATCTCGGGATCTTGCGCCCCCTGGATCTGCGTTGCCAGTGCCTGGACCTCGGCGCTGGCGCCGGCGGCGGGAGCGAGGGCGAACGCCGCCATCTCGACGGCCTGTTCGTGGTGGGGGATCATGCTCTGGGCGAAGATCACGTCAGCGTCGTTGAACTCGCCCGTCGATTCTGACGCAGGGGCCGAGGTGGACTCGGAGCTGTCACTGCCGCAGGCGCTCAGCAGGAGTGCAGCGGCGGCAACTGGGGCGATGACGAAACGAAGGGAATGACGCACGGTGACCTCTTTCGATGGATGTTCGATGGCGTTACTGATCGCGAGAATCGGTGGAGACGCTCGCCCCGCCTCGGGCAGGTACGACGTAACGTAGTAGCACCCCGGCGCCACCTGTCACCGGCGCTGTGTGACCTCCGTCACAGCCGATCCCGAGGCGAGTACACGCTGGTGCTCGACGGTGCTCACCGACCGAGCGTGACTGGCGGTCGCGCCGGATTCCGCGGGGAGTCGCCCACCTCGACGAGGGGAGCTGCGGCAGGAGGGACCTCGCCGGTGCCGATTGTGTGCGCCGTCCACCGACGGAGGCGGCTGGCATTGCCCACGACCGACAGGCTCGATGCAGCCATCGCCGCAGCGGCGATCATCGGGCTGAGCTGCACTCCGAGGAAGGGGTAGAGCACCCCGGCGGCGATGGGGATGCCCACGACGTTGTAGACGAACGCCAACACCAGGTTCTGGCGGATGTTTCGCATCGTTGCGCGACTGAGGGTGATGGCGGTGACGACACCGCTGAGGGCGCCCGAGATCAGTGTGATGTCGGACGACTCGATGGCGACGTCGGTGCCGGTGCCGATTGCGAACCCGACGTCGGCCTGAGCGAGTGCTGGTGCGTCGTTGATGCCGTCGCCGACCATGGCCACCACGCCGCCTTCGTCCTGCAGTCTGCGAACCTCGCGCGACTTGTGCTCGGGGAGTACCTCGGCGAGGACCCGCTCGATCCCGACCTGACGGGCGATGGCGGCTGCGGTGCGTGCGTTGTCGCCGGTGATCATCGCGACCTGCAGGCCGAGCGCTCGCAGCGCAGCAATGGCGCCAGCGGACTCGTCTTTCACGGTGTCGGCCACGGCGATCAACCCGCCCGGTCGTCCATCGATCGCGACGAGCATGGGTGTCTTGCCCTCCTCGGCAAGCCGGTCCATGTCGGCGCCGAGTGCGTCGGTGTCGACACCGGCGTCGGCGAGGAGGCGGCGGTTACCGATCAGGACCTCACGGCCGGTGACGAGGGCCCGGATGCCTTTGCCCGTGATCGAGTCGAACTCGTCAGTGTCGACGAGAACGAGTTGGCGGTCGCGGGCGCCGGCGACGATCGCTCGAGCGAGCGGATGCTCTGACGATTGCTCGGCCGATGCGACCAGTCGCAGCAGTTCGGATTCGTCGATGTCGCCGACGATGATCACATCGGTGAGCGCTGGTTCGCCCCTGGTGATCGTGCCGGTCTTGTCCAACACGATGGTGGTGATCCGATGAGCGGTCTCCAACGACTCGGCGGATCGGACGAGGATGCCGTTCTCGGCTCCTTTGCCGGTGGCGACCATGATCGACAGTGGTGTCGCCAACCCAAGCGCACACGGGCAGGCGATGATCAACACTGCGACCGCTGCAACGAGCGCAAGGGTGAATGCCGGTGCCGGACCGACGACGAACCAGGTCGCGAACGTGGCGATGGCGATCACCATCACGGCCGGTACGAAGTACGACGAGACCCGGTCAGCGAGACGCTGGATCGGCGCCTTGGACCCCTGGGCGGCCTCCACGAGTTGGATGATCTGCGCCAACATCGTCTCTGCGCCGACTCGGGTCGTTTCCAGTCGGAAAGCGCCGGTCTGATTCATCGTCGCGCCGATGACGGTGTCGCCGACCTGCTTGGACACGGGGATCGATTCCCCGGTGACCATCGACTCGTCCAGTGTCGAATGCCCGTCGATGATCGTGCCGTCGACGGGCACCTTCTCGCCGGGGCGTACCAATACGACGTCACCGAGCTCGACGTCTTCCACCAGCCGTTCGACTTCGACGCCGTTTTCGATCACGGTTGCGGTCTTGGCCTGCAACCCGATGAGTTTGCGGATCGCTTGCCCTGTGCCGGCCTTTGCTCGAACCTCGAGCAGCCGACCGATCAGGATGAGGGTGATGATGACACCCACGGCCTCGTAGTAGACCTCGCGAACGTCGGTCGGCACCAGGGATGGGGCGACGGTCACCAGCACGCTGTAGCTGTACGCGGCGGTCGTGCCGATCGTGATGAGGGTGTTCATGTCGGCGGTGCGGTGCCGCAGCGTCAGCCAGCCGATGCGATGAATCGGCCAGCCGCTGTAGAACATGACCGGGGTGATCATCGCCAACTGGAACCAGCGGTTCATCATGAACTCCGGCACCCATGACGCACCGAACAGATCCATGGCCATCACCGCCACGGCGACAGGCACCGTCAGCACGGTGCCGATCAGCACTCGGATCGAGAGATCTCGTATTTCGGCGCGTCGGTCATCTGCTTCACGATCCGCCAGTGACTGCCCGCTCGCAGCGTCGAGCGAAGTCGGTCGAGCGACGATGTCGGCGTGCGCCGGTTCGTCGCTGGCCGGTGAGCCGTCCTCGGGTCCGTCGGCGGATTCGACGACGAGCGTGCCGTGGATCATGTTCATGCCGCAGGCGAAGTCGAACTCGCCGACCTTGTCGGGTGTGAACTCCAACGTCGCTGTCCCGAACGCAGGGAGGGATTTCGATGCACCGAAGTCGGCGAACACCACCCGCGAGGTGCAGTCGCCCGATTCCTGACGATCGAAGTGCAACCGCAGTGGCACTCCTTCGCGAACGCGGATCAGGTTCGGTGAGTACCCGCCCTTGACGGTGATGTCGATTTCTTGGATCCCGCCACGTTGCTGTGCGCTGCTTGCCTGCTGCGGACCGAAGAAGAACCACCACAGGAAACCGGTGAGCCCGAGACTCGCTGCGATGACGATGATGCTTGCGATCATGACCATACCTCCGCTATCTACCCTAAGGGGGTATGGGTAATTCCGCAACCCTGAGTTCGGCGAGGTGATGTGGGCCGCAGCAAGTCAGAGCAAGTCAGGAGCGCAGGAGCCGGGCGACGGCGCCCATGGCCTCATCGATTTTGTTGCTGCCACCGTCGTCGCTCGACACCATCGCATCGTGCACGCAGGTGCGGACGTGTTCGTCGAGCAGGCCGAGTCCAACACCCTGCAACGACTTGGTCACCGAACTGATCTGAGTGAGGACGTCGATGCAGTAGGTGTCGTCGTCGATCATGCGCTGCAAGCCGCGCACCTGTCCCTCGATCTTGCGCAAGCGCGCAAGATATTGATCCTTCGACAATGAGTAGCCAGCCATAGGGGGCCAGGGTATACAGCGCTGGGCCTCCCCTCGATTGTGACATTTGTGTCAAAGTGTCGTCACGCGACCGTAATATGAGCGGCCATGAGTGCCTGCCAGTCGCCGTGTCGTCGCGCTCTCGCAAGCACGGTGCTCGCCGCTGCCATCGCGGTGGTCATCTCGTCAGCGCCTGTTCACGCTCAGGACACGTCCACGCTCGACGACATGGTCTGTCCTGTCGCAGAGAATGCGCCATTCTCGGACAGCTGGGGTGAGCCCCGATCCGGAGGGCGTCGGCACGAAGGCGTCGACATGCTTGCGGCACGCGGCACGCGGGTCGTTGCGGCGCTTGCCGGCTACGCCGAGTTCAAGAACACCAGTGCCGGTGGCCTGTCGATCTGGCTGACCACGCCGGACGGCGACAAGTTCTTCTACGCCCACCTCGATGCATGGGAAGGCGAAAGTCGCGATGTCGCACAGGGTGACGTCATCGGCTACGTGGGAAGCAGCGGCAACGCCGGTGGGCCACACCTTCATTTCGAGGTGCGACCTGGTGGGCGCGCCGTCAACCCGTACCCGATGACCCGCGCCGCCTGTGACCGCCAGGCCGCCCCGCCGCTCGACATCGCTGCCGCCCGGCCGAACCGCGGCGTCGCACCCGGGCTGTTCAAGGTCCGCTGACGCCGGAGCACCAGACCGGATCGGCGATCAGGGCCGTTCGTACGGGTCAAAGCCCTGGCGCTGCTGCTCCGATCGGATGAAGCCGATGACGGCGTCGATCTCATCGTCGTCGAGTCCACCCACCGTCGGCATGTCCCCGAAGTCCCAATGATGGGCCGGCGCACCCCGCGTGATCGCCGAGCGGTAACTGTCGTCGTCGTGGTGACCGGGTTCGTACACGATCGACAATTGCGACGGTCCTCGTTCGGTGCCACGCAGATCGCTGCCGTGGCACGAGGCGCAGGCCGAGGCGTAGAGCGAAGCACCTCGTCCCGAATCGCCGCCCGTCGGAAGCGCCTGCTCGTCGCCGCTTCCACACGCAGCGAGTGCAGCGAGGCCGAGCGTCATGGCGATCGAGGCTGGGCGCCGCGTGCGAGGGGAGCCAGCTACCATTCAATGGATCGTAGGACTGGAACGGCCGTCGACAGCGCGCAGCTGTGCTGGCCGTGACATCACATTCGCCCGATCGGAGACCCACGTGCCCTCAGCACGCAATCAACCCACGGAGTGCTCGTGACTCGACGACCCATCGGCGGCCTCGAACGTGACGTCCTGCAGGCGTTGTGGCGCCTGGAACGCCCTGCGTCGCCGAGCGACGTCATCGCGGAGATGAGCACCGACTTGGCCTACACCAGTGTTGCAACGGTGTTGGGGCGACTGTGCGACAAGGGCCTGGCCAGCCGGCAGCGACACGGACGGCTCTATCTCTATTCGGCCTCGACCAGCGAAGCCAGTCTCACCGCCCGCAAGATCCATTCGCTGCTCGACGCCACCAGCGACCGTGCCGCCGCCCTCGCCGGTTTCGCCGACGGACTCGACCCGGCCGATGCAGCCAGCTTGGCCGCACTGCTCAACGACAGCTGATGCTCCACTTCGTCGTACTGCCCCTGATCGCACTGATCGTGACCGCCGTGCTCGCCGGTCGCGTACTGGATCGTCTGGCGCCTGCAGCAGCCGCTCGATGGAACGCAGTGTTGGTCGTCGCCGTGATCGTGGGAACGGTGCCGACGGTTTGGATGCTCGGGCTCAGTGGACTCGCTCACTTCGGGGTTCGAAGCTCGTTGTCCGACTGGTCGATGCATCTCCTGCCCGACCAACCGGTTGTCAGCACCGTCATCGGGGGCGGGGCGCTCGTGATGGCCGCTGTCGGGGCGGTACGTGTGGCCGCCGTGGTGCGAACGCACCTGTCGGTTCGTTGCACCGACACGTGCCGTTTCCATCTCGTCGAGACCTCCGACGTGTTCGCCTACACGTTGCCGGGCCCGGCACGAACCATCGCGATTTCCCGCGGCCTGTGCGACTCGCTCGACGACCGCGAATACGAGTTCGTCGTCGCTCACGAGCAGTCTCATGCCCGCCATCGCCACGACCGGTACCTGTTGTTGGCCCTCGTCGCCACCGCAGTCCTTCCGTTCATGCGTGCGGCCACCGATCAGTTGCGGTTCCATGTCGAGCGTTGGGCCGACGAGGACGCCGTTCGGTCCACGGGTGCAACTCGACGTTTCGCAGCGCGCACGATCGCACGAGTCGCGTTGGCTCACTCCCCGAGAGCCGTGCTGCTCGGAGTTGCCACCCATGGCGTGGCCGCGCGAGCGCAGGCGCTCACCGAGTCTGCGGCCCCAGCCACGCTCGGTCGACGGATCCAGACGGTCGGCCTCGTCGTGGCGACGGTCGTGCTCGCCACCTGGCAGGTTCACCACACGGTCGCGTTCGCATTCGACACGATGATCTGATCGCTGTGGCGGTCCGGTGGCGCCGGAACTCAATCTGGATCGTCCGAGTCGGCGGGCGGGACGGGCAAGCGCGCCAGGGCGCGCCGCGCTGATGCTCGTTGGCCGTCATCTTCGTAGTGGACCGTCACCGACTGGAAACCCTTGAACTGCTGTGAGCTGACCGCGTCGAGGTACGCACGTCGGTCGGCGTCGGTGAGATCGACGTTGTCCGTGAACGGAGTCAGCAGTGCTCGGGGATACAGCCGTTTGGTGTGCACTGCGTTCACCACGGATCCGATCACGACACCGACGCCAGCAAGGAAGATCCACGCCAACAATCCCAGAACGAGCGCGAACACGCCGTAGGTGGCGCCCGAGCCGTTGACGACGCTTCCCACGAAGACGGTGCCGAAGAACTGCAGGAGCTGCCAGATGCCGGCAGCGACGATCGCTCCGGGGATGACGTCGCGACGACGCACGCCGTCGGGACGAAAGATCCTGAACGTCACCACGAACACCACACCGTTGACGAGGATCGACAACACGATCGCGGCGAACGTGCTCCACGCCCCGAGGTCGGCGCCGAACGTCCTGGCGTTCAAGCCGGCGCTCGACAAGATGGTGGTGACAACGATGGCGATCCCGGCGACGGCGATGAATCGCAGACTGCGCAAGCGTGCCCGGATCGGGTTCGGTCGTCGATTGCGCGGCACCGACCAGGTGACATTCATCGTGTTCTGGATCGCCTGGGCGACCCCGAGGGCGCCGTACAACGCAACGAGGCTACCGACGATGATCGCGCCGATGTTGCCCTGGAGCCCCCTTGGGTCTGCGAGCTCGTCACCGATCACCGGGAACTGGCTGAGTGTCGAGTCGAGGATCTGTTGTTGCAGCTCGGGGCGGCCGTCGAGCACGAACCCGAGGACCGAGGTGAGCAGCAGCAGCAGCGGGAACAACGACAGGAAGCCGTAGTAGGTGATGAGTGCTGCGAGGTACGGCCCTTGGTCCTCGCCGAACTTGTAGATCACCCCGACGGGGAACCCGACGACCGGGTGACGTCGTTGGAAATTGTCGACTCGCTGCGTCAACGACACGCCCGTGTCATCTCCCTGGACGTCGACCACCATCTCATTGTGGCCGGGTGGTGCGTCGAAACGACGACTACGTCGCACGGGACCTGGGTACCGCTTCGCCATGTCGCTCTCGCGTGAGCCCCTGTTCCCGGCGACCGTTGCCGATCAACCGAGCGATGACTCCGACGGCTGGCCGTTCGGTTGGGCAACCGCACGAGCTGAGGCGCTGATGTGGGAACCCCCTGCCCTGCCCACCACCGTGGTCGTTCCCCACCCCGACGACGAGGTGCTGATGTTCGGTGGCCTGATCCAGCTCCAACGACGCCGCGGTGTCGAGGTGTTCGTCATCGCCGTCACCGACGGAGACGCGGCGTATCCAGGCGTCGACGCGGACCGGCTGGGGACGATTCGGCGGGGCGAACACGAACGGGCATTGGCGAAACTCGGTGTGGGCAGGGGAGCGGTGCACCGACTCGGCTTGCAGGATGGCGCCGTTGCCGATCGCGATGATGAGATCGTCGACGCAATCGTCGAACTGGACACGCCGCTCGTGGTGGCGCCGTGGGCGCATGACCACCACTGCGATCACGAGGCCAGTGGCCGCGCTGCTCGCGCTGCGAGCGGTCGAACGGGCGCGTCGGTATATTTCGGGGTGTTCTGGTCGTGGACCCACACCGACCCCGCACTGCTCGCACGCCAGCGCCTGATCCGACTGCCGTTGACGCCGGACCTCCTCGCCGGTCGTCACGCTGCGATTGCGGAGCATCGGAGCCAGGTCACCGATGACATCGCCTCAGCGATGCTGAGCGCGGACAGGTTGTCGCCCCTCGATTGGACCGACGAGTACTACGTCGCGGCAACCCTGGACGAGAACCTCATCGCTGACCTCCATTCCTGTACGACGTACGTGGAGTCGCCGTGATGGTCCCAGGGGCGATTCACGACGTGTTGCGACCGAGCACGGGCAATCGGTGGTTGAAGTCGTGCATGGCGAGTCTGTCACGGACGCCGTCGAGGACGCAGCGTTCGACTCGGCACTCATCACTGGCTCGCATCTGGCGATGCAACCGCATCGACACGTGGTGGGCGTTCAGAGCCGTGCCTGTGGCATCGCTCAAGTCGGGCAGAGCCGAACCGTCGCGGACGGCTCGCACGTCGAGGAAGATGGTCGACGCATCGCACCACTCCAAGATGGATCGATATGTCGCAGTCCACATCGCGGCGCAATGCTCGACGGTCGTGTCGAACGATGGGCTCGATTCGACCACGGCTGCCATGGCCCGCACGCTTGCCGCGACCTCGCTGGGCGATCGGACCATCACGATCCGTAGCGCCGATTGCAAGGTCGGCCACGACGGCATCGTGTGGCTGAAACGAGGGTCCTTCAGAACGAAGGGTCGGGCGGGTACGAGTTCGGCGCGCCGGGCGGCTTCGGCTTCGCACGCGGTGGTCGCAGACGGACCGACGAACGCCCCGAGCCACCACAAGTGGCGTGGTGGTCGAAGCGTCCCGTCAAGCGTGTCGAGGGTCCCGAGCACTTCGTCGTTTGCTGCGTTGACGTCGAGGTCCTCGAAGAATCCGTTCGGGTTCGCAGGCGAAGGCGGAATCAACCTGTCGCCGGCGTGGTGCCCGGCGCGTACGAACGCCTCTGCGAGCATGGATGTGCCGCTACGTGGAGCGCCCGAGATGACAACGGAGGTCACGTGCTCACCGTGGTGACTCTGG
The DNA here is from genome assembly GCA_031426215.1 of Actinomycetes bacterium. Lineage (GTDB taxonomy): Bacteria > Actinomycetota > Acidimicrobiia > Acidimicrobiales > Ilumatobacteraceae > Sva-07. The sequence continues at coordinate 23,272 of JANPKU010000124.1, forward strand.
TCAAAGATCGCAACGACATGCTCGCCACGTTCCTACGCGGGTTCACGACGCAGAGCGATCCCCGTTTCGAGATCGTCGTCGTCGATGTCGGTGGTAGGGAGAACCCGTGGGACATCGTTGCACGGTTCCCGCAACTCCCGGTGATCACACACCGCATTGCAGGTGCTCCTGGCGAGCGGCCGCCCGAGACGATTCCGTACAGTGCAGCGCGTAATGCGGGTGCGCACGCCGGATCGGGCGAACACGTCGTCTTCTGCGACGCCGACACGATCCCTTCGACCGGGTTCGTCGCCGCTCTCCACGATGCACTCGACGCTCGCCTCGCGTTGTGCACGCTCGAGGTGTTGTACCTCCCGCCGATGGCTCCGCAGGCGCTGGAATCGCTGCCGGCAGAATGGCTGGCCTCGGTCGGGCGGCCACACCCCGCGCGTGAACGTCCACCGAGGTCGGGGGTGAGCACGGGCCAGCATCACGATCTCGTGTGGGGCCTCTGCATGGCGATGCGTAGGGACACGTTCGAGCGCTCCGGAGGATTCGACGACTCCTATGACGGCTACGCCGGCGAGGACACAGACCTTGCGAGGACGCTGGCCACGATGGGAGTTCCGGTCGGACTCGTCGGCGGTGCGTTCGTTCTCCACCGACATCACGACTCGTTCGAGCCACCGCTGCAACAGTTGCGCGCGACCACGCAGAATGCGCGACGGTTCTACGAGAAATGGGGCGAATGGCCGATGGCCGGTTGGCTGGAGGGCTTCCGCAACCTCGATCTCGTCGAGTGGGACGACGACCTGCTGCGCGTGCTCCGCGATCCGACCGACCACGAGATCGAAGCGGCACGCCGTACTACCGCATCACCGTTTCGTCGACAAGCGTTGCCCTGACGTGGCCCACACCCGTTACGCGACAATCCGCCGCCAGACGCCGAGTTCGAAGGACTCGTCGACGAGGGTGGTGACTCGACGCAGGAAGCCGGTCGAGTCGAGCCACGGCCCGATGGCGGAGCCGTGTCGGGGATAGTTGGTGTCGCCGGTGTAGTGGACGGCGATCAGGGTGCCTCCCGGTTCGAGCCACTCCTGGAGCCGGACCAGCACCCGGTCGGCGGAGTCGGTCGACAGGTAGTAGGCGACTTCCGACCAGACGACCAGATCGCCGCGCCCGTCGGGCCACCAGTCGGGGAACTGCGCAGCGGTGACCTCCACGTGGCTGTGGTGAGCCAACCGTTGGCGCGCTCGCTGGACTGCCGACGGTTCGAAGTCGAAGGCATACAACTCATCGCATCGGACGGCGAGCAACTCGGTGAGCACACCATTGGCGCATCCTGGTTCGAGGGCTCGCCGGAAACGTTGTTGAGGGAGCGCTGCCAACGTCATTGCATATTTGCGCTGCTCGTACCATCGGTGGTCGAAACCCCAGGGGTCAGGGTCATTGGCGTAGAGCGCGGCGAAGTAGTCGATCGGTGTGTCAGACATCGGAGCGCACTCGAGTCTGCGATGCTCCCAACACCGCGAGATCTCGCTCGCCGTGGTCCTGACGGAGGTACAAGTGCACGTCGAGCCATCGTTGGTTGACGTCGGCATCGTGCGCGAAGGGGCGCGGTCCGAAGGCTCGCCCGAATCGGTCGAGGATGTCGGTCGACGTACGTTCCACTTGGTGGCGCAGCGCCAACGCGCGCTGCTGTGCCCGTGACCCGTCGTCGGGGTCGTCGTCAATCTCTCGACCGGCCGACGCGAGCATCGCTCGCAGTGCCCACACGTCGCTGCGCATCGCTCCGAGGTGAGCCCTCCGGTGCGGGTCGGCGTCGACGATGTGCTCTGCGGCGTCGACGAGCCCAGCAGCAGCGCCCGCCCAGCACGCCGCAGGACCGCACGCGCCGTGCCAGAACCCGACCCGTTCGAGATACCAACCAGGTTCGCCGATCACCTCGTTGTCGTCGACCGGGTGCTCGTCGAATCGCACCGAGCCGGTCGCCGACTCGGCGAGCGCTGGGGTCGACCACGCCGTCAGATCCGTGACGATCGACGAACACGGTGTCACGTCGACGTCGACGAGAACGGAGGCGGACGCCGCGCTGGAGTCGCTGTGGGCGCCCCATGCTGCTGTGACGAGCGCACGGTCGACGATCCCCAACCCGGACGCGAACGGCTTGGTCCCGTTGATGACGGTCGGCGGAGACGACGTTTCCGACACTTCCCGACATCGACGGTCGATCCGGGTGCCATCGGACGACCCGGCAGAAGCCCAGACGCCGTAGAGCGCCGAATCACGTGGCGTTCGATCCGCAGCGTGCAGGATCGAGGTGGCGTCGGTGTGGGCTTCCACGATTCGAGCGACCGACACCGGGTGCGTCCGGGCGATGTCGAACAGCGCGACATGTCGTTCGGCGGTCCGCCCACTGCCGGGGTCGGGAAGATCGAGCACACGACTCTCGAGGAGTGATCTGACGGTGTCGGCGGCGCTCATGCGACGGTTTCCGACTGGCGGAGCGCGGCGAGGTCGGCGGCGAAGCCGCCAGGTGCCCGACCCTCCAGTCGGGCGCTGGTACTCACGGCGATGGCCGTCGACGACACGCAGTTTCCCACTTCACGCAGGCGTCCCCAGAGGTCGTGGTCCTCGCCGCATGCCAACGGCCGCCATCCGCCGGCGGCGAGATACACGTCGGCGCGCATTGCCATGTTGGCTCCATGAACGTGGGTGTGACTGCCGTCGTGTCCGAATCGATACACCTCGTCGAACCGATGCCGAAGGTGGGGGTCCTCGTTGCGTTCGAGTTCGACCGTGCCGGCGACCGCATCGATGCCCTGGTCAGCGAGCAGCAGTTGTGAGCGCAGCCAGTGCGCCGGCACGGTGGTGTCGGCGTCGGTGCTCGCCAACCACGTGGCTGACATCAGCGCCCCCCGTTGTCGAGCATCCTCGAGAGCAGCGGCGGCACCGACGGCGCGTGCCGCTCCGGCGTTGCGAGCGCTGCAGCCCACGACGATCAACGAGCTGTGTCGTCCTCGGCGTCGTGCCTGCCGGATCAGCGACTCGGTGTCGTCGGTGCAGTCGTCGAGCACGACGACGAACGAACTCGTCACGTTGTGAAGCAACTGGCGGCGGGCGTCTTCGACGGCGGCGACCGTGCGAATGATCGTGCCCGCCTCGTTGCGTGCCGGTACGACGACAGCGACGTGTCCGATGAGGTCTGGGTGACGTGCGGACTGGTTCGGTGAACGATCGGCACCAGGATTGTTTGACGACACCACTTCACTCCGTTCGATGAGACACCAGATGTCCGGTCGCCCCCACGGTGCCCACTTCGCGCACTTTCATGCATGGCGAGTGTGGTGAGCCCGGCAATCCGGTGCACGAGGAACGAGACGACAGATCGGTGAGCCCGCAGGTGTGTCCGTACGAGTCACGGGGTATCAACCGGCGTGGTCGTTCGCTCCCATTCTTCATCGGCGACGGCGTCCAGTGACGGTTACCCGCAGGGCGCCAGGTCACGCGTTGGTTACTACGTGCACCATCATGGGCTCGGCCACCTGACGAGATACCGGGCCGTCAGGGGGGCGGCGTCGTTCCCCATCCACCCGATCTCGGAGCTGACCGACATCGGCGATGATCCCCTCGGCTGCGTGCTGCCGAGCGACGTCGATGCGCAAGTCGAGAACGGCGGCGCGACGTCAGAACGCCCCGTCGATCCCACGGCTGGTGACACGCTGCACTGGGCGCCGCTCACTCCGGCGACCGGAGCGGGTCGACTCGCCCGATTCGCCGAGTGGCTCGACGCGCTGCGCCCCGCAGGCGTGGTCGTCGACGTGTCGGTGGAGGCGGCGCTCACCTGCCGACTGGGCGGATTCCCCACTGTCGTCGTGCGACAGCACGGCCGACGAATCGACACCGCACACGAGTTTGCGTATCGGCAGGCAGACCGACTACTCGCCCCGTGGCCCGATCGTCTCGAACATCCCGAGACGCCTGACTGGGTGCTCGCCAAGACCGACCACGTCGGCTTCGTGTGGGGTGCCGGAGATGACGAGCGGCATCAGGACGACGAGCTTCCCGAACCAGGTCCCAACGATGTGGTGGTGCTCTGGGGCGCAGGAGGCGGGTCCATGGATCACGAAGCCATCCGTGCGCTCGGCGCTGCACTACCGGGCGCGAGCGTATTCGTCGCTGGATTGCTCCTCGGCGAACGGTTCACCGACCGTGGAGCGAACGTCATCGATCTCGGTTGGTTGGAACGCCCCGAAACCCTGCTAGCCGGACGGCCCACCGTGGTGGCCAGTGCGGGGAACAACACCGTTGCTGCGGCTGCTCGGTTCGGTTGCCCACTTGTCGTTGCTCCTCAGCACCGTCCATTCAACGAGCAATTGGAACACGCACAACGGTTGGACGCGATCGGCGCCGCCTCAGTGGTGCACGATCCGGTTGGAGCAGCGTGGGGGTCCCTGATCGACGTGGCTCGCGAGCGGGCGACGACCCTGGCCGCGCTCGCCGACCCGGGAGGTGCCGCTCGGGCGGCCGCGGTCATCGAAGCGGCGTTCGTCAGCTGTTGAGATGACTGACGACGATCAGATGGTCGCTGGCTGGTGATGCTGCTCGTCTGCGACGTCGGCGTCGGGTTGAATCGCCGTTGCCGCACGGCTGCCAGCGGCATCGACCACGTCGGCGGCGCGTTCGCTTGCGGCGCCGGTCACCTTTGCGGTGTTGCTCGCAACCGCCTCGCCGAGAGCCGAGTCCTTCACCGTCTCGCTTGCCCGACGTACTGCGCTCGAGGCGCGCGAGGCGAGCTGCGCTCGATCTCGCTCGGACATCTTGGTTGCGACGAACATGCCGGCGGCGACGCCGAATGAGAATCCGATCATGAGTTTCATGCCGACACGAGTACCCCATCGATGCGAAGTCAATCCATGGCATCGACGACACGTCGACGTCGGATCGCTGAGCGGTACAGCTCGACGTACGACGCAGTCATCGTCGACATCGAGAGATTCTGAATCGCCCACTCCCGACAGGTGGAGCGCTCGAACTGGCCCGCCCGGCAGATGGCCGCAGCGAGCGCGTCATCGTTGCCGGGTTCGACCAGCACGGCCACGGACGGGTCGGTGAACTCACCGATGGCGCCGTTGGCGAATGCGACGATCGGGAGTCCGCACGCAAGCATTTCTGCTGCGACGAGCCCGAACGGTTCGTCCCACATCGGAGTGATCACACCGACCGCGGCAGCGTCGTAGAGACACCGCAACGCAGCAGTGTCGAGCGGACCGAGCCATCGAGCCTGACCGGTCGCCAGTCGTGGCGCAATTGCGGCTTCGAAATACGCTCGATCATGGACAGGGCCGGCCAATGCGATGCGATGACCCGCCAACAACGCGGCATCAATGGCGTGATGCGGACCTTTGTCCTCGATGATTCGGCCCACCCAGACACACAAACGACTCCGACGAGTCTGCTGCGCGGTCCGAGGCCGCCACCGGTCGAGATCGACTCCGTTGCGCACGACGTTGGTCGCCGCGTCGGCCCATGCACCTGCGAGCGAGTCGGACACGGCGACGACCGTTCGGTCCGCTCGGCGACGTGACAGTTTCCTGTGTGCCTCTTCGAGGACATCGAACGGTGGACAGTGCAGTACGTGCATGATCGGCACCGCCGGCTCATCGAGCTCCACGATGCGTCGATGCAGCGAGTTGTTGTGCACGACGTCGAAGCAGTTGGACTCGACCAGGATGTCGGCGATGCGCGAGTACGACTCGTCCTCATGACGGGCGAACCATGGTGGATTCGAGGTGTCGAGTCGGTCGACGTCGATCGGGCACCGGTCGGTGATCGCAGTGACGGGGACGGGAAGTTGATGTGGGGCGTTCAGCGGGCCGGCGAACACCGTCACGTCGTGGCCCGATCGGTGCAACTGTCGAGCGAGGGTGGCAGTGTGCGCTTCGAGCCCACCGGCATACGGTTCGCCGAGGCCGAAGCGCGATGGCCCCACCACCGCAATTCGAAGCGGTCCTGTCGTGGCCTGAGGTGGATCGTCGAGGGTGGACGATCCGGACATGTGGCCCACCGCTCAGACGTCAGACACGTGTTGCTGCATGCATTGTCCCGGCCACCAGGTGATCGAGGCGGCCGAGCGATCGGTGGTTGCGCATGTGGATCAACGGGTCCATCAACGGTCGAACGATGGTGCCGATCACGTTCACGCTCGGTTCCTCCTCGATCGCGACAACGGTGGTGTTGCCGTCACCGACCAGACGGAACGTGGCCACCGCCGACACGAACGGTCGCGCCCGGACGGCGAGGCGCAACAGGTCCGGCTCGATGACGTCCTCCACTTCGGAGTGATCGGGGATCGACAGCCAGCCGATGCCGACCCGATGATGGAAGCGGCTGCCGATCGCCGGCCAGGCGTCGTCGAGGTCCCTGATCGCCTCCGCCCCGATCAGCCAGTCGGGGTAGGTGTAGGGATCGATGAGGACGTCCCACACGACGTCGATGGGTGCGTGGATGGTTCGGCTCGTATAGGCCATGCGCGTGTCCCTTCCTGCTCAGGCCGTGAAGCTGCGGTCCCAATGGCGCAGCGCCCGGCACGACTCGATGAAGGCGGAGGCTGCCTTCTGAGTGGAGCCGAGTGCCACGTATCCGTCGTCGCGTCGGTCGTCTCCGAGGCCCGCCGCGCGCAGCAGCGTGTCGGCGTTGGGGCCGACGCCGATGAACTTGCAGTGGATGTGCGCATCGGTGACGAAGGAGTGCGCGGCCGGTTCGGCGGCGAGGAGTTCGGCGCCGTCGGCGCTCAGCACGAGCGCCACCGCATCGAAGAGCACCGACGGTCCTCCATCGACCTTCTCGTCGATGGTGAGTGCGTTGCCCTCACTGTCGGAAACTCCGGTGATCGTCGGTGCGATCAGGGCGAGCTGTGCGCCTTCCTGCAGTGCCGCCTTGCGCAGCATCCGGAGGGTCCTGGTGTCTGCCCCGTCGGTGACGAGCACGCCGAGACGTCGACCGGCGAACGTGTCTGGGCCGTTGAGCTGGATGCTCAACTTCGGAGAAGGGTCGAGGTCGATCGGCGCTCGCGCCGGTTCGATGCGGTCAGGTCGCTCGGTCATACCGAGACCTGTCATCACTGCGTCGACGAGTGCGTCGTCGATGTTGCGGAGTTGGGCGACCACGCGCTCACGAATCGATGCTGTTTGAACCTTGGAGAGCTCGAACACGAGTGCGTCGGCCATCTGCTGTTGCTCGATCGGTGTCTGGCTGCGGTAGAACTGGCGAGCCTGGCTGAAGTGATCGGCGAACGACTCGGCCCGTATCCGGCGCTTGTCGCCCGACACCGATTCGACGTACGAGCGGAACCCCGCGGCGGGGTCCTCACGCGGTCCGCCGTCGGCGCCCCACGAGTTCGGTTCGTAGTTGGCCCGCCCGACCGGGTTGGTGAATGCCATGTGGCCGTCCTGCTGGAAATGAGCAACCGGACACCGCGGCGCGTTCACCGGGATCTGGGTGAAGTTCGGCGACCCCAGCCGTTTGAGCTGGGTGTCGAGATACGAGAAGTTGCGACCCTGCAGCAGCGGGTCGTTGGTGAAGTCGATGCCGGGCACCACGTTCTGTGTGCAGAAGGCCACCTGTTCGGTCTCGGCGAAGAAGTTGTCGACGACCTGATCGAGCACCATCCTGCCGATCGGGGTCACCGGGATCAGCTCCTCGGGGATCAGTTTGGTGGCGTCGAGGACATCGAACTCGAAGGCGTCCGCGAACTCGTCGTCGAAGAGTTGCACGCCGAGCTCCCATGCCGGGTAATCGCCAGCGGTGATCGCGTTCCACATGTCGCGCCGGTGGAAGTCGGGATCGGCGCCGTTGATCTTGACGGCCTCGTTCCACACCACCGATTGCAGTCCGAGCAACGGCTTCCAGTGGAACTTCACGTAGGTGCTCTTGCCGTCAGCGTTCACGAACCGGAACGAGTGGACACCGAAACCTTCCATGAATCGGAACGATCGGGGGAGCGCTCGGCCCGACATGATCCACATCACCATGTGCATCGATTCGGGCATCAGGCCGATGAAGTCCCAGAAGTTGTCGTGGCCGGTCTGGGCCTGCGGGAACCCTCGGTCGGGTTCGGCCTTGGCGGCGTGGATCAGGTCGGGGAACTTCATCGCATCTTGGATGAAGAACACGGGGATGTTGTTGCCGACGAGATCCCAGTTTCCCTGGCGGGTGTAGAACTTCACGGCGAACCCGCGGACGTCGCGGGCGAGGTCCGGCGAGCCCTGGTTACCTGCCACCGTGGAGAACCTGACGAACACGTCGGTGCGATCACCGGCGCGTTGGAACGGATCGGCCAGGGTGACGTCGGTGAGCGAGTCGTAGTTCTCGAAGTAGCCCTTCACGCCGAATCCCCGTGCGTGGACGACGCGCTCGGGGATGCGTTCGTGGTCGAAGTGGAAGATCTTCTCGCGCATCACGAAGTCCTCGAGCAGCTGCGGACCGCGATCGCCGGCGGTGAGGGTGTTCTGGTCGTCGGAGATCGGAATGCCTTGCTGCGTCGTCAGACGCGCTGGGGCGTCCAACACCGTCTGATGGGTCTCCGCCGTGGCCGAGGGCGCTGTCGTGCGCGATGACTTCGGACGTGGATTGGGCGATGACATCGAGGGCGAATTCTTCGAGGGCGGATTCTTCGAGATCGACTTCTTCGGGGTGCGGTTGCTGGCCATGGGCGTGTACATTCCCCCACCCACCGACGCTCAATCCTCGGCGGTTTCGGTTTGGTGTGAACGTGGTACGAGTTGTTCGCCCAGCGTTCACCCGACCGTTCGTTGGAGTTCATTTCGGAGTCGGAACGAGAGGGCGCGCAACGGATGAGTGACGTGACGACACCATCAGACGGCTCGGTCGCCGACACCGTCGTCGATGCCGTCGACGAGAACCCGTGGATCGAGCGGGTCTTCCAGTTCGGCTGGATCGCCAAGGCGGTCGTGTACACCGTGATGGGTGTGGCGGCGATTCAGATCGCACGTCAGGACTCGGGCCAGGATTCAGGTGCAGACAGCGAAGCGTCGCCAGAGGGGTCAGTCGCTGCGATCGCTGATGCGCCGCTCGGTCGGTTGCTCCTCGGAGTGCTCGCCGTGCTCTTGATGCTCTACGTCGTCTGGCGTATCGCGAGCGTTGCCGTCATCCGAGGGAACGGAGTGAAGGAATGGGCCGACCGTGTCGGCTACTCCTTTTCGGCGATCTTCTACATCCTGCTCGCCTATACGGCCGGCAAGGCCGCCTTCACCGGCGTCGACCCGGAAGAGCCGAACACCGTCGAAAGTCTCTCGAAGTCGGTGATGGAGATGAGTGGCGGCCGCGTCATGGTCGGCGCCGGCGGCGTGGTGCTGATCGCCATCGGCCTCTACTTCGCGGTTCACAAGGGGATCCAGCGATCGTTCACCGAAGAGCTCGACGGGGTTCAGCCCCATCTGGCACACAACGATGAGAAGCGTAAGGCGTTGGTGATCTTCGGCGTCATCGGCTGGATCGGGCGCGGCGTGGTCACCATGCTCGTCGGTTACTTCGTCCTTCGCTCAGCGATTCGATTCGACTCGAACGATGCACGCGGGTTCGACCAATCGCTGCGTGAGGTGGCCGGCACGACGCTCGGTACATCAGTGGTGTACGCCTGTGCGGTCGGGCTGATCGCCTACGGGGTGTTCTGCTTCGCCAGCTACCGATTCCAGAGCCTGAAAGACTGAGGCCGGCAGATCATGCTCGTTCTCGTCCTTCTCGGCTGCGGTCTGATCGCTGCTGCTCTTGTCGTCGTGCTCCGGCTGGTGATGCCGAATGACCAACCGCTCGATGTCGAGCAACAGGAGCAATGGCTGGTCGCCCATTCGCCATCATGGCTCGCGAGGCTGCTCCGGGTGCTCGATCGGCGCGTCGTGGGTGGAGTCGTCGTCGGGGCGTGCTTCGTCGTGTTGTTCGCCAGTGCGCTCGTCGTTGGTTGGATCTTCTCGGGAACCGCCGACGAAGGCGGTATTGCTCGCTGGGATGCCGCCGCCGCCGAATGGGGTCGCGACAACGCAACCGACTTGTCCACCGCGATCATCGATGCGATCACCCAGTTCGGCAGCACCATTCCGCTGTTCGTGGTGATGGCGCTCATCGGTGTGTACCACGGAGTGCGACGAAAGGATTGGGGTCCAGCGCTCTACCTCGCCATCGTCGGGCTCGGCGTGACCACGATCAACAACGGGTTGAAGCTCATCATCGACCGTGACCGGCCGGACATCGCGCAGCTCGCCGGCCACGCAGGATCCTCGTTCCCGTCCGGCCACAGCGCCGCCGCCGCCGCTTGTTGGGCAGCGATTGCGTTGGTCGTGGCACGACGCTCTTCCCGGCGCACGCGTCTGATCGCAGGCACGCTTGCTGCAGTCATCGCCGCTGCGGTGGCCGCCTCCCGGGTGCTGCTCGGCGTCCACTGGCTCAGCGACGTCGTCGCCGGTGTCGTGGTCGGCTGGACGTGGTTCCTCCTCAGCACGATTGCGTTCGGCGGTCGCTCGCTGCGACTTGGCGAACCTGCCGAACGAATCGCTGCCGAAGCACCTGACCCCACCGAACAACGCGCGTGCCTCGAGCACCGAGAGGAGACCTCGGCATGACGACCGACGCAACCGATACCCGCCCAGATTCCGCCGCCTCCGGGCGCCGGAATTCGTGGTGGGCCACCACGTGGCCGCTCGACAAGTCCGATGGGGTCCACCTCGTGATCGCACTGATCGCCGTGATCGCCGTCGGCGTGCTCATCGGCGAACTGATCACCAACTGGTCTGCGCTCAGCTGGATCGTCGAGACCGACGAGGACGTGGCGCAGAGCCTTGCCGACGGTCGCACCGAGTCGGCCAACGACCTCGCCCACTGGGGAGCCTTCATCGCCGACACGCCCGTGAAGATCGGGTTGTCCATCCTGGTCGCCGGCTTCTTCCTGTGGCGCTGGAAGCGCTGGCACGAAGCGGTACTGGTGGCCTCGACCCTGATCTTCGAAGCGACGGCGTTCATCATCATCACGACGATCGTCAAACGGCCACGACCCGACGTGGAACGGCTGCTCGAATCGCCCGTCAACTCATCGTTCCCGTCAGGTCACGTCGCCGCAGCCACCGTCTACGGCGCCTTGGTCGTCATCGTGTTCTGGCACACCCGAGCGGTCTGGGCTCGCGCCCTCGCTGTCGTGCTCGCCATCGGCGTGCCGCTCGTGGTCGCCTGGGCGCGGATGTACCAGGGCATGCACTTCCTCAGCGACGTGATCGCCGGCATCGTGCTCGGAGTCGTCTCGATCGTCATCTGTGTGCGGATACTGGGTTCTCCGCCCGATGCCGTCGGACACCAGCATTTCGAAAGCGACATCGGCACCACGACGGAAGTGTCCGCATGAGCGGCATCGTCGCAATCTGGAATCCGGCGAGCGGCAGCGTGGCGGACGAGTCCGATCTGCGCGAAGCGCTGGGAGACCACGTCGAACTCGTCCCGACGACCGAGGACGATCCCGGTGCGGGCCAGACCCGGGCAGCGGTCGACGGCGGGGCCGAGATCGTGGTGGCGTGCGGTGGCGACGGGACGGTCCGAGCCTGTCTCGATCCGCTCGCCGGCACCGACACTGCACTGGGCATCGTGCCGCTCGGAACCGGAAACCTGCTGGCCTCGAATCTCGGGATCCCGGCCGGGCTCGATGCGGGCGGCGGCGTCGGTCGGGGCGAACGTCGTCGAATCGATCTCGGGCGTGTCAACGGCGAGGCGTTCGCCGTGATGGCCGGATCGGGGTTCGACGCACTGATGATCCGCGACGCCAACGACACACTGAAGTCCAAGGTCGGTACGGCTGCCTACGTGCTGTCAGCGGCCAAGAACCTGAAGTCGGATCTCGTCAGGACCAAGGTCACCGTCGACGGGGCGGTGTGGTTCGACGGGCGAACCACCATGGTCCTCGTCGGCAACTTCGGCACGATCTCCGGCGGCCTCGAAGTGTTCCCGGACGCCCAGCCCGATGATGGCGTCCTGGACATCGCAGTCATGTCGGCATCGAAGCTGCGCGAATGGGCGTCGATCGGCTGGCGACTGGTGCGACGTCGCCCTCAGAAGGTGGAACTCGCCCGTCGCACCCAGGGCACCGACATCGTCATCGAGCACCGGGTTGCCAGGCCGTACGAACTCGACGGAGAAGATCGCGAACCCACCAAGCGCCTCGAATTCACCGTCGAACCTCAAGCGATCACGATCCACCACAGCGGAGACGACGAATGAGCCGGAGCGCAGCCAAGGGGCGAGACCTCGACCTCACGACGATGTCGATGGAGTTGCGGGCACGGCCGGTCGACGGTTACGTCAACCTGGCCGGCTACGAGCCGACTTCGACGCCGTTCATCGACGACGAGGACGATGCCGAAGAGTTTGCCGTGCGCGATCTCGAGAAGATGCAGGGCCAACTCCACGACGCCCACGAGTTGCTGTTCGCCGAATCGGACCGCAAGGTACTCCTCGTGCTGCAAGGCCTCGACTGCAGCGGCAAGAACGGCACGATCAACCACGTCGTGATCGCCATGAACCCAGCCGGTGTCCGCATGGCCTCGTTCGTGAAGCCGACCGGCGACGAAGTCGCCGAACACTTCCTCGAGCGGATCCGCCGTGAGGTGCCTCGTTCCGGACAGCTGGGTGTGTTCGACCGATCCCATTACGAAGACGTGATGGTTCCCATGGCGCTCATGACCGAAGACGACGAGACCATCGACGGTCGCATCGACGAGATCAACGCGTTCGAAGCCGAACTGGTCGAATCGGGCACCACGATCGTCAAGTGCATGTTGCACATCTCGTTCGACGAGCAGCGTGAGCGGTTCCTGCGAAGGCTGCGTCGAGACGACAAACGTTGGAAGTTCTCCGAAGCCGACCTCGAGACGCGCCGCCACTGGAACGCGTTCCAGACCGCCTACGGCAACGCCATTGCCCGTACGACCAGCGACACCGCACCGTGGTACGTGATCCCGGCCGACAACAAGTGGTACCGGAACTGGGTGATCGCAAAGCTACTGCTCGCCACCTTCGACTCGATGGGATCGAGCTATCCCCAGCCCGACCTCGACTTGAACGATCTGCGGGCTCGTCTCGCTCCACCCAACTGACCGAGCCCGTCAGATCGTCGACTGCAACGACGACGGCGAGGCAACGATGCGGAATGATGGTCCGATGACACATGAAGGATCCGACACCCCGAGCTTGGTTCTCGGACCGATGCTGCGGTGGGTGGACGACGACAGCGCAACCATCTGGGTCGAAACGTCGGCTGCGTGCAGCGTCGACGTGCTGGGTCATGCGACACGTACCTTCCAGGTCGAGGGTCGCCACTACGCCCTCGTGATCGTGACCGGACTCGTCCCGGGTTCGACGACCCCGTACGAGGTGCATCTCGACGGGCGCCACGTCTGGCCCGATCCGGACGACGACGCTCCGCCCAGTGTGATTCGTACGACCGGATCGCACACGCCGGTTCGGGTGTTGCTCGGCTCGTGCCGGGCAGCCGCGCCTCACGAGGTGCCGTACACCCAGGACCTCGCGTTCAATCCCGAAGGTCGTGGCGTCGACACCCTCTGGGCCCACGCCCGCCGAATGATGACGCAGGAGCGTGAACTCTGGCCAACGCTGATGGTGTTCGCCGGTGACCAGATCTACGCCGACGATTCGTCGCCGAAGGCGCGCGAGCGGATCGAGGAACGGCGAGCCGAGTCGCTCGACCTCGACGAAGCCAAGGTGTACGACTTCGAGGAGTACTGCTGGCTCTACCACGAAGCGTGGTCGTCTCGATCCGAACGATGGCTGCTCTCGACGGTGCCGTCGGCCATGATCTTCGACGACCACGACATGATCGACGATTGGAACATCTCGGCTGCGTGGCTCGACGACATGGAGTCCGAACCGACGTGGGCCAAACGATCCGTCGACGGCTACATGTCGTACTGGGTGCACCAGCACCTCGGCAATCTCTCCCCCCGCCAACTACGCGACGACGGTCTCCTCGAGCAGTTGCAGTCCGTCGAGGACGGGACCGACATCCTGCGTGCGTGGGCCCGCCAGTGCGTCGACAGTGCCGGCTCCGCAAGCGGGGTGCACTTCAGCCATGTCCGCCACCTCGACGATGTCACGGTCATCACCATCGACTGCCGTAACGGTCGAGTGCTCGACCGTGGGGCACGGTTGATGGTGCAGCAGTCCGAGTGGGATGTGATCGCACAGGCCGCGCTCGACGCCGTGGGACACGTGCTGTTCGTCACCTCGTTGCCGGTGTTCATGGCCGATGGCATCCATGATCTCCACACGTGGAACGAGCGGCTGTGTGAAGCAAACGCCTGGGGGCGATGGGGAAGCAGACTCGGTGAGAGATTTCGGCGGTCGCTCGACCTCGAGGACTGGCCGGCGTTCCCGGCGTCGTTCGCAGCGTTCGTCGACTTGATCACGTCGCTGCAACTCCAAGCGTCGCCACCGGCATCGATCGTGGTGGCTTCAGGCGACATCCACTTCAGTTATGCCGCTCGCGTCGGACGGTTCGCCGACGCCCCAGGGCCGGAGGTCTGGCAGGTCGTGAGCTCACCCATCAGGAACGCGCTCATTCCTCACGAGCGTGGCGCCATGCGATTCGCGATCACCCGCGCCGGTGGCGTCGTGGGGTCCCTGCTCCGGCGAGCGACGAGGGGTGTCGACACCCGCCCCGGCCTTGCGGTCGAGGCGGGTCCCTTCTTCGCCAACAACATGGCCGTGATCGACTACGGCGGCGAGTCCGTCGTCGCCGTCTTCGAGCAGTCGACGAGCCTCGACACGGGAGACGATCCCGTCCTCACCGAAGTGGGGCGGGTGTCGCTCCTACCGTGAGCGGTTCTTGAAGATGCTGTAGCCGCCCGGGCCGACAGCCAGACCGATCACGATCAGCACGATGCCGAGGATGATCTGTCCCTGCAGCAGCTGAACGATGCCGACGATGACGAGCACGACGGCCAAGAGCCAGAGAACGAAACCCATGTGAACACTCCTTGTTACGCATCGCCGGTTGCGATGGTCGACCGGTACTGCCCGACGACGAGGTGAGCCAATCCTGCTCAGGAAGATTGCTGAGAGCTCCGGCGGGGTAGCACACCGTGGCGGAACACCCCGCCCATGACAAGGAGCAATCACATGTCCACCGACGCCAAGGTCACCAAAGATCTGATGCAGACACTCGAAGACGGTCGCAAAGGTTTCGCCGATGCCGCCGACAAACTTGCCGAGACCGACCGCGCCGATCTGGCGCCGCGCTTTCGTGACTTCAGCGAACAGCGTGCGACGATGTACGCCGAGCTCGATGTCCTCGCGGCTGCATACGGCGATGATCTCGAAGAGAGCGGCTCAGCAGCAGCTGCGCTGCACCGCGGCTGGATGTCGTTGAAGGACGCACTCGCCGGCTCGAGCGCGGACGGTGTCCTCGACGTCGCCGAACAGGGCGAGGATCACGCCGTCAGCGAGTACAACAAGGCGCTCGAGAAGGACCTGTCGCCCGACCTGGCAAACGTCGTCAGGCGCCAACTCGTCGACGTCACCGCAACTCACGACGAAGTGAAGCGACTCCGCGACGCATCATGAAGTCATTGACGCACCGCCGGCCGTTCTCGGCCGGCGGTGCGTTCTCCACGGTGGTGAGGTGTTCCTCGTCGTAGAGCGGGTACAGCCTGCGCATGACCGACGATCCCACCCCACCGCCCGTTCGTCCGATGCCCGAACCTGGTCCGGTACCGATGCCGGAACCGATTCCCCAGCCGGACCCGGCCCCCCCGATTCCTGAACCCGAGCCGACACCGATGGAGCCCGGGCCGCAGCCTCCGATTCCGATGGCCTGACGCTGCCGACTGCTCGAGAGCTCAGGCCTTCGCCGCTGGTCGATCGAGGCGATAGAGCACCGGGCCGGCTGTCATCCCGTGGACGACGATGGAGACCAAGATCGTCAACACCGCAACCGCCCAGACCTGGCGAGCCGCCGGGAAGAATTCCTCGTTGACTGCGTGCGCGAGATAGTAGATCGTGCCCATCCCGCGGATGCCGAAGAACGCGATGGTCCACTTCGACGAGGACGCAAGCGGCTGGCCGATGAGGCCGATCCAGCCCGTCAGCGGTCGAATGAGCAGCACGATGGCCAGGGCTACCAGCACGCCCGGAACGGTGAGCGCATCCAGCGCACCGTCGACCGCCGCTCCTCCGAGCAGGAGGAGGAACAGCAGGCTGGCGATCCGTTCGAGGGCGTCGGCGAAGTCGTTGAGCGTGGCGTGATAGTCGTGTGACGGTTCGCGTTGGCGAAGGACCACTGCGGCAACGAAGACGGCGAGAAATCCGTATCCGTGGAGCAGCTCGGTGATGCCGTAGACCGCCAGGGTGATACCGAATGCAACCAGTGCCTCGCCCGATCGGGCGAAGGCCACCGTTGCGTTGCGCCGAAATGTCAGGCGTGCGATCAGGCGACCGAGTACGTATCCCGAGATCAGCCCGACCGACAACTTGACGCCGACGTCATAGACGATCCAGCCGACGAACCAGTTCCCTCCCACCGCGATCGCGATCGCCAGGTTCGTGATCGGGAACGCCAGCCCGTCGTTGAGTCCCGCCTCCGACGTGAGAGCGAATCGGACCGGATCGTCTTCATCTTCGTCTCCGTCGTCTCCGTCGTCTCCGTCGTCTCCGTCGTCGCCGGGGCCCGGCAGCTGCACCTCGGAGGCGAGGACCGGATCGGTGGGAGCGATCACCGCGCCGAGCAGGACCGCCGCGGCGAGCGGCAGCCCCAACGCCCAAGCTCCGAGCACCGCAATCAGTACGACGGTCAGCGGCATGGTGATGGCGAGCAGTCGCCAGGTGGTCATCCAGCTCCGCCAACCAACACGTCGCGACATCTTCAATCCCGCGCCGGTGAGCGAGACGATCACCACCAGTTCGGTGAGCCGCTCGGCCACGTCGTCGTCAGCACCCGGTCTCGGACCGTCGAGCCCGAGCGGTAGCGCAAAGAGCACCATGCCGGCCGCGACAGCGATCATCGGCATCGACAGAGGGAGACGGTCCAGCAGGCTCGGAAGGACCGCAGTTGCCAACACCGCCACCCCCAGCACGGCCAGGATGACGAAATATCCCATGACCTCAGAGCCCGTTCACGTACGCACGGACCCGTCGCGAGCGGGGTGGGTCGGTGCGCCGAAGTGGAAGTCGCCTGCTGTCACGCCGCCCCAGTACCCGAGTTGCACCAGCCACACACCCAGCAGACATCGATGAGGTTCGGCGAGGATTTGCTCAAGAGTCACCGCAGTGTGCCGATGCCTGGAGTGACATCGGGTTCTGACGCAGCGTACGGCGGGACCCTTCGCTGAGACGATGGGCAGGTTCCGCACATGAACGATTCGACGTCCGATCATCGATCTCTTCCTCCACTGGGCGCTGTCGCTCCGTCACAATCGACGCCACCTCCCCCTCCTCCGCCGATGCCGCCTGACGCGATGATGGCAGCAGCCTTGGCCGCCGTGCAGGCAACTGCCGCGCCGAAAGTTACCGCGCCTGCACTTGAAGAGCCCACCGAATCCCCGATCGAAGCCCACGTGGTGGCTCCAACAGCATCGGAGTTAGCGGCTGCTGGCGCGTCTCACTCGCCGTCGAGCCGCAAGCGTTCGCTGGTGTTCGCACTTGTGGCTCTGCTCGCCGTCGGCGGCGTGGCCGCTGGCGTGCTCGTCGGCACGGGCGGCGATTCATCCGACGACGCAGCCGTCGGAGCAGACGCCCCCGTCGCACCCGCGGTCCCGACGGCCGTGGTTCCCGTGACCACCGAGTCGGCCCCAGCCACGACGGTCGCGCCCTCGACCACGCAGGTTCCGACCACGACCGCAGCGCCGACCACCACCGAAGCGCCGACCACGACCGTGTCGGGTCCATCGTTCCCGACGCTTCCCGACGGTTCGCCAGCGCCGATCGTGGCGATCTACGACGGTCCCACGATCCGGGTCGTCGGCTGGGTGCCGAGCCAGGAGAAGGCCGCTCAGCTCGAAAGTTTGGCGCTCGCCAACAGCACCGACCCGACCGCGCAGGTCGACGCCATGTGGTCGATCGACCCAGCCGTGCCGTTGAACATCGGCACCAGGGTGATCGAGATGAACTCGCCTCGTTTCGGCGCCGGAAGTTCCGTCGTGACCCCGGAGCACGCGGCGCAACTCGACCGAGTCGCCAACGTGTTGAACCTGCTGCCGAACGTCACCGTGACCGTTGTCGGCCACGCCGACCAGAAGGGCGACGACGCTGCGAACTACGCGCTCTCCGAAGCTCGTGCCGTGTCGGTGGTGAGATATCTCGTGAGCAAGGGAGTTACCCCCTCACGTCTGTCCGCTCGTGCTGTCGGTGAGCAGGACCTGCTCACCGCTGACGAATCCGAGGCATCACTCGCCCTGAATCGTCGCACCGAGTTCATCTTCTACGGCCTACTCGCCGACTGACTGCAGCTCCCCGAGGCGGGCCTCTCGGGGACCGCGGGGGATACCTGCGTCGGGCCGTACGCTCCCTCAGCGTGTCAGGTCTTGCCGAAACTGCAGGTCCGACCGGCGATCGACGCCGTGGCTTGCAGATCGGGCTCGTCGCGGTCGTCACGCTGGTCGCGTTCGAGTCGCTTGCCGTCACGACGATCCTGCCGGACATCGAAGCCGACCTCGGGGGTGTCGCGTGGTACGGGTGGGTGACCAGCGCCTTCTTCCTCGGCACGATGATCGGCATCGTCTTCGCCGGCGACCAGGCCGACCGGCGCGGTGCCGGGCGGCCATATGTGATCGGGTTGGTGCTGTTCGCCGTCGGGTTGGTGATCGGCGGGTTGGCTCCGAGCATGCCGGTGCTGGTGATCGGTCGGTTCGTACAGGGTTTCGGCGCCGGTGTGGTTCCGGCGATCGGCTATGTCGCCATCGGTCGTGCCTTCTCCGTGGCCGAACGGCCTCGGATGTTCGCCATCTTGTCGACTGCATGGGTGGTTCCGGGCCTCGTCGGTCCCGTGATCGCCGAGCGCATTGCGCAGGGCGTCGGTTGGCGATGGGTGTTCCTCAGCCTCATCCCCCTCGTGGTCATCGCCGGTGCGGTGGTCGTGCCTGCGATCATGCGTCTCGGACCGCTGGTGGATGTCCCGCCCGTCGTCGTGCCGTTCCTGCGTCGTCGACTCGTCGAGGCGGTCAGGGTGGCGATCGGCACGGCGGTGGTGGTGGCCGGTCTCACGTTCGACCGGTTGCTGCTCGTCCCCGCAGTGGTGATCGGACTCGCGATCGGGCTCGGCTCGCTCCGACGACTCACCCCACCCGGGACCCTGCGGGGTGCCGCAGGACTTCCAGCGGTGATCGCATCGCGAGGTGCGATCACGTTCGTGTTCTTCGGGCTCGACGCATTCGTGCCCTACGCGTTGACCAGCGGTCGCGGCCGTTCGACGCTCGTGGCGAGCATCGCGGTCACGGTCACCACGGTGAGCTGGACCCTCGGGTCATGGATCCAGCAGCGATGGATCGCGAGACTCGGTGAAGCCTGGTTCGTCCGCGCCGGCTACCTGATGCTGGCGCCGGGGGTTGGCCTGGCCGCCGTGGCCTCGCTGCCCGACGGTCCATCGTTCTGGCTGGTTCACGTCGGTGGCCTCGCGGCCGGCCTCGGCATGGGTTTCGCCTATTCTGCGCATGCGCAGCTCACGTTCCGAAGCGTCGACGAACGAAGCGTCGGCTCGGCCACATCATCACTCCAGCTGTTCGACAACCTGGGAGTAGCGCTCGGTACCGGGGTGGTCGGGGCCGTCGTGGCGTTCGGCGACGACATCGGCTGGCAGCCTGGCGCTGCGGTGGCGATTGCCTGGATCGCACCAGCAGTGGTCGCCCTCCTCGGTGTGGGGTTGTCACGCCGACTTCCTCGTGGAGCTTCGCATGCGTCCGGCGTCGAGGCGTTTGCGTGAGATTTCCGGTGGGCGGGCCCACCGGAACCCCGACACAAACGGCTCTGGGGGCAGGGTTGGCGTCCGTAGGGTACGGTGGGAGATACCGCGACAACTGAGAAGAGACATCATGGTCAAGAAAAAGGTCCCCGCCACCCGCTGGCACGACGGCAGTACGCCGATCGAGGAGCTCCCCGTCGACGAACAAATGGCACATCAGCTCGTCAGCGAGCGAGCCGATCTCGCTCCGTCGGTCGTGCGCATCATGGATGCCGAACTCACCGACGACCAGCGCAGTCACGCATTGCATGCGTTCAGCGTGTCACTCGACAACCCGGGCGATCCGAATCGCGATCCCCGCACGGCCATCGCCAACGCACTTTCCGCCGCCTGACGGCGACGCGCTCTTGGCGCCGCCCTTCCGGATGTGACAGCGGCCACTGATCAAAGTTGAGTGGCCCTGTATCATGTTCGAATGATCGCTGTCGACCTCGTCGGAATCCAAGTCGATCCCATCAGTGGCGCAGCGGCGCTCGTGCTGCGCGAACACGACGCCCCCAATCGCTTGCTGCCGATCGTCGTCGGCCAGGCCGACGCCAGTTCGATCGCCATCGCGGCGAGCGGCAACCGACTGCCGCGTCCCATGACCCACGACCTGATGGCCAGCTTGGTCGACGCGCTCGACGGTCATCTCGATTTCGTCGAGGTCACCGAACTGCTCGACGGGGCGTTCCTCGCCAACCTCACGGTGAGCGGTCCGGCGGGGGAGCGGCGAATCGACACCCGACCGTCCGACGCGATCGCACTCGCCGTGCGCCTGCAAGCACCCTTGTTCGTCAGCGAGGCCGTGCTCGACGAAGCGGGAGCCCTGCCAATCGACGAATCAGAGCACGATCGACTCGCGCTCGAGACAGCCATCGACGCCGAAGTCGACCAGTTCCGGGCGTTCCTCGACGAACTCGATCCCGCCGACTTCATCGACACCACTGCGACCGACACCACCGACACCACCGACGAAGCACCGTTTGCGTGAGATTTCCGGTGGGCCGTCCCGCCGGAACTCCGACCCGAACGACGCAGCTGAGTCCGGGCTGCAGGAGCCAGCGGTCATTTCACTAGGTTGTCGGCCGGGCCCGGATCGTCCGGCGTCGATCGATCAGACAGGAATTCCCATGCGAGAAGCAGTCTTCGTCTCCTACGCCCGTACTGGCCTCGCGAAGGCCGGCCGTGGCGGCTTCAACATCACACCCGCCATGAGCATGGCAGCGCACGCGATCAGCAGCGCCGTCGACAAGGCCGGCATCGAGCCCGAACTCGTCGAGGACGTCGCCCTCGGCAACGGAGCCCACGGTGCCGCGAACCTCGGACGTCTCGCCTCGCTACTCGCAGGGTTGCCGGTCACCACCGGTGGCAACACCATCCAGCGTCACTGCTCGTCCGGTCTGAACGCCATTGCGGTGGCCGCCAACCACATCAAGGTCGACGGCTCCGACTGTGTGGTCGCGGGTGGCGTCGAGTCGATCTCGATCCCCGGTGGCGGGTTCGGCGGATCGGTGAACATGGATCCCAAGCTCACCGAGATGTATCCGGCCATCTACATGGCGATGATCGAGACGGCCGACATCGTCGCCCAGCGCTACAACGTGTCGCGCGACTCGCAGGACGAGTACTCCTACACCTCGCAGATGCGCATGGCAGCGGCGCAGGAGAACGGGCTGTTCGACGACGAGATCGTGCCGATGGACACCAAGATGAAGCTCGTCGACCGCGAGACCAAGGAAGAGTCGATCGTCGACTACACGGTCACCGGCGACGAGTGCAACCGCCCCACGACCACCCTCGAGGGGCTCCAGAAGCTCCAACCCGTACGCGGCGAGGGCAACTTCGTCACGGCCGGCAACGCCAGCCAGCTCTCCGACGGCGCTGCTGCCGTGGTGATGATGTCCGACGAGGAGGCGTCACGTCGTGGCATCGAGCCGCTCGGCGCGTTCAAGGGGTGGGCAGTCGCCGGCTGTGAGCCCGACGAGATGGGCATCGGTCCGATCTACGCGGTGCCGAAACTGCTGAAGCGCCACGGCCTCACCGTCGACGACATCGACATCTGGGAATTGAACGAGGCGTTCGCCAGCCAATGTCTGTACTCGCGCGACACGCTCGGTATCGACCCCGAGAAGTACAACGTCAACGGCGGCTCGATCGCCATCGGGCACCCGTTCGGAATGACCGGCACCCGTTGTGCCGGCCACGTGCTGCTCGAAGGCAAGCGTCGAGGTGCCAAGTACGGCGTCGTCACGATGTGCATCGGCGGCGGCCAGGGCGCCGCCGGCCTGATCGAGATCTACTGATCTCGAAGGGCACTGCTGATGCCCAGCATTGCGATCGGCGACCTCGACCACATGCGGGGGGTCGTCTTCTTCGACGGCCCCGAGTTCAAGCGAAAGCTGTCGAGATTCTGGATCCTGTTGATCCTCGCCTCGGTCATCGCAGGCGCTGGGGTGATCTCGGACTCGACCGCCACGGTGATCGGTGCCATGATCGTCGCTCCGCTCATGACGCCGATTCTCGGCATGATGCTCGCTGTGGTGCTCGGTGACCGGGCCAACCTGCTCCGATCGATCGCGCTCGTCCTCAGCGGAGCGATGGCGGCGATCGCCATCGGCTATCTGCTCGGTCTCGGTATTGCAGACCCGGTGATCGCCGCGACGAATACGCAAGTCGCCGGTCGTGTGAATCCGCGACTGATCGATCTGATCGCGGCCGTCGCTACGGGTGCGGTTGGCTCGGTGGCACTTGTTCGTCGCGACATCTCGGACACGCTCCCGGGCGTGGCCATTGCCATCTCGCTCGTGCCGCCGCTCGCAGTGGTTGGGCTCACGGCAGAGTCGGGCGCCTGGGACGAATCAGTCGGTGCGCTGTTCCTGTTCGGGACCAACGTGGCATCGATTCTGGCGACGGGCATCGTGGTGATGGCGCTGTACCGCGTGTATCAGATGGTGGCACCAGCAGTGACCCCCGAGAAGCGGGCGGTCAATCGTCGAAACGCGGTCTTGGTCATCGTCTCGTTCTTCGCGGTGATCCTCGTACCGCTCGTCGGGTCCACGGCGCAGATCGCCCGCGACCGCTCACGCGAGAGCACGGTCCGTTCGATCACGCAGACCTGGGCCGATGAGGTCGGGTGGGAGGTGCTCGACGTCTCGACCACGGCATACACCGTTGACGTTCGGGTCATCGGCTCGCCCCCGATCCCGGAAACCGAGACCTACCGCGACTCGCTCGTTGCCGGTGGTATCGACCCGGACGGGGTCGTCATCGAGTTCATCCCGCGCACCGTCGTGGCGCTCGGCAGTTCCGACGACGAGGGCCTCATCCCCGGCTGACGCTCAGCGACCGGCGTAGTCTGCGGGACGCTTCTCGAGGAAGGCAGCCACTCCTTCGCGGTGGTCGTCTGTGCGGAACAGCTCGGCCAGTGTGGCGCTCACCCATCGGCCGAGGTCGTCCCAGTCGGGGTCGAGGGCTTCGCGCAGGCCGCGCTTGAGGGCTTGTACCGCAAGTGGGGGATTGGCCGCGATTTCCTCTGCGAGCGCAACCGCCGTCGCCAGCAGATCGTCGTGGGCCACCACCTGCGAGACAAGGCGAAGGTCGCGCGCCTGTGTGGCGTCGATGATCCGGCCTGTGAACAGCAGTTCGGCAGCGTGCTCGCGGCCGACGAGCTCGACGAGCCGAGCGAGCCCGGCGACGTCGCAGCAGAGCCCGCGTTTCACGAACAGCTCACCGAACTTGGCGCGCTCCGAAGCGACCCGGATGTCGGCCATCAGCGCGAGTTCCATTCCCCAGCCGACGGCTGCGCCATTGACCGCCGCGATGATCGGCACGTCGGTACGCAGCATGGTGCCGGCCGCCGGGGTGAGGCGCGGCTCGCGATCGGCGCGCTGGAGGTCAGCGCTCGACGCAACCATCACCTGCTTGACGTCGTCGCCCGAGCAGAACGCCGGGTCCCGACCGGTAATCACCAGACAGCGAGCGGTCGTGGTCTCGACCGCATGGGCCAGCTCGGCGTAGGTGGTGAATGTCAGGGCATTGCGGGCGTCGGGTCGGTTGATCGTGATGATCCCGACGTGGCCGCGCGTTTCGTACTCGATCTCGGTGAACACGTGCCAAGCCTGTCGTCCGACGGTGTCGTGGCTCGCGGCGGACGGTGGTTCGCACGGAAACTCTCGGCCACCGATCACCTGGTTCTCACCTGACTCTGACCTGACCGGGAGAACCTCGACCTCGTGGAAATTCCCGTCACCCCGCCATACGCCAACCGCCCTGCGTCGATTCCGGGTGAGCCGCTCGCTCATCTGCCGGCGGAGGAAGCCGCCGGTCCTCCGCCCCCGACCTCGACCCCAGGTTGGGAGCCGCCGACTCCGGCGGGCGCAGCCGCCCGGCCGACCCGCCACCGTGCCCGATTCGGCGCAGGGGTACTCGTCGGGATGGCGCTGACCGGCGCCGCTGTCGGTGGCTTCGCCGTCGGGCAGGACTCGTCGACGACCACGGTGGCGCCGACCGCAGTACCCGACGTCGCCGCGCAGCCGATCAGCGTGTCGGCGGGATCGATCGGCGACCTCGTCGATGCGGCGCGACCCTCGGTGGTCGCCGTTCGCCAGGAGGTCACCCAGACCGGCCCGAACGGTGGCACGGCCAGAGGCCAGGCGTCGGGTACCGGCTTCGTGTTGTCGGCCGACGGGTACATCGTCACCAACAATCATGTGATCGCCGAGGGCGACAGCCCGGTCGTCACCTTCGCCGACGGCACCACCGAGTCGGCAACGATCGTCGCAGGTGATCCGAGCCGCGATCTCGCCGTGCTGCGCGTCGACCGCACCGATCTCGTCCCGCTGGCGGTCGGCGACTCCGACGAGTTGCGCCTCGGCGACCAGCTGATCGCCGTCGGCTATGCGCTCGACCTCAACGGCGAGCCGTCGGTCACCGCTGGGATCCTGTCGGCGAAGAACCGGACCATCACCGAGACCAACGGCGCCCAACTCGTCAACCTGCTCCAGACCGACACGGCGATCAACCCGGGCAACTCCGGTGGTCCGCTGTTGAACAGTCGCGGTGAGGTGGTGGGCATCAACACCGCCATCGCCGGGCAAGCGCAGAACATCGGGTTCGCCATCGCGATCACGCCGGTGATGGACGTCATCGACTCGCTTCGTGGCGGCAGTGTGCCGGACCGGGCGCTGCTTGGTGTCGCCACCCAGCCGACGGGCGAGGGTCTGGGAGTCGAAGTGATCGAGATCGCCGAGGGCTCCGGTGCTGCCGACAGTTCGCTGCGCGTCGGCGACGTGATCGTGGCCGTCGACGACACCGAGATCACGGATCCGACCTCGCTCGGCGCTGCCATCGCCGGCTACCAGCCGGGCGACATCGTCACGGTCACCGTCGATCGCAACGGTTCGACACAGGACGTCGCGGTCACCCTCGGCACCCGCCCCACCTGAGCGGGCGACGGTTACGGTTCGAATTCGAGGCCGTCGAAGTCGCCGGAGGTTCGCCAGCGGTCGATGTACTGGAAGTAGGCCACCGGACCTTCCGGGTAGGCCATCGAGTTGAGCACTCCGCGGCGCCCCGTCGGCTGGCCCTCGTTGTTGTAGTAGCCGGGGGTGCAATCAGGTGAGTTCGTCATCCGGCCTTGTGCTCCGGCCTCCAGCCGCTCGACCCACTCGGCTTCGGCCTCGGCTGTCACCTCGACCGTCACCTCCGAGCCCTCTGCGTCGTCGAGCTGGAGTGCGTGGCCGATGATCGTTGCGATCGTCTCACCGGACTCGACGTAGTTGTGCGGCACGTTCGAGATCAGGTTCGCGGCCTGACTCAAGGTGACCATGAAGAGGTTGGGGAAGCCGTGCACGTGGATGCCGTGCAGGCTCTGCATACCCTCCGCCCACCGTTCGGTGAGGGTCACCCCGTCGCGGCCGGTGGTCTCGAAACCCGACCGTCTGGCCATTTCTGTACCGACCTCGAAACCGGATGCATAGATGATGCAGTCGAGTTCGAAGTGTTCGCCGTTGGCCCACACCCCGGTCTCGTCGATGCGTTCGACCCCCTTGCCGCCGGTGTCGATCAGCTGCGTGCCCGGCTCGTTGTAGGCGTCGAGGTACTCGTCGTGGAAACACGGTCGCTTGCACAACTGGCGATACCAGGGCTTGAGCGCCTGGGCGGTCTGGGCGTCGGCGACGAGGGCGTCGACGCGGGCGCGGATTTCGGTCATCTTCTCGTCGTCGGAGTCTTCGTAGGCCTTGATGAACGTGTCGCGCGTGAACGCCTCGCCGCTCGACATCACCTTGTCGCGAATGCGTTTGCTGATGTCGGTCCAGCCGTCCATCACGAGATCCTCGTCGGCGAATCCGCCGGTCTGCAGGGTCGTGAAGTTCATCAGCCACTCGGTTTGCCAACCCGGCTCGAGCGTGCGGAACCAGTCGGGGTCGATGTCGTGATTGTTGCGCACGTCGATCGACGACGGGGTGCGTTGGAAGACGTACAGCTCCTTCGCAGCCGGCGCGAGATGGGGGATGCACTGCACGGCGGTGGCGCCCGTGCCGATGATGCCGACGCGCTTGTCGGCGAGCCCGTCGAGCGGCGCACCCGTGGGGTCGCCCCCGGTGTAGTCGTAGTCCCATCGGCTGGTGTGGAAGCTGTGCCCTCGGTAGGTCTCGATGCCGGGGATGCCGGGCAGCTTCGGACGGTGGAGCGGTCCGGTACCCATCGCCACGAACCTGGCTCGCATCTCGTCGCCGCGATTGGTGCGAATGATCCAGCGCCGGGCGTCGTCGTCCCAGCTGAGCGACGTCACCTCGGTCGAGAACACGGCGTTGTCGTACAGGTCGAACGTGCGGGCGATGTTGCGGCTGTGCTCGAGGATTTCGGGGCCGTGGGTGTACTTCTCGCTCGGCATGTGCCCGGTCTCTTCGAGCAGTGGCAGGTACACGAACGCCGCAGTGTCGCACTGTGCGCCGGGGTACCGGTTCCAGTACCACGTGCCACCGAAGTCGCCGCCCTTCTCGATGATCCGCACGTCGTCGATGCCGGCCTCTCGGAGCTTGGCGCCGGTGACCAGCCCGGCGAAGCCACCGCCGATGAAGGCGACGGTCACCTCGTCGAAGAGCGGCTCGCGGGCGGCAGCCTCGACGTACGGATCGTCGACGTAGTGCTCGAAGATCCCGGTCACCTCGACGTACTGCTCGTTGCCCTCGGGTCGCAGCCGCTTGTCGCGCTCCGCCCGGTACTTCGCACGAAGTGCATCACGGTCAATGTCCACGCTCATCACCATGGTTGCACAGTACAAGTTGTTCGCTGGACGCTGGATGCCGGAGCGGTCACGTGGCGGCGCGGGCGGGAATGAATCGGTTGGCAAAGATGCCACCGGCGAACGCCACACCTGCGCACACGAAGCACGCTGCCTGCATTCCGCTGAGGAACGCATCGTTCACCTGGCCGATGAACGCCGGAGCCTGGTCGCCCAGTTGGCCGGCGATCACACCGGCAGCGCCGACCGATTCCGAGGTCGCCGACTGCAACTCCGGCGACAACGAGCCGTAGACGCCGCCGGCTGCGTCGAGCGACCGGATGTACAGGGAACTGAACACGCTGCCGATGACGGCGACGCCGAGCGTGCCGCCGAGCTCGCGGGTGGTGTCGTTGACCGCTGATCCGATGCCCGCCTTCGCCGGGGGGAGCGAACCCATGATCGATTCCGTTGCCGGCGCGGTGGTCAGTCCGAGACCGACGCCGAGGAACACCATCTGTGCGGCGATGATCAAGTAGCTGGTGTCAGCTTCGGCCGAAAGTCCGATCCAGACGAACGCGATCGCCATCGAGGTGAGTCCGACCGACACCACCGTTGATGTACCCACTCGTTCGACGATTTTCGGAGCCACCACCGACGCGACCGCGATCGAGATCGCAACGGGCAGCGTGCGGACTCCGGCCTCGAGCGGGCTGTACGTCTTGACCAGCTGGAAGTACTGCGTGATCAGGAAGATGAAGCCGAAGAGCGCGAAGAATGCCGACGTGACCGAGACGCTCGCCGCGCTGAATCGGAGATTACGGAAGATCGACACCGGCAGCATCGGGTGGTCGCGACGCAGCTCCCAGACGACGAACGCCACCAACAGCGCTGCGCTCAACGCGAAGCCGGCGATGATCGTCGGATCGAGCCAACCCCACTCCGGGGCTTCGATGATCGTGAACACGAGCGTCGTGATTGCGGCGATCGACAGCACGATGCCGCCGATGTCGAGGCGTGGTGCGCCATCCTCCTTCGAGTCGGGGACGAGCAGAGCGACGCCGATCACCGCGACGATCACGACCGGCACGTTGACGTAGAAGATCGATCCCCACCAGAAATGCTCGAGCAGCCATCCGCCGCTGATCGGCCCGGCAGCGACGGCGACTCCGGTGACTGCACTCCAGAGGGCGATCGCCTTGGCCCGTTCGGCGGCGTCGTGGAAGACATTGGTGATGATCGCGAGGGTCGCCGGAAAGATCAGCGCTGCACCGATCCCCATCAGTGCCCGTCCCACGATCAGCTCGCCGGCCGACCCCACCGATCCGGCGTACGCCGACGTGATGCCGAACACGCCAAGGCCGAGGATCAACATCCTCTTGCGGCCGTAGCGGTCGCCGAGGCCGCCGGCGGCGAGCAGCAGCCCGGTGAACACGAGCAGGTAGGCGTCGACGATCCACTGGAGCTGGCGGGTGGTCGCGTCGAGGTCGACGGCGAGTGTCGGGATGGCGATGTTCACGATCGTGCCGTCGAGCACGGTCACGAACACCGCAACGCACACGATGGCGAGGATCGCCCAACGGCGCCGGTGGATGGCCTCGTCAACCGGGTGGAGGTTGGTGGGTGCGGTGATATCGGCGGGCGGGGGAGTGTCGATGGTCATTCGGTCCTCGGTGGGTCTGCGGCCCACGGGGGGTCGATTGACAGTGGCAAGTTGCCACCGTAAAGATTGAACTAGTCAATGTCAACATCGGGCTAGAGTGACATGCGTGACACCCGACCGCTATCACCACGGCGACCTCCCGAACGCACTGCGTCACGCGGCTGCCGAGGTCATCGCCGAGGACGGTCTCGGTCGGTTCAGTCTCCGCGAAGTCGCCCGCCGCGCCGGTGTGTCGCACACGGCACCTGCTCACCACTTCGGTGATGTGCGGGGGCTACTCACCTCGCTCGCGGTCGAAGGCTTCGATCACCTGTACGAAGCGACATCCACGGCGGTGGCCGACGAATCCGACCCCGCCGAACGGCTCGCTGCGATGGGCGAGGCCTACGTGGCGATCGCCACCGATCACCCGGCGCACTGCCAGGTCATGTTCCGCATCGACGTGGTCGACCCCGATGATCCGACGCTTCTCGAGGCGGGCATGCGCGCCCACGCCGTATTGCGCGACACGATCCGAGATCTCGTCGAGGCCGAGGGTCTGCACGTCGACATCGATGTAGCGGCCGAGTTGTGTTGGGCGGCGATGCAGGGCCTCGTCGTGCTGGCACCCAAGCTGGCGCTTGTGGACGCAGCCCACGGCGTCGAGCCGCCTTCGATGCGCGTGCGAGTTCGTCGGCTCACGCGCCTCATGCTCGACGGCGTCCGCCACGCCGACGGTCAGACGTGACTGTTCGAGATGTGCTCGGGACCGTAACGCCGAGTCCCCAGGCACACCTCGAACAGATGCGCCACCGCGACTGATCTGAGCGGCAGGGACGACCTCTCGACACGGTCGGATGCGTGTGGGAGGGTGACGGTGTGCAGGTTGCGCTCGCGCTGTATCCGGGGGTGTCCGCCTACGAGTGTGAGGCGTTCACGTTGGTGTTCGACCAACTCGTCGAGGCACAGCTCGTCGGCGTGGGTTCCCGCATCGGGCGCGTCGACGGTCCGGGAGGCGGCAACCACATCGACGCTCGCTTCGAGCAGATCTCGGATCCTGATGTCGTCCTCGTGCCAGGTGGACTCGGATGCGCCCGCGCCGCCGGCGACGTCGAGTTGCTCGAGTGGATTCGCAGCATTGCCCCGAGGTGCGATTGGTTGGCCGCGAGCTCGACGGGCACGGTGATCGTCGCCGCTGCGGGGTTACTCCGCGAGCACGAGGCGGCCACACACTGGCTCGCATCGGGCCTGCTCGAGTCGTACGGTTCGAAAGCGTCGTGCGAGCGGATCGTGCAGGTCGACAACGTCATCACCTGCGAGGGCGCGATCACCGCCATGCACGTGGCACTCCTCGTCACGCTGCGCCTCGCCGGCCCCGATGCCGTCGCCCGGGTTCGAGCGGGTATCGAACGCGAGCAGCGTCCAGCGCAAGAGCGAACGGAGTGGTGGCGTCGTCGTCGGTCGCAACCCGCCGCTCTCGCCTCACCCCGCAACCCCGAACTGGTGGCGCCGGACGTGATCGAACTCGAGCCGTTCACCCTGCACCCCTCCTGACGGCTCGACCCCGCTCGGTACGCTGAACCCATGCGCACGCTGTACGACGCCGACCACGAGGTCTTCCGCGACTCCTTTGCATCGTTCGTCGCCAAGGAGGTGACGCCGCACTACCTCGAATGGGAAGACGCGGGCATCGCCCCGCGCGACATGTATGCCAGCGCCGGCCGGTACGGCTTCGTCGGCATGGCGATTCCCGAGCAGTACGGCGGCGGCGGCACCGACGACTTCAGGTTCAATGCGATCGTCGGCGAAGAGTTCAACGCCGCCGGCATCGGCGGCGCCGGTCTCGGTCTCACCCTTCACAACGACATCTGCACGCCGTACTTCGTCGAGTACTGCACCGACGAGCAGGCCGAGCGATGGATGCCCGGCATCGCGTCGGGTGAACTGATCACCGCCGTTGCGATGACCGAGCCCGGCACCGGCTCCGACCTCGCCGGCATCGCCACGACGGCGGTCCTCGACGGCGACGAGTACATCGTCAACGGTTCGAAGACGTTCATCACCAACGGCATCAACTCCGACCTCGTGATCGTGGCCGCGAAGACCGACCCGACCGAGCGTCATGCCGGACTGTCGCTGTTGATCCTCGAACGTGGGATGGACGGATTCGAGCGCGGCCGCAACCTCGACAAGATCGGCATGCACAGCCAGGACACCGCCGAGCTGTTCTTCACCGACGTCCGCGTACCGGTGACGAACCGCCTGGGTGACGAAGGCAAGGGCTTCACCTACCTCGCAGCCAACCTCGCCCAAGAGCGGCTGTCGATCGCGATCGCCGGTGTCGCCGCCGCCCGTGCCGCTCTCGGCTGGACACTCGAGTACGTCGGCGAGCGCACGGCGTTCGGCAAGTCGATCGGCACATTCCAGAACACCAAGTTCGTGCTCGCCGAGGTCGCCACCGAGATCGACGTCACCCAGGCCTACGTCGATCAGTGCATCCTGCAACTCAACGCCAAACAGCTCACCCCGGCGATGGCGGCGCAGGCCAAGTACTGGTGCACCGACGTGCAGAACCGGGTGATCGATCGCTGCCTGCAGCTGTTCGGCGGATACGGATACATGACCGAGTACCCGATCGCTCGTGCCTACGTCGACGCACGGGTCACGTCGATCTACGGCGGCACCAACGAGGTCATGAAAACCATCATCGCCAAGTCGATCGGGCTCTGAAGGTGACGATTCGCCACGTCGTGCTCTTCCGCTGGAACGACGACGTCACCGACGAGCAGCTCGTCGCGATGTCAGCAGCGCTCGACGAGCTCCCCCGAGCGATCTCCGAGATCGTCGTCTACCGACACGGTCGTGACCTCGGCATAGGGCCGACCAACTTCCAGTACGCGATCACCGCCGACTTCGCGAGCGCCCACGACTTCACCCTGTATCGCGATCATCCCGAGCACCAGCGGTTCATCGCCGAGCACATCACGGGCCGGATCGCCGATCGGGCCGCAGTGCAGTTCGAGTTCACCGACTGAGGTGGGACAACACGGGTCAGACCCGTGTTGTCCCACTTCCACCGCCACATGCCGGGTGGTGTTGTCAGCGTGCG
>JANPKU010000125.1:0-39505 GCA_031426215.1 Actinomycetes bacterium
CTCCTGGCCACGGTCGGTGGTCGATCAGCTCTCTCCGTGTTGACAATCGGTCATCGTCAAGGTAACTTCAGCGTTCTGTCAAGAACCAAACAGTTGCCGGGCGGGCGACTGAACGAGAAGAACCCCTGCTCGTTCACGAGCACTCAGAATGGAGAACAATCATGACCACCTCTTCCACTCAGTCCAGCGCCCAAGGTGTCACGTGGTACGGCGTCACGTGGTACGGCGTCACCTGGTACTGATCGCAACAGCGTGAACTCTCAAGGTCCGAGCGTCTGGAGACGATAGACGTTCGGGATCGTCTGTCGGCGCTCCTGCGTTGGGAGCGCTCTGTGACGACGAAGACGGGCATCGAGATGAGTGAAATGGGCGCCCCCGAGGCGCCCATTTCCGCGTTGGCGCCGTCGCACCCCGAGCGTCGGGTGACCGCACTTGCGGTGCTGCTCGCAGTTGGAGGCGTGAGTCTACTCTTAACGATTTCCGATTCCGGAAACGCGGTCGTTGCGTCGCCGATCTGGCTCCTTCCCGTGCTGGCCGCGGGCTTCGCCTTCGCCGAGTTGAGCGTCTTCCGGTTCATCTTCCGACGGGAGTCGTTGGCGTTCTCGCTCTCGGAGATCCCTTTTGCCATCTGTCTCGTGTACCTGGCGCCGGGCCCGGCGGTGGCAGTACGGCTCGTCGGTGCATTGGCCGTGATCCTGACGATCCGCCGGCCACCTCTGTACAAGTTGACGTTCAACGCATGCATGCTGGTCTTCGAGATGGCCATCGCGATCCTCGTCTTCCGAGGTGTCATCGATCTGTGGGGAGCCAGTGACAATCACTTCGTGGTCGCGGCGATCTTGGCCATGATGGTGTGCGGCATCGTCTCGTCGATCATCGTCTCGATCGCGATCTCACAGTTCGAAGGTCGGTTGCTGAGTCGTATCGGCAGCGAGCTGCGTGTTGCCTGGTGGCTCTTCGTCGTCAACTCCACCCTCGCGGGCACGGTGTTGGCGCTCACGCTGGTCTCGCCCTATCTGGTCCTGTTGGCCTTGATCCCTATCGGTTTGCTTTGGTACATCATCAAGGCCTACGGGGCGCTCGACCAGCGTCTCCGCGATCTTGACGCGGTGCACGGTTTCACCGGCCAGGTCGGTCAGTCGCTCGATCCCGACGAGATCATCCGGGCCGGCGTCGTGCAAACGGCCGAGGTGCTACGCACCGATGCCGCCGCCGTTATCGTCTTCGACGACGGCAGCGGGGCCATGCTGCAAATCCACGGGGTCGTGGGACTCGAGTTGCCCACCGATGTCTGGGACCCGAACTGGCGGACACTGATCGCGTCGGAACGAGCCGTGCTCGTGCCCCGCTCGGAGCTCGGTGTCATCAAGTCGCCCGGGTCCACCATCACCGAGATGATGGTCGCCCCGATGCGTGACGAGTCCGGCGTGATCGGCCTGCTGGTCGTGGCCGGGCGCACCGAAGGCGGGCGGAGATTCACGCCCGATGACCTCGTCCGTCTCCAGAACCTGACCGAGCAGCTTACGGCAAGTCTGCGCAAGGGCATGCTCCATCAACGGATCGAGCGAGAGGCTCGACTCGATGGGCTGACCGGTCTCCCCAACCGCGTCTCGTTCGAGCGGTCACTCGCGGAGATCGCCTCGCACCGCCTCCCGGACTGTCAGCTCTTCGTCGTGATGCTCGACCTCGACCGCTTCAAGGAAGTGAACGACACGCTCGGACACCACGCCGGCGACCATCTCCTTATCGAAGTCGGCGAGAGAATGAGCCGCCTGCTCGGCCCCGATGACATCCTGGCACGCCTCGCCAGTGACGAGTTCGCCATCGTCGGCCAGCGCCGCAATCGAGAGGAAATGCTCGAACTGACGTGGGCATGTGTGCGCGAAGTCGGTCTGCCGGTGACGCTCGACGGCCTCGAGATCGTGGTGACGGCCAGCGCAGGCCTGGCGATCGTGGACGACGACTTCGACGAAGGCGCCCCACTGCGCTTTGCCGACATCGCCATGTTCAACGCCAAGACGCAACGGCTCGGTGTCGAGATCTATCGCGATGAGATCGATCGTCGCACCCCAGCCCGTCTGTCGATGCTGGGCGATCTCCGCTCGGCCATCCAAGACGGGCAACTGCACTTCGATCTCCAACCCAAACTCGACCTCAGTAGCGGGACAGTGGTGGGCGCCGAGGCGCTCGTTCGATGGACCCATCCGGTGCGTGGCGTCGTCTCGCCAGCGCAGTTCGTTCGTGTTGCCGAGGACACCGGCCTCATCAAGCAGCTCACCGACCTGATGCTGCTGCGAGGCATCTCGACCTTGCGCGAGGTGCACGACCGCGGTTACCACCTCGGACTGTCGGTCAACCTGTCGACGCACGACCTCCTCGACCGACGTCTGTCCGAGCGTGTCCAGCGGCACCTCATGGACAACAACGTCGACGCATCGCTGCTCACACTCGAGATCACCGAGTCGTCGCTCCTCATGGACGGCCCTCGTGCCCGAGCAACCATCAACGAACTCAACGAGATCGGCGTGGGGCTGTCGATCGACGACTTCGGTACCGGCTACTCGTCGCTCAGCTACCTACGCCGCCTCCCGGTCGGCGAACTCAAGATCGATCAGAGTTTCGTCGCCAACGTGCTGCTCGACGAGCAGGACGAAGTGATCGTGCGCTCGACGATCGACCTCGGCCACAACCTGGGCTTGGTGGTCGTCGCCGAGGGCGTGGAGAACAACGAAGTCCTCGAGCATCTCCGGGTGCTCGGATGCGATGTGGCTCAGGGATACTGCATCTCGCGGCCGCTGGCCCCCACCCGTTTCATGGCGTGGCTCGCCACCACGGGCCGCCCCAGCCGCAGGATCGATCCACTCGACTTCTCCCGCTGGGTGGATGCGACCGGCACGGACGGGTCCGCGGACCCTGTCCTCGACGAGATCTGACCCCCTCAATCGCATCGGGGACGCCGATCGGTCCCTTCGGCCCTAGGTGAACTGCCCGCCCGGCAGGGATACTGGAGCCGTGAGTGCGCGACTTCCCCTTCAGCACGTGTCGATCCACGGCCATAGCGTCGGTTATCGACGTGACGGCGTCGGCCAGACGATCTTGATGATCCACGGGCTCGCCGGCAGCTCCAAGTCCTGGGACGACGTCATGCCACTGCTGACACCGCACGCCGACATCATCGCCGTCGACCTGCTCGGCCATGGCGAGTCGGCGAAGCCGGTCGGTGACTATTCGCTCGGTGCGTTCGCCAGCGGCTTGCGTGACTTTCTGTCGATCCTCGACATCGACAGCGTGACCATCGTTGGCCACTCGTTCGGTGGCGGGGTCGCCATGCAGCTCGCATATCAGCACCCGCACCTCGTCGACCGACTCGTCCTGGTCGGCAGTGGAGGCCTCGGACGCGAGGTGTCGTGGCTGCTGCGCCTGCTCACCCTGCCCGGCGCGGAGTACCTGATGCCGATCGCATTTCCGAAGCCGATCGTCGATCGTGCAACCGACATCGGGCGTCAGCTGGGGCGGCGCAACATCCGTTCAGCCAAGTTCGCCGAAATGTGGCGTGCGTACAGCTCACTCGCCGGCGCCACCAATCGCAAGGCATTCGTGCGCACGATGCGAGGGGTCATCGAGCCGACGGGCCAAACGGTCAACGCTGCCGATCGTCTCTATCTCGCTGCGCATGTCCCGACGATGATCGTGTGGGGAGACCGCGACGGGATCATCCCGGTCGCCCACGCCCACGCCGCCCACGACTTGATCTCGACGAGTCGGTTGGAGATCATCGAAGGTGCCGGCCACTTCCCGCACGTCGAACAGCCGGACACCTTCGCCAATCTGCTGGTCGACTTTATCGAGAGCACCGATCCGGCCTCCGAGCGTGATGGCGCGTTTCGTGACGTGCTGTTGCGGGGCGCCTGAACAACTCAGCGCCGACGGATCACCACGTGGGCGACACCACCATCTTCGTGGTGGTGGAGGATGTCACACCTGTCGTTCGTGAACGCCACATCGAGCTCACCCGATGCAGCATGGAATGCGCCGGGCTCTGAGGCTCCCACGGTCGACAGCACGGTGATGATCGCCACACCCCCGGCTCGGAGCCGATCGATGACGACGGGGTACAGCACCGGGTCACGGAACCGCTGACAGACGATCAGGTCGAGATCGTCGAGATCGTCGGGAAGACCGTCGTCGAGATCGACGATCCGAGCATCGATGCGGTCCTCCCATCCTGCGGACGACGCAGCGGCCCGGAGCAGGTCGATCGCCACCACCGAGGCATCGAGCGCCATGACATCGAGACCGCATGCGGCCATCCACATGGTGACTGAACCCGGCCCGCAAGCGACATCGACGCACCGCCCCGACGTGGGCACCAGCGAAATGAGGTGGGGCCAGCGTTGCAGTACCTCCGGCGGTTCGGCGTCGATGCGCGTCACCGTCGAGTAACGCTCGTCCCAACGCCGGGCGTCGTCGTGCATGGACTCATCCTCGCAGCAGCGTGACGCCACAGCGGACCGGCGTGACATCGTCCACACCGAACGGATGCGTCCGAGCGGCCGGTCCACGTGGGATCATCGGCGTGTGACCGATTTCGACGACGGCTTCAACACCCAGACCTCGACCGGTTGGTTGTCGGCCGAGGACCTCGAACTCGTCAGGGCGCACGTACCCATCGTCTACGTCGATGCGGTGCCGGTGCGTGTCGATCCGCTCGGCAACGTCACCAAGGTCGGCCTGCTCCTGCGCGTTGCCTCCGATGGGTCGATCAGTCGGATGGTCGTGACGGGACGGGTGCTGTTCGGTGAACGAGTGCGCGAAGCATTGATGCGCCACTGCGAGAAAGATCTCGGCCCGCTCGCGATGCCGCGAGTCCCCGCCAACCCTGCCCCGTTCACGGTGGTCGAGTACTTCCCGAATCCCGAGCGTTCCGGGTTCTACGACCCTCGCCACCATGCGGTCAGCCTTGCGTACGTCGTGCCGGTCGATGGTGAGTGCGAACCGACCCAGGAGGCGCTCGACCTCTCCTGGTTCACCCCGCAAGAGGCCGTGAGTGACGAAGTGATCGCGCAGATGACGAACGGTCACGACCGTCTCATCCGCTTGGCGCTCGCGCACGTCGGCAAGCTTCCGTAAGACCTCGCCGACGCCGTTCCTGGCAATTCCTAGAGGAGCCAGACCAGCAGCCAGAGCGTGACCATGCCGACGGCGAGTGCTGAGATCAGGTTACGCGCCGTCGCCGCGACGACGATCGCAACGCCGAGCGCTGCGACCTCGACGAACTCCAGACCATCGACTCCCTGGCCACCGGCGATCAGATTGACGGTCAGCGCCGACATCACCGCTGGGCCCGCGTAGCGCAGGGCGCGGGTGATGTTCGGCGGCAGTGGGCGATCAGCGAGGAACACGATCAGTCCAGCTCGGGTGGCGTAGGTGATCACACCCACGACCACCACAGCGGCTGCTGCGGCGAATGCGCTCACAGCGGCCTGGCCGGTGCGGCGCGACCGATCTCACGTCGTCGCTCGGCGGTGTCAGCGACGTAGCCGGCGACGATCCCGCTGATCGCGCCGATCAGGATTCCACCGTTGTTCGGAACCTCGAGCGCCAGCAGACAGACCAACGCTCCGACGACGGCGGCCACGATCCCAGGGCGGTTCGTGAGTCCCAGGACGACAAGGCCGGAGAACATGATCGCCGGGGCCACATCGAGTCGCCACTCGGTCGGGATCGACGAACCGACCACGAGTCCGAGCGTGACGATGGCGGTCCACGACGTGAAGTAGAAGATCCCTGCACTCAGATAGAAGCGCCGCCACTGCGGCCCAGGCATGTTCGGGAGAACACTGGTCAGCGCGAACAGTTGATCGATCAGGAGAAACGGTCCGATCCAGCGGAACCATCTCGGCTGGTCGCAGAAGCGTGGGGACAAGGCTGCGCTGTACACCACGTGGCGCAGGTTGATCACCGCTGCAGTCGCCACCAGCGTGAGCCAGGTTGCCGTCGCCGCCAAGCTCACTGTTGCCAGCTGCGACGCGCCTGCGAACACGGCAAGATTCGTCGACCACGCAATCCCGGTGGGCATCGCCGAGTCGGTGATCGCCACGCCGAGCACCAGGCCGAACGGGACTGCCGGGATGAACAGTGGGAACGCAGCGCGAATCGCTGCCAACGTGACGCCGGTCCCGGCCGTCGTCGAGTCGTCGGGTTGTTCGTCGCCGGGCATCGGACATCGAGACTACGAGTGGGCCCCGGGCATCGCGTCGGCGACCCTGGTGCCTGGCGTACCATGTTCACCGATGCCCGAAGGCGACACGATCCATCGATCGGCAAGCGCCATGAGAACAGCGCTCGCCGGCAAGCAAATGTTCCGTTTCGATGCTCCCCGGTTGATCGGACCATCGCCTCAGGCGGGCCGGGTCGTCGAATCTGTCGAGAGCCACGGCAAGCACCTCCTGATCGAATGGGACGACGGCCTGGTGCTCGACACACACATGCGCATGACCGGTTCGTGGCATCTCTATCGCAGCGGCGACAACTGGCGTCGTCCGTACGCGCAGATGCGTGCCGCGATCGAGGTCGACGATTGGGTGGCGGTGTGTTTCAACGCCCCGCAGGTCGAGACGTACCGCAAGGCCGACAGACGTCGCCATCCCGGGATGGGTCGCCTCGGCCCCGATCTGTGCAAGCTCGACACCGACCTCGGCGCAGTGGTCAATCTTCTGCTGACCTCCCCCGACCCGACTGCACGCCTCGGCGAAGTGCTGCTCGACCAACGCGTGATGTGCGGGGTCGGCAACGTCTATCGATGCGAGGTGCTCTGGGCCACCCAGTTGAGCCCGTATGCACCGGTCGGAGGGCTCAGCGAACACGATGCGATCCGTGTGGTCAACACCGCAGCGAGGATGCTGCGGTCGAATCTGCACCACGCCAAGCGGATCACTGCGCCATCGGTCAAGGGCGGCCTGGCGGTGTACGGACGCAACGGACAACGTTGCTCGCGTTGTGCCGACACGATCGAATGTCGTCGCCTCGGCGAGCACAACCGGATCCTGTACTGGTGCCCCGGATGTCAGACACACCTCGACCCGAAGCGCGAGCGGTCGAGCGACGACACGCCGATGGATCCGCATCCGGCGGCCCAACGCTGGCTCGCCGAGCTTCCCTGGAATCGCGACGCCGGCTGACCCGGACAACAGGGGTCAGACCCGTGTTGTCTCAGTCAGCCGCGACCGAGGATGCGCTCGACGTCGATCTCGATCACGACGCGATCGTCGCGGTCCTTCGGCTGGCGATATCGGGCGGCGTAGCCCTCGACACCTGCGCGGACAGCCTCGGGTTCGCTCACCAGGCGCACGGGACCCTCCAAGCTCAACCAACGGCCGCCATCGACCTGGCACACGGCGGCTCGCTGGCCGCGGTCTTCCATCCGCCCGGCGTTGAGCGCCTTCTGTGAACCCGCCCAGGTGATCACGCGTGCAACCCGTGCGACCTCGTCGTAGCTGAAGCCCACGGCCACGACGTGTGGCGACAGGTCGTCGCGTACGGTGGTGAGCGTGGCGAGGTGGTACTCACCCAGGAACGTCAACACCTCGTCGGGCAGAGCAGCGGGATCGAGTGCCATCGCCCCAACCTACAAACGCACGCGTGAGTGCGAGGTGTCCGAGATGTGCCAGGGGACTCGGCGTAGCCGGTCCCGAGCACATCTCGAACGCTCACTCGGTGGCGATCGCCTCGAGGACGTTCATGTTCGACGCCTTGTACGAGGGGTACAGCGCTGCAACGAGCCCGGCGATCACCGCACCGACCAGGATCGCCACGATGATTGCCGGATTGAACGCCAATTTGCTGATCACGTCGTCGGGTACGGCCAACGACAACACGACGCCGAGGAAGGTGCCGACGACGATTCCGACGAGGGCGCCGAAGATCGACACGATCACCGCCTCCCACCGCACCGACCGGCGTGTCTGACGACGGTTCATGCCGACGGCACGCAACAGGCCGATCTCACGGGTGCGTTCGAACACACCCAACGCCAAGGTGATCGAGATCCCGAGGACCGCGATCATGATCGCGAACGCCAGGAGCAAGGTGATGATGATGAGCAGTTGGTTGATCTGAGCCTCTTGCGAGTCGAGGAACTCGGCGTTCGTCTGGACGTTGGCCTGCGGGAACGGTTCCATCGCAGCTTCCACCGCTGCGTCGCCGGTTGCGGGCTCGATGCCGTCGGCGAGCTTGGCGATCACGAAGAAGTCGCGAGCCGGCGAGTCGCTGATCACCTCCAGGGTGTCGAGCCCGATCAGCCAGTTCCCGAAGGTGGCGTCGCCGAAGATCCCGGCGACCGTCAGCGACTGTTCGACACCGTTCTGGAACGTGACTGCGACCGTCGAGCCGACCGAGACGCCCAGGTCGGCCGCCGGGTCCTTGTGGAGCAGCAGCTCGTTCAGGCCCAGATCGGCCACAGTGCCCTCGATCAGGTCGGGATCGACGAGCTTCTCGAAGGCGACCGGATCGACGGCACCGAAGTTCTTGGTGCTGCCGTCGACCTGGCCGGTGACTCCACGAATCGGCGTGACCGCTTCGAGCTCGGGAATCTCGGCCAGCGTCTCGCTGACGACCGGTGACAACCCCTGGAACCCGGCGTCGGTCACGATGTAGTCGGCCGAGATGGCGCTCTCGAGCGTGTCGACCAGCGTCGACCGCAACGACGACGCGAACACTGCGGTGCTGCTCACGAGTGCGACACCGATCATCAGCGCCGATGCGCTCGACGAGGTGCGCCGCGGCGCGCGGGCGACGTTCTGGCGGGCGAGTGCGCCCGGCACCTTGAAGATCTTCTCGATCGGCCATCCGATGACACGGGTCACCGGCGTTGCCACAGTGGAGGACAGGCTGGCGATACCGAGGAACAGCACCAGCGCACCGACACCGGCAAACCCGATCAGACCAGGCGTACCGCCGGGACGAAGGAAGAGTCCGATCAGGAACATCGTGACGCCGATCACGGTCACGACGGCGCCCGCAACGAGGCGGCGCGACCCCATGGCAGCGAACCCGAGCTCGGGTCGCATCGCAGCAACCGGTGGGATCTTGGCGGCCCGTCGTGACGGCACGATGACCGACACCATCGTGATGCCGATCCCGACGAGGGCAGCCACGACGATCGTGCGAAATTGCAGCACGATCTCGGTGTCGGGGAACCCGGCACCGGCAGCGTTAAACGCCGCGATGAGGCCGCGTGCGACGGCCAGTCCGCCGAAGACGCCGATCACCGTGGCCAGTACGCCGAGTACGAACGCCTCGATGGTGATCATCCACCGGACCTGACGGCCCGATGCACCGACGGCTCGCAGGAGTGCGAGTTCGCGCAGGCGCTGGCCGATGGTGATCTGGAACACGTTGTTGATGATGAACGCACTCACGAACGCAGTGATGAAGGCGAAGACGAGCAGACCCGTGCCGAAGATGTCCACGAACTGGTTGACGTCGTCAGCGGTCTCCTGGGCGACCTGGGCACCGGTGACGACCTCGGTCTGGGGCGGAAGGATGTCTGCAATCGCCCACTGCACGGCATCGACGTCGGCGCCTTCCACGACCGAGATGTCGATCGAGTCGACTTTCCCATCGGCATCGAAGTGCACCAGGGCGGTCTCGAGATCGAGTGCCACCAACTGCGCGCCACCGAAGCTGTCGGCGCTCCCGAGGCCGACGGTGCCGGTGATCGTTCCTTCGAACGTGCCCGAATCGGTCAGGTACGAGACGGTGTCGCCGACGGCCAGGTTCTCGTTGTCCGCCGTCGCCTTGTCGATGGCGAGTTCGTCCGGCCCGCTCGGTGCGCGACCTTCTTTGAGGGTGACGCCCTGGATGCCGTCGTCGCCCTGCCATGACACGCCGAGCGTCGGCCCGCCTGCGGGAGTGATGGCTTCGCCGTCCGAGCCGATGAGCTGTGCGAACCGGTTGAGTGTCGGTTCCGTGATGGCAACGCCCTCCACCTGGCTGATCGAGTCGGTGATCGTGACGTCGACCGGATCGCGAGCGTCGTCCGTCTCGAACGGCTGTGCTGCGCGCACCGAGAGGTCGACGTCCTCGCCGAGTTCCTGGAAGAGGTCGTTGAACGTGGCCCGAAGGCTGTCCGCGAGGACGAACGAACCGACCACGAACGAGACGCTGGCCGTGATCGCGAAGAGGATTGCGAGCGTGCGACCCCAGCGGGCGCGGATGCTCTTGCGGGCGATGAGAGTTCCGGCGCTCATGTCATTCCCAGTTCCGGAGGTGGTCGATCACTTGGTCGGCACTCGGGTCGGCCAGCTCGCCGGTGATCTTGCCGTCACCCACGAAGACCACTCGATCCGCATAGGAGGCGGCAACAGGGTCGTGCGTGACCATCACGATCGTCTGACCGAAGTCG
Organism: Actinomycetes bacterium; assembly: GCA_031426215.1. GTDB lineage: Bacteria > Actinomycetota > Acidimicrobiia > Acidimicrobiales > Ilumatobacteraceae > Sva-07. The sequence continues at coordinate 10,406 of JANPKU010000125.1, forward strand.
CGGACGGCGTTGCGCATGAATGACAGGATCTCGGTGCCGGTGACCGAGTCGAGGTTGCCGGTCGGTTCGTCGGCGAAGATGATCTGCGGGCGCGATGCCAGGGCGCGGGCGACCGCCACACGTTGCTGTTGGCCTCCGGAGAGTTCGCTCGGGCGATGCTTCAACCGATCGCCCAGCCCGACCGTGGCCACCACGTGATCGATCCACTCGGTGTCGCCCGACTCTCCACCGAGCATCATCGGCAGTCGGATGTTCTCGTCGGCGGTGAGCGTGGGAATCAGGTTGAACGCCTGGAAGATGAAGCCGACCTTGGTGCGGCGCAGCTCGGTGAGCGCTTTGTCGTCGAGCGTTGCGAGATAGGTGTCGCCGATGTATGTGGCGCCCGAGGTGAGCGTGTCGAGGCCCGCGAGACAGTGCAGCAGCGTCGACTTGCCGGATCCCGAGGGCCCCATGATCGCACTGAACTTGCCGGTCTCGAACGACACGGTGACGCCGTCGAGCGCATGCACCTGTGCGTCACCGATGCCGTAGGTCTTTCGAGCGTCGACGGCGCCGGCGGCTGCGGTGGACATCGCTTCGGAAGCGGGAGCCGGCATCGCTGGGGGAGCGGGAGGGGTGGTGGACATGCCGTCTGGTCTACCCGTGATCCGACGGATGCGCAACCGTCCCTGGGTGGATCGTGATCAGCCGGAAGGAGGACCGAGCGTCATCGGTCTCCTGGTGTTACGACACCGGATTCGTAGGCGATCACGACGGCTTGCACGCGGTCACGAGCGCCGAGCTTCGCCAGGATCCGGCCCACATGGGTCTTGATCGTGGCCTCGCCGAGGTACAGCGACCGGGCGATCTCCCCGTTCGACTTGCCACTCGCCATCAGCCGAAGGACCTCGTGTTCTCGTTCGGTCAACGACTCGATCTCGGGATAGGACGATCGATCGCCGACCGGCTGGCGAGCGATCTCGTCGATGAGGGCCTGGGTGATCGACGGCGCAAGGAGTGCGTCACCGTTGGCGATGATTCGGATCGCGTCGACGAGCTGCTCAGCGGGTGCGTCCTTGAGCATGAAACCACTCGCACCGGCGCGCAGCGCTGCGTGCACGTAGTCGTGCAGGTCGAATGTGGTCAGCATCATCACCCGTGTCGACGGATGGTGATCGCGAATCGAGCGACAGGCGTCGATGCCGTCCATTCGTGGCATGCGAACGTCCATCAGCACGACATCGGCGCGAGCGCGCTCGGCCAGCTCTACCGCTTCGACGCCGTCGGCGGCTTCACCGACAACGGTGAGATCCGCCTCGGCCTCCAGGATCATGCGGAAGCCGACGCGCACCATCTCCTGGTCGTCGACCAGCATGATCCTGATCACGATGCGGTGCTCGGCGACAGCCGGTGGCCCACCCCGGCATCGACGGGCAGGCTGGCGCGCACTTGCCAACCTCCCCCCGGACGGGGGCCGACGGTCATGGTGCCGCCGACCGCCGCAACGCGTTCGCGCATGCCGACGATGCCGAACCCATCGGGTCCAGGCAGCGAACCGGCGCCCCGACCGTCGTCGATCACGTCGATCGTGATGTCGCCGTTGGTGACACGCAGCGCGATCTTCACCACGCCAACTGCTCCGGCATGTCGGCGGACGTTGGTGAGTGCTTCCTGGATCAGCCGGAAGCCTGTGACGGAGACGCCGTCCGGCAGTGATGCGAGGTCGCCGTCGATGGTCAGTTCGACCGGGAGGTCGTCGAGTCCTGCGATGGTGTCCAGATGGGCCAGCGAGGGTTGCGGTGCAGGTGGAGCGCCGAGCGAATCGGAGTCGGTACGCAGCACGCCGAGGATCGATCGCAGCTCGGTCATCGTTTGTCGCCCGGTCGATTCGATGGTCTCGAGCGCTGTCGCAGCCAGTTCGGGCGAGTCGGCGAGACTCCGGCGGGCTGCTGCTGCCTGGATCACCATCACGCTGACCGAGTGGGCGACCACGTCGTGGAGGTCGCGGGCGATCCGGGTGCGTTCGGCGGCGACGCGCTGCACGGCGAGCAAGCCTTGTTCGCGTTCGGCGCGTTCGGCGCGTTCGGCGAGGCTGGCGTTCTGTTGGCGTCGTCGCTGGAGATTGTCGCCGAGAACGAACGCAGTGATCAGCAACACACCGGTCGAGATGAACTCGTCGAGCAGTGACAATCCATCGATCCATCCGGCGACGAACAGAAGCGCGACCATGACGACGATCGCACTGGTCACCCGCGTTCGGTTGACGCCGCTGGTGTGGGCTCCGATCGAGTACACGGCCACGACCGAGCCGATGAACGCTGCACCACCGATGCCGATGAACAGAGCGATCACCTCTGCCGTGATCACCACGACGCCTGCGACGAGTGAGTGTGTGCGCCGCCAGTAGATGGGTGCGGTACCGGCGACCACGATCGCTACGGTCCACCACGTCGGATCGAGTTGATTCGGATCGTCCACGGTCGTCTTGCCGACGAGGTGGGCAGGGATCGCCGCTGCGACGATCATGAGCGCGAGCAGACCGTCGGCCGCGCGGGGATGGGTGCGCAACCAGACGATGGGATGCGGGTGCGGCATGGTGAGCCCGACGCTACCCATTCCGATCACTGCGGTGGTCCGTCTGTGGGGGGACGTGCCCTACGATCACAGGTTGATGGTCATCTGCGCGTCCTGCGGCGCCGTACTCCCCGACGGCGCACGATTCTGTCCGTCGTGCGGGAACGAGGTCGCGTCGTGGATCGCCTCGCCCAGCACTGAGGAGCGTCGGGTGGTCACGGTCGTGTTCGCCGATCTCGTCGGCTACACAGCGTTGTCGGAGCACCTCGATCCCGAGCGAGTGAAACGGCTGATCGATGCCAGCTTCGAACGGCTCATCGCCGATATCACTGCATTCGGCGGGCGTGTCGACAAGGTGCTCGGCGACGGAATCCTCGCGCTGTTCGGAGCGCCGGTCGCCCACGAGGACGACGCTGATCGTGCCATCCGAGCAGCCATGCAGATGCACGAGTCACTCGCTCGATTCGTAGCGGAGCAGACGGATCTCGACGGCCCGTTGCAGTTGCGTATCGGGGTCAACACGGGCGAGGTCGTGGTCGGCAACGTGTCCGGAACCGCGGAGTACACCGCGATGGGCGACGTCGTCAACGTCGCGTCACGCTTGCAGACCCTGGCGGAGCCCGGCGGGATCCTGATTGGTGATTCGACGGCATCGCTCGCCTCCGAAGAGATTCTGCGCGAGCCGCTCGACACGCTCATCGTGCGTGGGCGCAAGCAGACCGAACGAGTGTGGAAAGTGGTCGGCCGTCGTCGTCGCGTCCCCACCATCGGGCCGCGATTCCACGACGTGCCGTTCGTCGGACGTTCGACGCAATGGGAACTCCTGGCGTCGATCATGGCGATGGTCGCCAACGGGCAGAGCGCGATCGTGTCGGTGATCGGTGAGGCTGGTGCGGGCAAGACCCGGTTGGTGTCCGAAGCGCTCGATGCTTTCCCCAGTCGCACCGTCGCGATCTTCTCGGGTGTCTGTGCTCCGTACGGCGAGACCAATGTGTGGGCACCGATCGCCACGGCGCTGTTCCGTCGCCTCGAACTCGACCAGGACGCACCGCCGAATCTGTTGCGTGACATGAGCCGGGCCAAGGGCGTCGAGTTGTACGGATTCGATGCCCAAGATCCCGTGCTCGAACGCTTCGTCGAGGGTGTGCTCCACATGCTCGGGCACCCATCGGAACTCGATCAGGTGCCGCCGGCGCAAGCCCGCGAGATCCTGTTCTCGCTGATCGTCGAAGGTCTGCGCCGTCGCACCAGGACTGGCCCCGTCGTGCTCTGGATCGACGACCTGCAGTGGGCCGATGTGCTGATCATCGAGCTGCTCCACCGCGTCGCCAGATCGTTGGTCGACCGTCCGCTGCTGATCATGACGGCGCAGCGCGATGAAGCCGAGCTCGACTGGCCGCCTGTCGGCGATCAGCCGATCACAGTGCGGATGCCGCTGGATGCGCTGGCTCGCGCAGATGCCTCGCGGCTCGTCGGCGCCGTGCTCGGCTCGATGGCGAACGATGCGTTCGCCGACAGTCTGATCGACCGCAGTGGCGGCAATCCCCTGTTCCTGATCGAGCTCGCTGAACTGTCCAAGTCGAATCCGAGCAGCAGCGCCCTCCCGGGATCGTTGCGCGCACTAATCTCGGCGCGTCTCGATCAGCTTCCGCTGGCTCAGCGTTCGATCATCGACAACGCTGCGGTTCTCGGAGCATCCGGACTGGTCGAGTCGTTGGAGAAGTTCGCGGCCGAGATGGAACAGGACTTCAGCTTCGAAGATCTCGACGCCCTCGACGAGCATGGACTCTTCGAGGTCGACGGTCCGACCTGGCGGTTCCGCAGCGATGTCGTCCGTGAGGTTGCCTATCAGACACTGACCAAGTTGGTGCGTGCGCAACGACACGCCGGCACCGCGGCGGTGATGAGCCAGACCTTGCGAGTTCCGATCGACCAGGTGGCCCATCATGCTGCCTGTGCCGCCGAGCTGGCGGCCGAGATCGGGCCGGTGCCCGGCTTGGCCGACGACATCGCCGATCAGGCGGTCGGCCTCCTGTTCGAGGCGGCGAAGCGCTCGATGGACATCGGAGCGTTCAATCAGGTCCGACGTCAGTCGACCCGAGCGCTCGACCTCGGCCCGAGCGACCCCGTCGTTGCTCGTGAACTGTTGCTGCTGCGTGCCCAAGCCCAAGCAGAGCGACGGGCGATTGCGTCAGCGCGCGCTGACGCCGAGGATGCTCTGGAAGCGGCGCTGGCGGCCGGCGATCGACGTCAGGAAGGCATTGCGCGCCGGCTCCTCGGGATCTTGCACCAGCGAGACGGTGACATCGCCGATGCCCGGCGTGAACTCGGTACGAGCGTCGACATCTTCCGTGACCTCGACGACGACATCGAGTTGGCGTCGTCGTTGCGCGAACGCGGACTCACCGAGGTGTTCGGCGGCTCGTTGGAGGATGCCGAATGGCTGCTGGGTGAGGCCGAGGCACTGACCGAACGGCTGCAGGATTTCCGGGGACGCGCCTGGGTTCGCCAGCACCAGGCTTGGGTTGCGTTCCTGTCGGGTGATGCGACGTTGGCCGAGACGAGATTGCTGACCGCCGCGCAGGAGTTCGACCTTTTGGGCGACCGGTTCGGTCGCGGATGGGCAGCGGGTCTCCTGGCGTATGTCCGCTTCTATCAGCGCCGCTTCGATGAGGCGGAGGCGCTCGCCGTCGAAGTCCGGCGCGACTCGATGGAGCTCGGCGATCCCTGGGCCCCGGCGATGATGGATTCGCTGATCGCTTCGATCCGGCTGTGGTCGTCGCGATTCGTCGAGGCGGAAGACCTGTCTCGTCGAGCATTGACGAGCTTCCGAGAGATGGGTGACAAGTTCGGCACGGTTCAGGCTCTGGCGCCGCGAATGCGTGCGCTCGTTGCACTCGGTCGCACTCACGAGGCCGAGCGGGGCATCGAGGAGTCGCTTGCGTTGAGCGACTCGTTCGGCGACCTGTCGTTTCCAATGATGGCGGCCGCAGGTGCTGCGGTGCACCTCGGCCTGGGCGAGCGAGCCCTCACGATCAGCCGGCAGGCCTTGGACCGGTCGAACGCAATGGGGGCCGACGGCACCGAGTCGCGTATCACCCTGGCGTTGGCGTTGTGCCAGGTCGGTCGTGCTGACGAAGCGCTTGCCGTGCTCCTCGACGTGAGCAACCTCTCGCCCTATCTGTTCGCTGTCCGGGCGTTGGGGCGTGCGATCACGGCCGATTCGTCGGGAGCGATCGATGACGCATCTCAGGTGGAGCTCGACGACGGGGCGAGCTATCTCGATCGCGTCATCGCCGACATCGCTGCGGGAGCCGCCCAGTTGCAACTGGGCCAACGAGAAGTTGCCGTCGAACACTTCGATCGTGCTCACGAGACGGCCAACACTGCGGGAGACGTGGTCGCTCGGGAACTGGTGGCGTTGACCCGCTCGCTGGAGACGGCCGAGGTGGCCCACGTCGGTTCCGGTCATCTCGGCGCCGGCTGGAAAGTCGTGGCGGATTCACTCGTTGCGGTGGTCGACATCTCTGGCGAGCCGGTGGCGTGAGGCTTGCGGCACGATGTCGGACGAGCCGTTGCATCCCACCGGGCTGATCGTCGGTCGCTTCGATCCACCCCACCTCGGGCACTCGTACATGATCGAGTGGGCTGCGCGTCGCTGCGAGGCATTGGTGGTGTTCGTCAACACCTCACCTGATCGCGACGCAGCACCCGGCAGGCTCCGAGCCCGTTGGTTGGCAGAGCTCCATCCCGACGTGACCGTGATCGAGCTCAGGCACCGGCTCGGCACCGACTTCGACGACGAGGATTTATGGGCGAAGTGGATGGCGCTGTTCGCATCGCACTGGCCCCTCGACGACGGTCCTCACGCCGTGTTCTCGTCGGACCCCTACGTGGTCGAGCTGGCGAAACGTTTCGGCGCCGAGCACGAGGTGGTCGACGCCGATCGGGTCACCGTGCCGATCTCGGCCACGCAGATTCGTGACGACCCGGCGGCACATGTCCACCATCTGGCCCCACCCGTGCGGGCCTGGGTGGAGACCAACTGGCTCTGAAAACCCGAAATTGCCCTGGATCGTGACGCTCAGCGTCACTACCCAGGGCAATTTCGGGTTGGGTGTCAGCGATTCGGTTGCTTGGTGACCCGGAGGTAGGGCTTGACGGGGTTCCAGCCGGCGGGGAACAGGTCCTTGGCCTCGTCGTCGGAGAGGGCTGGGACGATGATCACGTCCTCGCCGTCCTTCCAGTTCGCCGGCGTTGCGACCTTGTAGTCGGCGGTGAGCTGGAGGCTGTCGATCACACGCAGGATCTCGTCGAAGTTCCGGCCGGTCGATGCCGGGTAGGTGAGCGTGAGCTTCACCTTCTTGTCGGGGCCGACGACGAACACCGAACGCACGGTCATGGTGTCGCTGGCGTTGGGCTGGATCATGTCGTACAGGTCGGCGACCTTGCGCTCGGGGTCGCCGATCATCGGGAAGTTGACGGCAGTGCCCTGAGTCTCCTCGATGTCGCTCTCCCACCGCTCGTGGCTCTCGACGGGATCGACAGACAGACCGATCACCTTCACGTTGCGCTTGTCGAATTCAGGCTTGATCTTGGCGACGTAGCCGAGTTCGGTCGTGCAGACCGGGGTGAAATCCTTGGGGTGGCTGAACAGCACACCCCACGAGTCGCCGAGCCACTCATGGAAACTGATGTCGCCCTGGGTGGTGGGGGCGGTGAAGTCGGGGGCGATGTCGCCGAGACGGACGGACATGGTGGATCTCCTCGTTGAACGGTTGCGGTCGGGGATGGGTCCCGACGGCGAACACTACCGTCATACCCGACCAACCCGGTCAGGTATATCGACATCCACCCCCGTTCGTGTTGCATTCTCGGTGCCCCGGTCCACCCGAAGTGTCACGCAAACGGGGGAGTTGGGGGTGCGGGCCTACGCTTCGGAGATGAGCATTCCCGTTGCCATCGACGACCTGGCCGCCGCCACCGGCGAGTACGGCTGGGCGTATCTGTTGACCGTCCGAGACGACCTTCGGCCCCACATCGTCGCAGTCGCCCCGGCGTGGGCTGGTGCGCAACTCGTGATGGATGTCGGCCGGGGAACGGCGCTCAACGCCGCAGCCCGATCGTCGATCGCGCTGTGCTACCCGCCGGTGGACGACGGGGGCTACAGCTTGATCGTCGACGGTGAGGCAACGGTCGACGGCGAGGCCACCGTGCGCTTCTCGCCGTCGGGTGCAGTGCTCCACCGACCCGCACCAGCCGGATTCTCCGGATCGGTCACGGGATGCGGAAACGATTGCGAGCCGGTCGGTCCGCCGGGGGGCTGAGGACCGACCGGCTGCGCTCGCAGCCGCTGGGTGCGGCGATCAGGCAGCTCGATCTACGAGGTCGAGGCGGACGGTGTTGAGTGGGCCGCGCCGGACGGTGGCGATCGCGGAGCGGCGCCGGCCACCGAGCCAGACTGCGACATTCGAGTTGGCTTCTGCGTTGCGAACCCACTGAGAGTCGGCGCGGACGGTGCTCACGGTGAGAGTGTTGCCGGTGCGGGTCGACAACACGGGGACGAGCCGTGGGCGCCCCGACCGTCGCCCGATCGTTTCGAGCACGACGGCTCCGGCACCGACAGGAAAGGGATTGCCGAGGCCCGCCTGCACGGCGGGGCGCACCAATGCATTCAGCGTGGAGAACGCTCGGCGAGTGGTCGCATCGACTATTTGGCGCATGGAGCGTTGAACCGACCGGTGCAGCTGTGTATTCCTTCGGAGGCGTGCGCTCAGCTCGGCGGCCCATCACAGCCCTGCGTGCCAGTCGTAACTGCGCTCGGCCCAGTAGTCGGCTGGTTGTTCGCGGGCGTACCGGATCAGGCCGATCCGCTTGAGACACTTGATGCCGTACTTGTTCGGTGTCGCGAGCCGAAGCGGCGCGCCGTGGTCCTGATCGAGCGGCTGGTCACCCTGGCGCAGCGCCAGCATCGTCTGGGGGTGCATGATCGACGCCATGTCCCAACCGACGTAGTAGAGGCCGTCGGGGGTCTCGAGGCTCACGAACAGGACATCTCCGACCTGGTCGGCGTATCGGGCGTGGAAGTCGCTGAAGCGCGTGCCGCCCCAGTGCACGATGCTCGACCAACCTTCGATGCACTTGTGTTCGATCACCATGTCGCGCTGCGGCAGCGCCTCGAACGTCGAGATGTCGAGTTCGTCGAGTTCCTCGCCATCGGGGCCTTCGACGCGAACGGTCCAGGCGGCGAGGTCGATCTCGTCTCGGATCCCGATGCGACCGTTCACCTGGATCGGGGTGGCCTTCGAGACCGGATGCTCGGGAGCGGACCGGGTATCGGACACGGTCTGCCACACGTCTTCGTTGAACTCCAGGCCGTTGCGCAATGGCTCCGGAATACCACCGACGTCGGGCCGGCCTTGCAGCCACTGCCATCCGAGATACGCCGCACCGAGACCCGCGGCACCGGTGAGAAATGACCGGCGCGATCGCGAGCGAAATTCACCGATGGGAATCGTGGGAGCATGGTCGAGTTGAGCGCGAAGCTCACGCTCGCGGTGCTCCTGTCGCTCGATGTCCGTGCGATCGTCGGTCACGCGGACACCTCGTCGATGGCGGGGGCGTCGATGGCAGCGGTGTCGATGGTGGTTGTCGAGGTGGCGGCTGGGTCGTTGTCGCTCGGTGATCGGCGCTCGATCACGTAGCCCGTGATCATCGAACGGAAGTTGCCCCAGCCCGACCGGGCGACTTGGAGGAGGTGGACCACGAAGAACAGAAGGAGCCCGATCGTCATCGTGAAGTGCACGAGGCGGGCGCCCTGGTACCCGCCGAACAGCAACGGCAACGGGTACAGCTGGGTCGGCTTGTAGATGGCGAACCCGCTCACCACGATCACGAGCGCCATGATGAGCACCACCGTGTACGAGATGCGTTGCGCTGCGTTGTACTTGCCCTGAGGGGGAGGGCGCTTGCGGAGGTGCAGATCGTGCAGCACGACGTCCTTCGCCTCGCGGGCGGCGTGTCGGTCGGGGAGGATGTGTCGCCACTCCTTCGTCACCAGGAGATAGATCGAATAGATCACTCCGTTGATCACGAACAGCCAGCCGAACACGAAGTGGAACGCCAAACCGCGGGCCAGGCGGCGATCGAGCTCGAGCGTCTCGTACACGGCATCGGGGAAGAACGCGAACCACTGCCAACTGCCGATCCCGAAGGCGTAGACGTCCTCTGCCCAGTAGATCCGTAGCCCGCTCCAGATCATCACGAACAGCAGCGGGAAGTTGATCCAGTGCAGCCAGCGGATCGCGCGGGTGTGGACGAGCCGGGCGACGGCCTCGTCTAGCGGGGGGCCGTCGGGTGGACCAGCGTTGGTTGCTGGTTGGGTGGTGTCGATCGACATGCAAGCGACCGTACGCCAGTCGGTGACGCGAGGGTCCGCTGCGTCTACCGACCGCGTTGACCGAGCGCTTCGCGCCACGAGTGCCGCGGCGCGAAGCCGACGAGACGTTTCGCCTTGTCGTTTGCGTAGAACGTCTCGAACTCACTCATCTCGCGACGCTGGGGGATGCCGTCGTAGAAACGTTCGTAGACCTCGGCGCTCGAGATGTCGACCGACGTGTCGTCGTTCGCCACGTTGAAGACCTCGTAACCGAGACCGTCGGTGTTCAGGCAGCAGTCCACCATGTGGCCGAGATCTCGGGCGTCGATGTAGGCAAAGATGTTGCGCCGTCGCAGTGCCGGGTCGGCGACGAACGCAGGGAACTTCGTCTCGTACTCGTCGGGCTCGATCACGTTGTTGATCCGCAGCCCGTAGATGTCGATTCCCGACCGGGCTTGGAACGATCGGGCGGTTGCCTCGTTGACGACCTTCGACATCGCGTAGCTGTCGTGGGGGATCGTCGAGTGCTCCTCGTCGACCGGTACGTAGTCCGGCCGCAGCTCGCCGTCAGCGAAACAGATGCCGTAGGTGGTCTCCGAGCTCGCGAAGATTACCTTCGGAATCCCCACACGAATCGCGGCGTCGATCACGTTGTAGGTGCTGACCACGTTGACGCGGAATGTCTCGTTGTCGGGCCGGATCAGGATCGCCGGCACCGCTGCGAAATGAACGACGGCGTCGTAGCGGGGGACACCGGTGCCGGGCTCGAGTTCGCTGTGGCGGGCGTAACTGGAGAGGGCATCGAACACCTGGCCGGCGTCGGTGAGGTCGACGCGGAGATCGGGAACGTTCGCCAGCTGGGCGGAGACCAAGTCGGCATTGGTGACGCTGTGGCCGCGGTCGACGAGATGGGTGATGGCGTGTCGTCCGGCTTTGCCGCTGCCGCCGGTGAAGAAGATCCGCATGGCTCGACGCTACCGATGGCGTCCCGAGAGTCGGTCGCTCGTGATGCGCCCCCTCAGTCGACTGTCGTCCATGCTCCGTTGTTGGCCGACGAGGCGATGGCCGCCTCGACGAATGCGACCCCTTTGACCCCGTCGATCGCGTTGGGGAACATGAGGGCCAGGGGGTCTGGCTCGACTCCGGCGCGTCGGGCAGCGATCGCTTCGGCAGCGTCGGTGTAGATGTTGGCGAACCCCTCGTGGAACCCCTCGGGATGGCCGGCGACGATACGGCTCGCTCGCCTCGCCAACGGCAAGGTTCCCGGGCCATTCGGCGTGCGGATCTCTGCTGGTGCGCCCAGCGACTTGAATGCCAGTTGCGTCGGGGCCTCCTGCATCCATTCCAACGTCCCCTTCGTACCGGATACTCGGAGGCGCAGGCAGTTCTCGACGCCGGCAGCCGCCTGTGTGACCCAGAACGATCCCCGGGCCCCGTTGGCGAATCGCAGGAGGGCACCGGCGTAGTCGTCGACGAGACGATTCGCGACGATGTGGCCGACGTCGGCGGCGAGTTCGGTGACCTCGATGCCGGTGACGAATCGGACGAGATTGTGGGCATGCGTGCCGATGTCGCCCAGCACCAGCGAGGGCCCGCCGCGCACGGGGTCGTAGCGCCAGGGGAGTGGGCCGTCCCGGTCGGGATCTCGCTCGCCGGCCTTTCCTCCTTGGACGTACTCGACCTGGACCAGCTGGATCGTTCCGAGCAGACCTTCGGCGACCATCGCCTTCGCCTGACGGATCATCGGATAGCCGGTGTAGTTGTGCGTCAGGCAGAACACGAGCCCGGTGTCGTCGACGGTGGCGAGTACTTCCAAGGCCTCGGCGAGGGTGTTGGTGATCGGCTTGTCGCAGATCACGTCGAACCCGTGGCGTAACGCCCCGATTGCGTACGAATGGTGACTGTCGTTCGGCGTCATGATCGCCACGACGTCGGCGCCGTCGGTGCGCTCGGATTCGGCGACGAACAGCGCGTCGGCACTTGCGTAGGCGCGCTCTGCAGCGATGCCGAGTGTGATCGCCGCGGTAGTTGAACGCTCGGGGTCGGACGACAGCGCGCCCGCCACGATGTCGTAGCGATCGTCGAGTCGGGCGGCGGCCCGGTGCATCGCCCCGATGAAACTGCCGGGTCCTCCGCCGACGACCGCCAGTCGGAGTCGTCGACCGAGCATCTCGATGACCGGATTGGTGTCCATGTCCTGCCTCTCGCCGTGGGTGTGCGCCGTGACGATAGTGGTTCGGCGCGCTCCGTCTGATCGGCACGAGAGGCGGTGGGAGAGACTGAGCGGCGTGACCTACGACGACATCGCCGCCATCTTCCTCGTGCCACTCGCAGAGCCGATCCCCGAGCCGATCGTCGCAGCGACGCCGGCTCGGCGATTGCGCGACGCGCTGGAGCCGATCGCCACGCAGGGATGGTGGTCGCGGGGGGCTGGTGAGCGAATGAACGCGCTCGGCGTTGACTTCCTGCCAGCGTACGTGTGGGGTCGCGCCGCTGCGCTCGGTGCGCCATCGGCTGCTCTCGTGGCAGCGACGTTCGGGGTGTTCGAGCCAGCCTTGATCGGCTCGGTGTACGACGTCGGAGTCGCGAGCGTTACTCGGGACGACATCCTCGCAGCACGCGCCAATGGCGGTGCTGCGAGTGTCAGCGCTGTGGCCAGCGACGCCGAGTGCGCAGCGATCGCTGATCCGTTGCTGGACGCCGTGAACGGCCTCGATGGCCTCGGGCGACCCTTGTTCAGCGGGTTGCGCTCGCTGCCGGTGCCGGCGTCACCCGGTGGGCGCTTGTGGAGGGCGGCCGAACTGGTCCGGGAACATCGCGGCGACGGACACCTCGCCGTGCTCGTGGGTGCTGATCTCGACGCAGTGGAGGCCAATGTGTTCACCGAGCGGTGGCTCGGGTTCGGACTGGGCGAGTACAGCGGCACCCGTGGTTTCGGACCGGAGGCGCTGGCGGCTGCCGTGCGGAATCTGAACGAGCGCGGCTGGATGGACGGCGACGACCTTACCGACGAGGGCCGGGCGGCACGTGGAGCGATCGAAGCAGCGACGGATCGCAGCCAGGCTTCGTTGATCGCCGCTTGCGGGTCCGCGCTGGACGCCATCGTTGCCGGTGCGGAAGTCATCTCGGCCCGGTTGATCGAGGCCCGATCGTTCCCCGCTGATCCCCGCAAGCGAGCGGGTGGCTGATCCCCCGACGGCTTTGCCAAGGGGTGAACTTTCGGGCCTGTATCGTGCGGTGCCGTCGATCGCTGACGCGATGCGGTCAAGCCTCTGTAGCTCAGTGGATAGAGCATCGGTTTCCTAAACCGTGTGTCGCAGGTCCGATTCCTGCCAGGGGCGCTGAAAAAGACCACCTAGATTATTTGTGAGTCGCAACGATTGACCCGAAAATCTCGTTTGGGTAGCATTTGGGTAGCAGAATTTCCCGATTGCTCTGAGAGGGACCCCATGGCGAACGGCACGGTCTACCGTCGCGATGACCGCAAGAAGCCGTGGATCGCGCACGTGTCGTGGCATGAGGGGGATCGTCGTCGACAGTCGAAGCGGGCGTATCCGACGAAGAAGGAAGCGCAACAAGCGCTCGCCGAGACGATCGACTCGCACCGACGTCAGGACTTCGTCGCGCCGACCGCGCTGCGGGTCAGCGACTTCGTCGAGACGTGGATCAACGCGCTCGAGACGCAAGGTCGCAAGGTGTCGACGATCGCCGGCTACCGCCGAACGATGAAGCTCTACGTGCTGCCCCGGTTGGGGCCGCGCAAGTTGCAGGATCTCCGAGCGACCGACCTCGACGATCTCTACGCCGAGCTGCTGCGGTCGGGCGGTATCAAGGGCCGCCCGTTGTCGATGTCGACCGTGCATCACGTCCACACTGCGATCGGCAAGTTGCTCCATGACGCGGAACGCAAGGGGCTCGTGGTCCGCAACGTCGCCCGGCTCGCCGACGCTCCGAGCATGGCCGCAGCGCGCGACCGAGCGCCCGAGATGAACGTGTGGACGCCCGACGAACTGAGCCGGTTCCTGCACTACGTCGAGAACTATCGCGCCGGCGCGCTGATCCATGTGGCGGCGATGACCGGAATGCGCCGAGGCGAACTGGTCGCACTCCGATGGGACGCGGTCGACCTCCGACGCTCGACGGTGAAGGTGCGCGCTGCTGCGACGTACCTCGACGGCGTTGAGACGATCGACGTGCCGAAGACGAAGCGGAGCCGGCGAACGATCGATCTCGATCAGCGGACCGTGTCCGTACTCAAGCGACACCGAAGAACGCAACGCGAGGAGCTGTTCGAGCTCGGAGTGACGTCGCCGAGCGACGACCGTGTGTTCGCGAACGAGATCGGAGAGCCGATGCGACCCCACAGCGTCGGCCAGGCGTTCAACCGGTTGGTCGAGTCGTCGGGCATCCCGAGGATCCGGCTTCACGATCTTCGCCACACGCACGCCTCGCATCTGCTCGCCGCCGGCGTCAACGCGAAGGTCGTCAGTGAACGGCTCGGTCATGCGTCCGTCAGCTTCACGCTCGACACGTACGGCCACGTGATGCCCGGTCAGCAGAGCGAGGCCGCAGAGGCTGCTGCTGCATTGCTCAGTTGGTAGTTGCCGGGACGCGGATGGACGCCGTCTCGAGGAGTTCGTCGACGGCTCGACGTGGCACGACGATTCGTCGGCCGAGTCGGATCGACGGAATCGCTCCGAGGCGAACGCACTCGTAGGCGCTCGAACGGGAGATCCCGAGCACGTTCGCCGTTTCGGTGACGGTCATCGTGACGGTGCTGGAGTTCGTGGTCGACATCGGTCGCTCCTCCGGTTGGTCCTGGGAGGGCCGTTGCGTCCTCCACTTCGGTAAAGGCAGGGGAGTGGCGCGTGTGGGACAGAGTTTGTCGTCCGCCTGGCCGGTCGGTTCGTGGTAGCTCGCCGGTCGGGCGGCAGCCCGGGGGTGCGCTCGGTGCTCGGGCATCGTTCGGGGTGGTCCGCCTCGCCCGATCGCGTCTTGTCTCGGGTGGGGTCAAGGGGGGCTTGTGCCGGGGTGGGGGGTGGGCATACACCCTTGCAGGTTGCGCTTTGCGCAACCTTCGCATCGACGTGCTCACCCAGTTCGGGGTCGTCGATGTCGCAGGGCTGGGAGTGCCAGGTTCCCCGTTGAGGGGTACCTGCAAGGGTGTATACCCGCTTGCCGCTCTCGCACGCGAGGAGCTGACGTCGACCGCACACGACCCCCGAGCCGGCGAGGCAGACCGACCCGATCTGGCCCGGACGACCACACCCGGCCTCCGCGCGACCCACTCGGACCTTGGTCCACCTCGACGAGGCCCGAACCGGGGACCGCCCACAGCCGGCCGCTGCTGAGCGGCAGTCCGGTGTTCACGCTTGCGAGCGGCGCTGACGGTGTGGTCGTGTCGACACGATCTGTCGCCTACGTGGGGTGATCGGGTGAACCGTCGTGTGGGTTGGGTGACACGTCGGCTCGGAATCACTCCCGCTCACGAACGACCGCTACCGATGTTGGGCGATGAGCGGACGCTTCGATCAGGTGAGGACGTGGAGCGTGAACTCGACGGTGTGATGCACCTGGGTCACCGACAGTGCCGTCGTCATGAGCACTACGGCAGCAATCATGGCCTGTCGGACCGGCGTCGCCGCCGGCGGCGGATCGAGCAGGGCGCAGGCTCGGGCTGCAATCCCGCGGGACGCGATGCCAAGTACGACTGGGGCCGGCGGCTTCGCGAGGGCCACCTTGGCAAGAGTGCGCGCCGCCGCCCGTCGGTCCGACGCAGTCGTGCGTACAGCTGCTTCGTCAGCCCACCGCTCGATGTGGAATCGCATCTGGTTCGTCGCCGATCGCATGATCGGTACGGCGGCATCGACGAGGAGCGCCAGCACGAGAAAACGGTCGTGACGGTGACGGGCGTGGGCACGCTCGTGGGCGAGAACAATGTTGAATTCGTCGTCGTCGAGCGTTTGACGTAGACCGCGCGAGATTGCGATGGTGCCACCTGGACCGGGCAGGGTGAACGCAAATACCTCGGGTGTCTCGATGATCGAGAACGCGCACCGGTGCGTGGAGCGCATTCGGCGGACTGCCAAGAGCACCAGCGCCATGCGAACGGTTCCGGCGGTTGCAAACACGACAGCCAGCCCGCCAATGACACCGCTGACCAATGGGTGGTCGGGCAGGAGGTGGTGTGACCAGGCATTCAGCGAACTCCCGATGCCCGCGTGGGCGAGGCCACTCAGGGCGAGAATCCAGAAGGTTGGTACCGCAGCCATCAGCACGGCCGCCAGAAGAACAGCGTTCAGCCGTGTGGCGGTGGGCGGAGACAGGCGATCGAGGGTGCGCCCACCGAGCAGTGCAATGGCGAGGACGATTGCGAGTGGGAGCGCGACGAAACCGGTCACTTGTTGCCGTTCAGGATTGCCGCCAGGCCGGCAGCGTCGTCGGGGTCGAGACCCTTTGCGAATCCGGCCAGTACTGACGCGCGATCGTTGGTCGCGTCGAGGAGTGAATGGATTCTGCGAGCGGTGACTTGAGCTTCGGTGTTGGACGCACTGTAAACGTACGCTCGGCCCTGGCGTTGTCGTGCCGCAAGGCCCTTGTCACACAGCCTGCCAAGGATGGTGGCAATACTCGTGTACGCAAGGTCGGTGCGCATGTGTTTGATGACGTCGTTCGGCGACGCCGGCCGATCCAGAGCCCAAAGTGCCTGCATCACATCTGACTCGAGTGCTCCGTCAGCTCGACGACTCATCGGTTTCATCCCTCCATTTCGACGACTGTCGACCAGGCGTTGTCGGTAGCACGGCTTTCGGGGTAACCCGGCGCCCCGCCAGCCTAGGGGAGCCCACGGGTGACACCCACGAGCACCGTCACCAGGACGCACTCAATACGACATGGTGTCGTAGTAGCATCCGCTTCATGCTTGTCCTGCTCGGATCGATCCCCAGCCCGCCAACTGGGACCCTCGACCTCGGCCCGTTGCAGATCACGCCACGGCTGGAGTTCGCATGACCGGTCACACGTCCACATGACCGCCGTGACGGGCCGGTCAGATGGATCGCCACGTGGCCGCCAGGCCCAGATCGCACTTGTCGTCGTGCTCGGATCGCTCCTCATTGCTGCATGTACGGCGACCACCGACAGTTCGGCGGTCGGCAACGTGCGCGACGGTCGTGAACCGACATCGTCGAGCCCGATGGCCGAGTCCGCTCCGGCTGCGACCACTGTCGTTCCGGTGCCCTCCAGCACAGTGCCAACCACGAGTCCTTCGCCGCCGACCACACTGGCCGCGCCGTCGACCACCAGCACCACGTCCCCGCCGGCTCCCCTCGATGTATTCGCCCCGGAGTGTGTCGTGCGAGTCGAGGAGGAGTCGTCCCCCGAGGCTGTTGCGGCGGCGAACGGAACCCTCGACGTCGTCGGGCTCTGGCTCGAGAACGGACAAATCGATGCCATCGCCGCTGGCGGCTTCGTCGACATCTGCATCGGCAACGTCGTCAATGACATCAACGGTGAGCCCCGAGCCCAGATCGACGATGTCATCAGAGCGTCGGCCATCGCTGCGAACGTCGAGCGACAACAAGGCAAGTTGAACGAACTGTTCGCGGGACTCGGTATCGCTGACCTCGACGTCGACGGTATGTCTGGCCCGCGCACCCGGCAACGTCTCTGCGCCGCACGGCTCGCATTGGGTCTGAACCCAGTGATTGCCGACATGGCGCCAGGTTCGAGCGAGCAGGCGACCCTGTTCGCTGCAACCGTGCTGCCGACGCCAGCGTCGACCGCCACCGAGTCCGAGCGATGGGTGCTGATCGATCGCACCTGTCAGATCATGTTCGTCGGCGCTCGCGATCAGACCGTGTTCGTCTTTCCGACGTCCACGGGTTCGGAAGGGTTCGAGACGAGGGATCAGGACCGCGCCGAAGCATTCCGGTTCAATCCGGCGCTGGACAACGGCGGATGGCACGACAGCAGCGAGTTCCCGGTCGGTGTCGACAATCCGTTGAACGGCAACCTCTACAAGCCGTTGTACTTCGACCTCGGGCAGGCGATACACGGCGCGAACAACGTGCCACCGACGCCTGCGAGCAAAGGGTGCGCACGGCTGAGCGTGGCCGACCACGACTCGTTGATCACATGGCTCGGCCTCGACACAGCGACTGGTGAGACGTGGCGCAAGTCGGAGATGAACGTCACCGTCAACGTCCAGGGCGTGTTCATACCCCGTTGACCCGGCGGTACTACGCGCCGCTTACCGAACCAGCGTGTTGCTCGCGCAGTCGGTCGTTTCGCAACATCGACGAAACTTGTCCACACCCCTCGGAACGATGTACGACAACTCGTAGTATTGGCCTGATGGAACGCTCGCACCCCGGCAGACGTTCACATCTCCACGACCGAAGGACGCAGCCCTCCACGTTCACGCGGCGCCATTTCATCTTCGCGGGCACTGCTGCGGCGGCCACGCTCGGGTACTGGTCCTACGCCACGAAGGACTCGGCCGGAGCCGAAGAGGCAACCTCGGGTCCCACGACATCCACTTCGACAACGACGTCGACAACCCCGCCGGCGACGCCGGCTGCGCTTGCTGCACCCGCTCCGGCGGCGCCGACGGTCCCTCCACTGGCACATGACCTCGGCGAAGGCATGGTCGGCGCAGAGGTCGAAGCGCTGCAGTCCACACTCGTCGGCCGCCAGTTCGACCCTGGCCCGGTCGATGGTGTCTTCGGCGGAGCCACACTTCGTGCGGTGTGGGCATTCGAGAAGCTCGTACTCGGAACGCCCCGCGAAGAGATGCGTGGAATCGTCACCCAAGACATTTGGGAGAAGCTGAATTCCGATTTCCGTGTCGCGCCGAGGCGCACGCCCGGCGGGACGCACATGGAGGTGTACCTGCCCGAGCAGGTGTCGGTGCTGTTCAAGGACGGCGAAGCGCGCATCATCAGCCATGTGTCGTCGGGCGCCGGGGTCGAGTGGTGCGACGTCGTCGAGATCGATCTTGACGACGGCACGACGGAAGAGAAGGGCATCTGCGGCATTTCGGTCACCCCGGGTGGCGTCTACCACTTCGAACGGAAGGTCGATGGCTGGCGCAACGCGAAGCTGGGCCGCCTGTATCAGCCTGTGTACTTCAACTACGGCATTGCGATCCACGGCGCTGGAAGTGTTCCGGCCTACCCGGCCTCGCGAGGCTGCGTGCGTCACCCGATGCACATCGCCGAGTACCTGCCGGACCTCATCGAGATCAACGACTTCATCTACGTCTTCGACGGGGTCGAAGAGCCTGAGACGTACGGAGCTCAGCCCATGATCTTCGACTATCCCGATCCGAACTGGGTTCCGCCGACCACGACGACCATTCCACCGACAACCACGACGACGGTTCCAGCGACGACCACGACGGTTCCGTCGACGACCACGACGGTGTCACCGGCAACCAGCACCACGACTGTCGGGTAGCGCCCGCGAGCGGCTGCGTGCGCCGTGCCGCGGCGTCATTGCGATCAGGCGATGGTCTACTCGTTCGATGACGAGCGATCGCTCGGCAACCGGTAGAGCTCAGGTTGCGCTCGAAACAGATCTTCGCAGCGCGCCGAGCAGAATCCGATATGCCCGTCCGGCGCCAGCGACTCGGTCCCACTCAGACGCATTCCGCATACCGGGTCGGTCACCCAGTCATCCCCGTGACGGCATGGGTTGATCTGGAACAACTCGACCGGTGAGCGAAGGCCGCGAATCGCCCGCTCGCCGAGGGGTGCGGCGTCGAGGTCGAGTGCGGCGCCGTGCGTTGCGACTGAACGAGTCAGCACAAGGGTGCCTGGCTCGGCAAGCGCAGCCAATCTCGCAGACAGGTTGACTGAAGAGCCGAACACGTCGTCGTTGCGCCACACGACAGGGCCATGATGGAGCCCGCCTCGAACGTCGAGTCCGGTCGAGTCGTCGTGCAACCGCTCGACCACCGTCGCAGCAGTTCGCAGTCCTGATACTGGTTCCTCGGCAATCACGAGAGCCCCATCACCCAACAACTTCAAGAGTTGAGCGCCCTCGGCGAGTGATTCACCCACGATGCGGGCGAGCGCCTCGGCCGCATCGGCTGCGATGATGTCGCCGTGGACGTCGGTAAGCGACGTGAATCGCACCAGATCCATGAAGACGACGGTCGCGGTCGTCGGGCGCCTCAACGTCGGATCCAACAAGAGCTCATGACGTGGCCCATGACATGAAGCGCAGTTCGCTGCGTCGGGTGCTCCGTCTCTTCGGTCATTACATTTCCTTGCTGGGGAGACTCGGTGGGAGCTTGGCCATCCACACTACGACACATTGTCGGTCGACGACCTCGAACCCCACGCCACCGTGGTCTGCTCGAACGACTCCGACAGTCGCCGAGTCCGTAGTTCTCCGCAGGCACCTTCCGTGAGTGCTGCGGATGCGCCAGCGCACGCTGCGGGCGCACGCTGAGGTCCGTGAGTGGGTCCAGAGAACGCACGAGGTGTCCGGTGTGCACCGGCGAGCCGAGTGTGCTGGTGGCGATCGCGCATCCGCTGATGCGAAAGTTCACGCTCGAACTGCTCGCTCGCGACCACGCCTGCTGGCGTGCCAAGGACTCCGACGGCAGCGATCTTGCCGGTGTGATCCGGTCAATGGACCCCGACTTGGTCGTCCTCGACACCGGATCATTCAACGAATACCGCTGTGGCTGCGCCGACCACCTATTTCCCTCCCATCGGATGGTCGTGATCGGGCCCGAGCCCGACGCGGCCTACCGAACGGCAGCGCTGCACGTCGGTGCCGGGGGGTGGGTAGCCAGCGACTTCGTCGCTGAGCAGTTGAGCAACGGTATGCGTGCTGCGCTCGGGTGCACTCACACACCATGCCCTGACGCTGCACCGCAGAAGTCTCAGTAGACGCAATTACGCCGTATACGTGACGACTGTGGCCATCCCGGACTCGAGGTGGTAGGCGTTGTGGCAGTGGAGCATCCAACTTCCCGGGTTGTCTGCCTGGAAGATCAGATCGACCGATTGACCCGGGAGCATATTGACCGTGTCCTTTCGAACGCCGAAGCGCTGACTCGAGAGTTGAGGCGTATGGCCGTGCAAATGGACGGGGTGCCACATCTTCGAATCGTTGCGGATCGCAAGTCGGATCCATTCGCCCTGGGCGACTTCGATCGGTTCGTGCTCACCGTAGGACCGGCCGTCGATGCCCCAGTCGTAGCGCATCATCCCGCCGGTCAGCCGTAGTGGGACCTCCCGAATTTCGCTGCTCGCAGGAAGTTCGAGCGAAGCCGCTTCGGTCGCTCGGAGATCGGAGTAACGCAGCCAGACACCGCTGTGTTCGGCAAGCGGCCGACCGAGTTCCGGCAGGGCCGATGTGATCACATCGGCCGTACGGATGATGGCCCCAGCGGTGAGGTCCTTGCCTTCGGCGAGCGCAACGATCGGCCATGCACCTGACTGGATGTCGATCGTGACGTCGTAGCGCTCACCCATCCCGATCAGGATGGCATCGGCCACAACCGGCTCGATCGGGAAACCGTCGGTGTGGGTCACCGTCATCCGATGTCCGCCGATAGCGAATCGGTAGGCGGTGTCAGCGCCGGCATTGATGATGCGCAAGCGAACTCGCTGACCCGCACGAGGAGCGGGCAGAAGAGTCAAAGGATCGTCGATCGGGTGGCCGTTGATGAGGTGATATGGGTACTGCACGTCTCCGGCATCACCGCCGAGCAGCGGTGACGAGGCCATTGTCATTGCGCCCATGTCGTCCATCGACATGCCACCCATGTGGCGCAGCGCGGCGAACTCCGCATCAGGCGTTGTCCCTGTGCCATCGAGCCAATCGTCGAGCGTCAGGGTGTACTCGACGTCAGCAGCGAGCGGCTCGGCTGGATCCTCGACGATGAGTGGCGCCATCAAGCCCCGATCCAGTTGCAGACCGTGATGCGGGTGGAACCAGTAAGTGCCGGCATCGGGCACGACGAAACGGTAGGTGAATGACGCGTCAGGTTCGATGTCGCCCTGAGTGAGTCCGGGCACGCCGTCCATCGAGTTGAAAATTGCCAGACCATGCCAATGGATCGACGTCGCCTCGTCGAGTGCATTGACGACCGTAACTTCGACAAGATCACCGGCCGTGGCACGCAGCGCGTCGCCGGGCACCATCGCGCTGTACCCGGCGGTCCGCACGATCCGGCCCGCAAGGTCGAGTTCGAGCGGTTCCGCCCGATAGGTCGCAACCACATCCGCTCGCAGCGAGGGATCGACCGTGTCGCTCGCGCTGCCATCTGCCGAACCAGCGCCGCCAGGTGAGTCAGATGTGCAGCCGGCAATCAGGGCAAGCGAGGCAGCGCCACCGAATACGACGAAATCGCGACGACTGATCGATTCGAGGTTCATGTACGACAGTGTGTCGTATTTGGATCGCAATCAGGCGCACAACCCCCGATATGACGCAGGTCACCCCAACCCGCGCCGACATCGGGTCGAATCCCTTACTACAGTCCGTCGTAGTCGCACTACGCGATATGAACTTCACCCCGATAAAAGGAACTCATGCTCCACCCCTTCCGTTTCCTCATCGTCCCCGCCACCGTCGGCGCGTTGCTGCTCAGTGCATGCGGTAGCGACAGCTCCAGCAGCGACGCGACATCGTCCGCCACCGCTGCAAGCGAGAATGCCGGTGACTTCAACGATGCCGACGTCGTCTTTGCCCAGGGGATGATCCCTCATCACGAGCAGGCGGTCGAGATGGCTGAGTTCGCGCTTGCGCCCGCCGCTGCGGCGAGCCCCGAGATCGTGGCGTTGGCCACTGCCATCCAGGGTGCTCAAGACCCCGAGATCGAACTGATGACGGGGTGGCTGGAGGCGTGGGGGCAGCCCGTCGAGATGCCCGGCATGGAAGGCATGGAGGGCATGGGGAGCGACGACATGGAAGGAATGGAGGGCATGGAAGGAATGGGAGGCATGGAGGGCATGATGTCGGCCGAGGACATGTCGAACCTGCAGACCCTGACCGGCCCAGAATTCGACACCGCCTGGGCGACAATGATGATCGCTCACCACGAGGGCGCAATCGCCCAGGCTCAGACCGTGAAGGCATCCGGATCCAACCCGGACGTGCTGGTGCTCGCCGATCAGATCATCGCGGCCCAACAGGCCGAGATCGACCAGATGACAGCGTTGCTGGCCGGTTGAGATCTGATCCACGACATGGCGTCGTAGGGTGCGATGCCATGCCTGCGACCGCACACCCCATCGAGCGACCCCGAGCGTTTCAACGAGTCATCGTCGGAACGCTCGTCGGGGCCGCCATTTCCGTGCTCGGGCTCGTCGTCGGCGGGAGTCCGGTCAGTGCGCACACGGCCTTCGTCGGATCCACCCCAGCGAACGGATCTGTCGAAATCGGTCCCGTCAGTGAGATCCTGATCGAATTCACCAATGCTTCGACCGAAGCTGGCGAAGGGTTCGTCGTCCTCGACCAGACAGGGCAGGTCCGAGAGCCGTCATCAGTGACCACCGACGACGGCAAGGTGTTCAGGCTCGCGTTCGACCCAGCACTGTCAGCGGGCCAAGTGGGGGTCAAGTGGAGCGTTCGAGCCGGCGACGCACACCCGATCGCAGGGAGTTTCGCGTTCGCCATCGGCGAGGAAGCAGCCGGGGCCGCTCCGGTCGTGGTGACCACCCCCGGCGCCAGCGACATGTCCTCCATGACGCCCGAGGAAATGGCTGCGATGGGCGACATGACGCCCCAGCAACAATCAGCGATGGGTTCGAATGACATGTCCTCCATGACACCCGAGGAAATGGCTGCCATGGATGACTTCCTGCAGGTCGACGAAGCACGATCCGGGGAGTCGCTCGCTCGGTTCGGCCGATTCGTCAACATCGCGTCCATCGTGCTGGTGATCGGCGCACTCGTGTTCGCCGCCACCACGCTCCGCGGGCCATTCGCCGAAATCATGTCGCTGATCACCGCGATACGCATTCTCGCTGTTGCCGTTGTGGTCGGCGCTGCCACCGAGTACGTCGGTGTCACCCGCTTTGCCGGCGACTCCTTGACCTCTGCGTGGTCGTCATCCACAGGAGCCGCCGCCGCGTTGCGTGCAGCCTCCGGTCTGGCGATCGTATGCGGGGTCGTCGTCACGACGGCGGCCGTGCGAGTGCCCCGACGCGCACGCACCCTGTCATCTGCGGTCAACTCGCCTGTCCAATCGGACGTCGACTCCGACTTCTGGGGCTTGCTCGGGGACGCTGATTTCGCAACGCCGGCGCCGGCGCTGCGAAACACCCCCGACAGCATCGTGCCGGCTGGTCATGGCGGGTTCATCGATCCCGGCCTTGCGCTCGCCCACGGGTTGTCGCGCAACGATCTGGGCTCACGAAGCGGAGCCGTCAGGACGGCGGCATCGCCCCGCTATCGCTCTCGCCCGAAGGTTGACATCGAGGATGGAACTTCGCTCCACTGGCGCCCCGACAAAGCGTCATGGCTGGCATTCGTCGGCATCGGACTGGCGATCGCTTCGTTCTGGTTCGACGGTCACACAGTGACCAAAGGCTTCCGTCCGCTTCACGCACTCGCCAACGGCGTGCACGTCGTGGCCGGTTCGGTCTGGGTGGGAGGAGTCGTCACGATGGCGGCAGTGTTGTGGTGGAGGCACCGAAACGAACGATCATCTGATGCGCTCGGACTCGTCGTGAGGTTCTCGGCAGTCGCCAGTGTCGCCCTCGGCGCCGTCGTCGTGGCGGGACTCGTCATGGCGGTGTCGATTCTCGACTCCATCGGGGAGTTGACGTCGACTCAGTGGGGACAGACGTTCCTGTTGAAGTCCACCGCCGCAGGCGTCGCAGTGATCGCTGGCGGCTACAACCACTTCCGACTGATGCCTGCGCTTGAACGCAACCCCGACGACCAGGCGCTCCACGAATCGGTTCGCTCGACGGTCACAGCCGAGGCGATCGTGCTCACATTCGTTGTCGTTGTGACTGCGTGGCTCGTCGCCGCTGCGTCGTGACCGTCTGCGTCAATTGAGCACTACTGACTGATGTCGCTGAACATGCCGAACCGATCGAGACAAGGAAGATGACGGACAACCCTGCAGATTTGACCGCAAGTCGATCCGAGCAACGATCGGGCCGGATTCTCGTCGCAGCCATCGTCGCTCTCGTTGTAGCGACAATTGGTTACTTCGCACTCGGCATGCCGGGCATGGACCACAGCGCCGGATCCTCGATGGACGGAATGTCTATGACTGACACACAGCGCGAGTCGACTGACATGAATCGGGCAACGTCGCAACTTGTCGATTCCGCACGCTTCGAAGGAGCTGCATCGGCCGAAGGGACGGTCATGATCAATGTCCACATTCCCTACGACGGAGAGATCGACGGCACCGATCTGTTCATGGCCTTCGACGACATCGATCCCGAACTCCTGCCGACCGACCAGGGCACCCAATTGGCCGTGTACTGTCGTTCTGGCGACATGTCAGCGACGGCGGTCGAGAGCCTGACCAGGCTCGGCTACACCAACATCGTCGAACTCGACGGTGGCATGAACGCCTGGACCGAAAGCGGGCGTCGGCTCAGCGGTCAACCCTAGAGAGCCGGTACACCAGCTCCGCAAAACGTCGCACCCAGGTGTGGCGTTGCGGTCGTCGCCCCTCCCCCGAATGCAGTCTCCGTCGTCATCGAATCGCAACAATCCGGTAGCGTTTTACGACATGGTGTCGGAGAAGCAGGTTACCTCTCGGCGAACGCAGCGGACGGTTGCGATCGTGCTCGCTCTGGCCTCCGCCTTTGCGCTCCCCGCCAGCGCCCGTGCGACGCACAGCGGTGCCGAGGCCGAGCAGGCCGCCGAAGAGATCCAAGATGCGCGCGACCGAGCGAACACCGCTTCACAGGCAATGTTCGACGCCGAGTCGATGTTGGACGAACTCGCCATCGAGATCGATCAGCAACAAGCCGACCTCGCGCTCGCCAAAGGCGAAGCCGATGCGATGCGGCTACAGCTGCAGGCGATCGCTGCTCGGAGCTTTGTCAACGGCGGCACGGCCGCGATGCCGTTGCTCATCGACTTCGATGACGCCAACGAAGCGCTGACGGCTGAGCACCTCGCGTCGATTGCTCGCGGCGGCGCAGCGGTCGATCTCGACGAGCTGGACTCGCTGATGAGCGAGATAGCTGACGCGCAGGAACAACTGGAGCGTCGCCGGGACGACCAAGCGCAGGCGAAGACCAACTTCGAGCAATTGAAGACTCGTGCGGAAGCCGAGATCGTTCGTCTCGCCGAAGTCGAACAACGGCGAGTCATCGACGCTCAGGTGCAGCACGAACTCGACCGCCAGCGCGCCGCCCGCGAAGCAGTGGAACGCGCTGCTGCGGAACGAGAAGCGACAGCCGCGGCCGCAGTGCAACGGGCCGCAGTGCGGACTCCGGTGTCCGGAGGAGTCGGGCCGTCGGCTGGTGCGCCGACCTCGGGTTCGTCCGGTGTGGCAACACCGAATGCTCCGGCATCGAACTCCGGAAGTGGGATGGTGTGTCCCGTGGCCGGACCCCGAGCGTTCGCCGATACGTGGGGGGCTCCCCGCTCGGGCGGGCGCAGCCACGAAGGCGTCGACATGATGTCGCCCGGCGGCACACCGTTGGTCGCAGTCGAGTCGGGATCGGCAAGCTTCTCTACGAACGCGCTCGGCGGAAACGCGATCTGGTTACAGGGCTCCAGCGGCACGAAGTACTACTACGCGCACCTCAGCGCGTGGGAGGGGTCGAGCCGGTCGGTCTCACAGGGGGAAGTCATCGGCTACGTAGGTGCAACCGGCAACACGACGGCCAACCATCTCCATTTCGAGGTCCACCCCGGCGGTGGACGAGCGGTGAATCCGTACCCGTACGTTCGCAGTGTCTGCTGATTGCAATGGATCTGTGACGCTGACCGATCAGAACTCACGGGCGCACGGAGTGGGCCGAGGAGCGGCTCGGGCGGTGACCTCGGCCTACTACGCTGTGTAGGTGAGTACAGCAACGGCGATACCGGATCTCGACGGTGCCGATGCTGGCTGGCCGCGAAAGGTGCAGGCACTGCTGGAGGCGGTACTGGTTCTTTCCGGTGAGCACGAGTTGGAGACGGTGCTCCGGCGCATCGCCGCTGGCGCCGCCACGATCGCCGACGCCAAGTATGCGGCGATCGGGATGTACGACGACACCGGAACGATCGAGTCCTTCATCCACTACGGAATGAACGATGACACAGTTGCTCGCATCGGAAGACTCCCGAGCGGTCGCGGCCTCCTCGGTGAGCTGACAGTCACCAGCGGACCGATCCGCCTCGACCAGCTCGGGGCCGACCCTCGGGCCGGAGGATTCCCTCCGAATCATCCGCCGATGCAGACCTTCCTCGGTGTGCCGATCGGTCGAGCCGGCAGGTGGTACGGGAACCTGTACGTCACAGAGAAGGCGGACGGTGGGCTCTTTACCGATGACGACGAGGCCCTGGTCGTCGCATTCGCTGCGTTCGCTGTGGGCGCGATCGAAAGTGCTCACCTCGTGCGGGCCGAACGTGCGCACGCCGAGGCGGTGGCAGAACTCGCAGTGGCAACAGAGCGGGCCAGCTTCAAGCGGGAGATGCTGGCTGAGATTCTGCGTGCTCAAGAGCTGGAGCGTGCCCGGGTGTCGCGCGACCTTCACGACGACATTGGCCAGGCTCTCACCTCCGTGCTGCTCGGCCTTCGCCTTCTCGAGTCGTGTTTGGCCGGCGACGAGGTTGCCCTCGACAACGCTCGTCGGCGCAGCGACGACGTTCGCTCGCTCGTGGCCGATGCGCTGCTCAGGACGCGGCGACTGGCGTTCGACCTTCGGCCCACCGTGCTCGACGACGTCGGACTGCTTCCTGCGCTTGAACGCTTGGCCCAAGACATGACCGCTCGCGGTGACACCGTTGTCGCGCTTGCGGCGCAAGGTTTCGCCGAGGACAGGTTGCCGCCTGAGGTCGAGACCGTTGTCTTCCGGGTCGTTCAGGAGGCGCTGACCAACGTCACTCGCCATGCTGGTGCGGCAACGGCCAGCATCACAGTGCTGGTGGCCGACGGACGAGTGCGAGTTCTGGTCGAGGACGACGGATCGGGTTTCGACAGCGACGCTGCACCCATGCGTGGACATCTTGGGCTGAGAGGCATGGTCGAACGAGCTGATCTCGCCGGCGGAACGGTGAACGTCTCGTCGACCCTCGGCTCCGGAACGGTGCTCGTGCTGGAGGTACCCCTTGGCTGACGTGGTGCGTGTTGCGTTGTGTGACGACCATGGCGTTGTTCGGAGTGGGCTACGCCGAATCCTCGACGCCGAGGCCGACCTCGAGGTCGTCGGCGAGGCCAGCACTGTCGAGGAGGCCGTGGCACTCGCTGAGGAATGTGCACCTGACGTGTTCGTGATGGATCTCGGTTTGCCCGACGGGAGCGGGATCGACGCGACCGCAGCGGTGGTCCTGATCAGCCCGGCCACCAAGGTGCTCGTGTTGACCGTGCACGATGACGTTGCCTATCTGCGCCGAGCATTCGATGCGGGCGCCGCCGGCTACCTGGTAAAGGATGCTGCTGACATCGAATTGGTCCAGGCTGTACGACTCGTGGCAAGCGGAATGAAGTACGTGCATCCGACCTTGGGTGCTGCCCTCCTCGCACCGGATGCCACCCCGGCCCGCCTCGGCGGCCCTGGGGGTGAGCTGTCGGATCGCGAGCTCGAAGTGTTGCGGATGATGGCACTCGGGCTCACCAACGCTGAGATCGGTGAACGACTGTTCGTGTCGGTGCGCACCGTCGAGACCCATCGGTCCCACATTCACCAGAAACTCAATGTCCGCAATCGTGCCGAACTGGTCCGCCGCGCCAAGCAAGCGGGACTGCTCGACGGAGACGACTCAGGCCAGCTCGGTAGGTGACCGCCCGCACCGACCGCCGATCTTGAGCGGTTTCCGCTGTCGACAGGGTGCCCGACCTCGACGGACACCAATTGCGCGCGCAGCGATCCTACGAAGCGGAGTATCCGTACTTTTCCGCAGTGCGAATCGGTAGAGGGCGCAGATGTACAACGGCGCCCGCCCTGGTCCAATGGTGGTCAGGCACTGCTGAACGAGGAGCGACACGATCATGAATTGGAACTGGGACGGCGGCTGGTCCG